>NZ_NRQV01000013.1:0-151270 GCF_004119505.1 Flavobacterium sp. YO64 | reverse complement strand
AATTTACATTTTTTAAAAAAATATATTCTTCCAATCTGGATGATAATCGCAGGAACATTTATGCTTTATACTACAATATTAAGTAAAAATTGGTTTATGGTAATTGTTATATTATTTGTGATTAATGGGATGGTATATGCAGCTAGCAAATTTTTATTTCCATTAAGAAATGTTTTTCTAGATAAAGAAAACAGAAAAATGATAATTGAATACAAAAAAGAAATGATTGCGATTCCCATATCAGATATTAAAAAAGTGGAAGAACAAAACATATTAGGAAAAGTCTTAAACATAAGACTAAGTCAAAACTCTAAATTTGGTACAGAAATTATATTTGTTCCAAAAAATGATTTCATTATTCGCGAAATAATCGAATTAAAAAATTTGTCCCAGCTCAATGAAGAACTCTAATAAAAGGCTACGCAAACGTCTCTGACTTTGCGTATTTTTATGTTCTTAAAAACCATAAATCTCACAAAAGTCTCCCGACTTTTTACAAATCATTCTAAAATAATTATTTTGATAAGCATAAATCAGTGTAAAGTCAAAGACTTTGATATGTTTCTATTTTCAAACAAACTATGCAGAATAGTGTAAAATCAATCCCGAAAGCTTTTGAGATTACGCAGCGAGGCATTAAATACTAACAAAAACAAACATATTGAAAACACTACTACTTTTTTTATTTTTTTGTGCAGTTGCAAATGCACAAGATAAGCCAATCGGTAATTTTGAACATAGGTATTTTACAGATCCTGCTTATGATGGTTTTAGTTTTGGACAAATTTTTACTCTTCAATTAAATCAAGACAATACTTATGTTTTGATCGAAGACATTGAAAACGATGTCCTCGCTGAACCAACAAAAATTATTGGTTCCTATACCTACAATGAACGCATTTTGACTTTGCAAACTCCAACTATCCGAACATTTAAGGTGAATAAAAAAATGACCAAATTAAAAGCTGTCCAAAAAACGGAAGCGTTCGGAAATAAAATTCGGGAAATCTATATTAAAAAATAAACGCTGTAAAATACCTTATAAATACTGACTGTTAACACGGGATTATTCTTCTAGATTTTGAACTTTTTTAAGAAATATTTCATCTATTTCATCCAGAAATTCGAATGCATCCAAAGGAAAAAGCTTGTGCACAACTTCTAAAATTAAGGGCAGATTAATAGTTGTTCTTATATCTGTTTCTGAAATTTTATGCACGTCGTTTTCTATACCTAAAATACATAATTTCAACATTTCATTAATAGTGCAGCCAAGTTCATAATAACTTGAAAACGCAACTTTGGCAACATACTTCTCATTTTCTTTATTAGCCGATTTTAGAGTTTCAAAATAATAACGCATTAATTTTTTGAATTTTTCTTCGTTTTCCACTCCCATTATTATATAAGATTTAATTTACAATTTTAAACAAATATATAAAATTCGGTTGAAAACAATCGATTTTTAACAATCATATCAAAACAATCAATTACTTGTAATTTCATTTCTATGAAAAGAGAAAGAAAAAGTGAAATTCCAGAAGTCGTAAAAGAACTGGGAATTAAGATAAAAGATGTGATAAACAACAATGAATTAAAAACAAGAGAAGTTGCCCATGATGCTGAAATGGATGTAGAAAATTTACGAAAATATATAAAAGGCTCACAGGAAATGAAAATAGGAACTTTATTTAAAATTGCACAAGCTTTAAAAATTCATCCGAGCGAATTAATTAAGGATTTGTAATACTTCTTTGATTTTTAATTGCTTGACGAAGAGTTCTAATGAAACTCTGCGCAATCTCAAAACTTTCAAGATTGACTTTGCGTTTTTTCTTCTTATAAATTATTAAACTTACAAACCAAAAAAGCATGACGCTAATTGCAATTTTCTTTCCCTTTGCTTCTTTCTTTTTGAGAGGAAAAATATTCACTTCTATTATTTGTCTCATCTTACAAATAACTTTAATTGGCTGGATTCCTGCGGCAATTTGGGCTGTTATTTCTCTACAGAATTCAAGAGCCGATAAACGTAATGAGAAACTAATAAAAGCGATGAAAACGAAATCTTAAAATAAAAATGCTATAAACATATCGTCCCGCTGGGACTTTATTACTTTCCAGACTTTAAAAAACAACTTCCTTCTGCCTCAATATTATTTTATAAAATAGTACGGCTTTACGTAAGGTTTTTCAGTAGAAACGAATTACTTTTAAAAAAACTTTTTAACTCGTTTTTAAAACAATCAAAACCAATGAAACTAATACTTAGCATTTTACTTTTTATTTTCAACTCGATTTTATTCGCACAATCCAGTCAATTTGCAGGCGATTATACACGATCACTTTCGGACGACGGAAAACAACACATAATCGAATACAAACTGAGCTTAAATCCCGATGGCACTTTTGAGTTTCATTCCTATTCCAAAATACAAGGTGGAACTCCGCCAGAAGTCAACAAATACGGAAAAGGAAAATGGACTGTGAAAGACAATATGATTACCTTTTCTACCAACAAAAAAGAAGATCTTAACGAAAAATACACTTTAGATTTCAATACTTCGAAAGCGAGATTTGTAACCAAAAATCCTAGAGATAAAACAGACCAAATTGTTAAAACAAAACTTCAATTTTTAGATTCGCAAATTCCGTGGATGAAAAAAATCGATATTTTTAAGATATAACAACATACAAGAGCAAATGCTTATCAAGAAAGCTGCAGGAAATTATTTTCTGCAGCTTTTTTTTAGTTTATTAACAAAAAAAATCAATCTTTGCGAATGAGATTGTAAATTCATAAAAAATCAAGTTTCAGTAAGTAACTTTCTAACACCTATTTTAATTATGGAAACAAATTTTGAAGCAGGAATAAATATCGCAATTAAAATTCCAAAGCAAAAATACGATCAAACTGTAGCTTTTTATCGCGACATTTTAAAACTAGAAGTAAAAGAAGTGGCAATAACAAATCCGACAGTTTCAAAAACACATTCGGTTAAATTTGGTCACAATGTCATTTGGCTGGATTGTGTGGATAATTACACCCATTCTGAAACTTGGCTGCAATTAACGGTTCCTGATGTCGAAAAAGCGACGGATTATTTAAAACAAAATGGTGTAGAAACCTGCGACGAAATTGAGGAAATTCCAAAAGACATGCATTGGATTATGGATCCAGCAGGCACGGTTTTTAATTTGCAGAAAAACTCAAATCGTGAATAACTAAAAAAACAATTTTACAAGCATCACAACTACTACTAAAAGCAAACGCTAAAAAAAATCTAATCTATAAACCACGAAAAAAAAATAACCTATTAACATGACAAAATCTGATACCGAAATTTTAAAGACCAAACAACATTTTGAAATCCTAGACGGCTTAAGAGGAATTGCGGCTTTGGCAATCGTAGTTTTTCATTTTATGGAAATCGTTTATCCGCCCAACGAAAATTTTATTGCGCACGGTTTTTTAGCCGTTGACTTTTTCTTTTGTCTCTCAGGATTTGTTATCGCCTACGCTTATCACGATCGTATTGGCAAAATGGGAGTTATGGAGTTTTTTAAATCTAGGTTAATACGATTACATCCTTTAGTTGTTTTTGGTGCTGTATTGGGTTTCCTTGCCTTTCTTTTTGATCCCTTCAGCGGTCATTCAGCAATTTATGATATTGGCAGATTAATTTTGCTGTTTATCACTTCGCTGCTTCTAATTCCATTTCCTGTAATGCCAGATCGTTATTTCAATATATTTGGTTTAAATGCGCCCGCATGGTCTTTGTTTTGGGAATATATTGCTAATATTCTTTACGCGCTTTTCCTTCATAAATTAAGTCGCAAATGGCTTTTTTTACTAACCCTTTTGGCTGCTGCAGGAATTTGTTTTGTTAGTTATCGCGCGGGAGGTTCGTTGATGGGCGGATGGAGCGGAGAAACTTTTTGGGATGGCTGCGCTCGTATTTCGTTTTCTTTTTTAGCAGGAATGCTCATTTACCGTTCAAACTGGATTATTAAATCAAAACTTGGATTTATTGGGTTATCTGTATTATTGCTGTTAACATTTGTAATGCCGTTTTCTGGTTGGAACTGGCTTACAGAACCTTTGGTCGTTTTACTGTATTTCCCTTTATTGATTGCATTAGGCGCTGGAGCTTCACTAACAGAAGGTTTTAGAAAAATTTGTGTTTTCTTCGGAAAAATATCTTATCCTTTATACATGACGCATTATGCCGTAATGTGGATTTTTGCAGGTTATTACACCAAATACAAACCCGCAGTTGGCGAGCTGACTTTGATTATAATTGCAGGAACAGCGCTTTTGCTTGGTTTCGCTTATTTGACCATGGTTTTGTATGATACTCCAATTAGAAAATATCTTACTGATAGAAGAAAGAAAGTGTAATTAGAAAACTTTATACCTCTTCAGCAAAGAAATATAAGTTTTAATACAAGCGCGAAATTTTCACGCAAAGCCGCTGAGACGCCAAGTTTTTTTTATAAATTCATTGAACAAAAACTTGGCGTTTTTACAGCTAAATACTCATTTCAAATGAACGACTTCTATTATAATTTTCTTTTGCCAGAAGAGCCGCTTGCTGACTTTGTAGAAAACATTGGTATGTTCTGCAATCCGTCAGATAAAGCAAAAGAAGTCGTTTTAATGCCAGACGGAAGAGTCGATTTGTTTTTTCTTCAATCCGATCAAGCGCCTTTTAAGATTATATTAATCGGGTTGGAAACAATACCCGAAGAACGAGTTATTCCGCCCCACACACTTGCGTTTAAAGTAAGTTTTAAACCGCTTGGCGTGGAATATCTTTTGCAGACTTCGATTGCCGATATTCTAAACAGTGCCAAAGAACTTCCAAAAGACTTTTGGAATATTAATCCCGATGATTTGAAAGATTTTGAAGCTTTTCAGCAAAAAATAACAGCGCAGTTAAAAGAACTTTTGCCTCATACAATAGACGAAAGAAAACGGCAGATTTTTGAACTAATTTATGCTTCAAACGGCGAAATAAAAGTAAAAGAACTTTCAGAAAAAATAGCCTGGAGCAGCCGAGAAATAAACCGATATTTTAATAAGCAATTTGGACTTTCTTTAAATGCATTTTGTAAAATTCTACGTTTCAAAGCTTCGTTACAGCATATTGCAAAAGGCAGACTTTTCCCCGAGTTAAACTTTACCGATCAAACTCATTTTATAAAGGAAATTAAAAAATTCTCAGGCGTTGTTCCCAGCGAACTCTTAAAAAATAAAGATGACCGATTTATACTATTATCTGTATTGAAACAACAATAATTTTGCCTCGTATTACTAAAACTATACGAGATGTTACTACAAAATAAACAAGTAGCCATTGTAGGCGGCGGTCCGGGCGGACTAACATTGGCAAGACTTTTACAACTGCAAAACGTGAATGTAAAGGTTTATGAAAGGGATTTGAATAAAAATGCAAGAGTACAAGGTTCGCTGCTCGATTTACACAACGATTCTGGACTTGCCGCAATTCGAAAAGCTGATTTATTTGATGAGTTTAAAACCAATTTTCTTCCTGGTGCCGATAAAACTCTTATTGTAAACGAGCAGGCAGCAGTATTTTTTAGCGATCATGATACCAATCGCGATGAAGATTTTGACAATGAATATTTTCGTCCTGAAATTGATCGTGGTGCTTTACGAAAAATACTGCTCGAGTCTTTACAACCCGAAACAGTAGTTTGGAACAGTCATTTTGATTCGATGGAAAAACAGAATAACGGCTGGCTGCTGCATTTTAAAAATGGTTCGTCTGTTTATGCAGATGTTGTTATTGGTTCTGATGGAGCAAATTCTAAAATACGTCCTTATATTACAACTATCGAACCTATTTACTCTGGCATAACTATGCTCGAAGGCAATGTTTACGATTCTCAAAAAGCAGTTCCTAACATTGATTCGTTATGCAAAGGCGGAAAAATTATGGCTTTTGGAAATAACAAAAATATATTACTTGGGCAAAAAGGCGGCGGTGATCTTGGTTTTTATGCCAGTTTTAGAGCCAATGAAAAATGGAATGAAGACAGCGGTTTAAATTATTCGGACAAAACACAAATACTAAATTGGTTCAAAAATGAATATCCGGAATGGAGTACGATTTGGTACGAATTATTCGAAAATGTCACAACGCCATTTATTCCGAGACCTATTTATTACATGCCTTTAAATCAAACTTGGGAAGCTTTGCCAAATGCCACAATTATTGGAGATGCTGCTCACGTAATGCCTCCTTTTGCTGGCGAAGGTGCTAATATGGCAATGCTTGATGCTTTGGAATTAAGCGAATGTTTAACTTCTAATAAATACAATACCTTGCAACAAGCTATTTCGTTTTATGAATTGAATATGCGTGAAAGAGCTTCTAAAGCGGCGCAAGAATCTCTTGAAAATGGCGATAAAATGCATTCAGAAAATGCGTTGAAAATGATGTTGGATTTTTTTCTGAGGGACTAAGGGGCTAAGGTATTGAGGTTCTGAGGTACTAAAATGTTGGAATTCTTAATTCTATTGTTTTTTTGCTGGATGAAACCGTTTTAAATTCTACTATTGCTAATAATCTTGTCAATTCCGAGGAACAAGGAATCACACTCGGGATTTGACAAAAATTGTCGATTTAGATTGTGGAGTTCCTTGTGTGATCTCTCCTTCGTCGAGACGACATAAAATGAAATAAAAAAAATACCAATACGTGATTAAAAAAAACTTTGTCCCTTTGTTCCTAAGAACCTTTGCGCCTTTCTTATAAAAAATTCTTAATTTGCGCCTTCAAATAAGAAGGAGAAAAATGAAGGTCTGTATTGCTGAGAAACCAAGTGTAGCACGTGAAATCGCATCCGTTTTGGGTGCCAATACCAAACACGATGGGTATTACGAAGGCAATGGTTACGCTGTGACTTATACTTTTGGACATTTATGCACCTTAAAAGAACCTAACGATTATAAACCGCACTGGAAAAGCTGGGATTTGAACAATTTACCAATGCTTCCTGAGAAATTTGAAACCAAAGTAGTTCAGAATTCAGGAATCCAAAAGCAGTTTAAAATTATAAAAAGCCTTTTTGACAAAGCCGAATTGGTTATAAACTGCGGGGATGCCGGGCAAGAAGGAGAATTAATTCAGCGCTGGGTAATGAACGAAGCAAATTACAAAGGCGAAATACAACGTCTGTGGATTTCATCTCTTACTACCGAAGCGATAAAAGAAGGCTTTGACAACTTAAAACCTTCTGAAAACTACGATAATTTATTCTACGCTGGATTCTCAAGAGCAATTGGCGATTGGTTACTTGGTATGAATGCCACTCGTTTGTACACTGTAAAACATGGCGGTTACAAACAAGTTTTGTCTATCGGGCGTGTGCAAACGCCAACATTAGCAATGGTTGTAGATCGATTTAAGGAAATCGAAAACTTTAAACCGCAGCCCTACTGGGAATTACAGACTTTATATAGAGAAACGCTTTTTAGTTATGAAGAAGGTCGTTTTCTGAAAAAAGAAGATGGTGAAATTCTAGCCGAGAAAGTCAAAGAAAGTGATTTTGAAATTGTTTCTGTTGATAAAAAGAACGGAAACGAATATGCACCAAAACTTTTTGATTTGACTGGTTTACAAGTTTATTGCAATCAAAAGTTTGGATTTTCGGCAGAAGAAACGCTTAAAATTGCACAGTCTTTATACGAACAAAAAGCCATTACCTACCCAAGAGTTGATACCACTTTTCTGCCCGGAGATATTTATCCGAAAGTAACGGGTATTTTACAAAAATTAACACATTACGCAGAACTGACACAGCCGCTTTTAGGCAAAAAAATAAAGAAATCACCTAAGGTTTTCAACGATAAAAAAGTAACAGATCACCACGCTATTATTCCAACCGGAATAGAAATTAATCTGCAATACAATCAGCAGCAAGTTTATGATATTATTACAAAGCGTTTTATTGCCGTTTTCTATGATGATTGTTTAGTTGCAAATACGACTGTTATTGGAAAAGCGGCCGATGTTACTTTTAAAGCAACAGGAAAAGAAATCTTAAAAAAAGGATTTAGAGTTGTTTTTGAAGATCCAAACGCAAAAGAAAAAGAGGCCGATTTACTGCCAAGTTTTGTTGTGGGCGAAAAAGGTCCGCATGAACCTTCGTTTCTGCAAAAAGAAACAAAACCGCCCAATCATTTTACCGAAGCAACTTTACTGCGTGCCATGGAAACGGCAGGAAAACAAGTTGACGATGAAGATTTGCGCGAATTGATGAAAGAAAACGGTATTGGTCGTCCGTCAACACGAGCGAATATTATCGAAACGCTTTTTAAGCGTCAATATATTGTTAGAAATAAAAAACAGGTTTTACCCACAACAACAGGAATTCAGTTGATTGATACAATTCAGAATGAACTGATAAAATCGGCTGAACTTACGGGTTCTTGGGAAAAACAATTGAAAGATATTGAAAAAGGCAGTTTTACCGCTTCGGCCTTTATAAAAAACATGAAACGTATGGTTGAAGCTTTAGTCTATGAAGTACGAAGCGAAACCAAACATGCCAATATTTCGCACGCAGCAACGATTCAAAAACCTGTTGTTAAAGCAGAAAAAAAGAAAGCTGCAGGAATTTTGTCTGAAATCTGTCCGAAATGTAAAAAAGGGAGTTTCATCAAAGGAAAATCCGCTTTTGGATGCAGTGAGTATAAATCTGGCTGTGATTTTGTTCTTCCTAATGTTTTTGCAGATAAAAAAATTACCGAAAGTCAATACTTGCGACTGCTTCAAAAAGGTTCAACCGTAAACATAAAAGGCTTTAAAACAGATTCTGGAACGGTTGAAGGTTTGATTCGTTTTGAAGAAAATTTCAAACTAAAACTAGAACCTAAGAAAACTCAAGCTAAACAGACAACAAATGAATCATCTGATTCTTTAACTTGTCCGAAATGTAAAAAAGGAACAATCTTAAAGGGAAAAACGGCTTACGGCTGCGCTGAATACAAATCGGGTTGTGATTTTAAAGTCACTTTTGATGAAGTTCGCACCAAACTAAAAGATCAAAAACCTACTAAAGAATTGGTTTATTCTATTTTGAAGGAAAGCGTTTAGTTTTTTTTTCTTGCCACAGATTAATGGGATTAAAATGATTCTTTGCTTTGCTTTGCTTTGCTTTGTGTGTTTGTTGCCACTAATTACACGAATTTTCACGAATTAAATTTTACGCAGATTTAAAAAGATTTAAGCAGATAATCGCAGATTTTTTCAACGCAAAATTAAATTTGCATAAAGCAAAATCATTTTAATCCTTTTAATCAGTGGTAAAACATCTCCAATTTTTTAAAATTTAATTCGTGAAAATTCGTGTAATTCGTGGCAAACTTTTTTACACAGATTTAAAAAGATTTATGCAGATAATGGCCGATTTATTTAATACAGGAATCAAAATTAAATCTGCATGAAACAAAATCCTTTTAATCAGTGGCAAAACATTTCCAATTTTTCAAAATTTAATTCGTGAAAATTCGTGTAATTCATGGCAAACTTTTTTTTCATACTTTAGTGCAATCAAAACTCATAAATATGTTTCAGAAAATTACTCTTTTAGCACTTGTTATAACAGCTGTTTCTTGTCAAAAAAAGGAATCTGTAGAAAAGGATAAAATCAAAATTGCCGACTGGCTTATTGGTAACTGGGAAAACAAATCGACTGACGGTGTTCTTACTGAAAACTGGCAGAAATTAAACGACAGTACTTTCAGCGCTTCCTCTTATTTTATAAAAGGCAAAGACACTATTCATTTTGAGTCTATTATTCTAGCTCAGCTTGGAGAAACTTTAACGTATAAAGCAACTGTAAAAGGACAAAATGATGACAAACCAGTTTCTTTTGCATCAACTTTAGAGTCGGATAAACAATTGGTTTTTGAAAATACTAAACATGATTATCCTCAAAAAATCACTTATACAAAAGGAGCAGATAATACTTTAACTGCTGAAATTTCTGGAAACTTGAATGGAAAACCAAGTTCAGAGAAGTTTGTTATGACGAAGAAGTAAGCTCTATGTGAATCGAAGATTTGATTTACAACTTTATAATACTCAACAGAAACCTAACAAGTTTTCAAAACCTGTTAGGTTTAGCCAAAAACAGATAAATTTTGGCTAAAGCCTCCAATCTAAATTTTACTATTTACATCCAGCTAAAGCTGGACGCTGTTCATTTTTATAGAATACAAAAAAAATCAAAAACTTAGTGCCTTTGCATCAAAAAACCTCAGTCTCTTAGCAACTTAGAACCTCAGCATCTTCAAAAAAGCACCTTCAAAAAAAGCTACTCGTTCTCCCCTATCTTATTGACCATAAAAATCATCAGTATTCCTAAAAGTGCCATTACTAAAAAGGCCCATTTCATACTTAGATATTCAGAGATAAAACCAACCATTGGCGGCACTAATAAAAACCCTAAATAACCAATAGTAGATATAGAAGTTAATGCTGAACCGCTGCTTAATGTTGATGATCTTCCGGCAATACTAAACACAAGCGGAACTACACAAGAAACTCCAAAACCAATTAAAACATAACCAAAAATAGTTGGATAAGCATACGGCAGTATAAAGCAAATACCAAATCCTACTGTAATTAAAACGCCGCTGTAAAATAGAATTCGTTTGGTACCAAATTTCATTACACCATAATCGCCAAACAAACGTCCTAAGGTTACTGCTGTTGCAAAAAAGACAAATGCTGCACTGGTTAACTTTGGCGAAGCTTTTAGTATATTTTCGAAATAAATTCCGCTCCAATCGTACATTGTATTTTCGCAGGCCATTGAAACAAAGCAAATCAAGGCAAATTTTACCAGATTTTTTTCAGGCATCGAAAAGAACTTCTTTTTCACCGGAACGGGTTCATTATGAATACTCATTGGATAAAAACAAGCTGTAAGTGCCATCATAAAAACACTCACTCCTAATAAATGATGTGATGGCGCAATTTGCTGCGTTACCATAACGTAGCCTAAACCTGCACCTGTAAAAACGGCAATACTCCAAACAGCATGAAAACGTGTTATGATCGATTTGGGATATAATTTTTGAACTTCAAGAGATTGTGCATTTATGGATAAATTGAAAATATTACGCGAAGCTCCAAAGATTAAAAGTACAAAAACCAATTGCCATACAAACGCAACCAAACCTGGAAGTGACAATACAATATTGAACATGATTGCTCCTAAAAGCATAATGTAACGGCTGCTGTATTTGTTCAACAATTTTCCTGTAAAAGGCATTGTCAGCATTAACCCAATTGGAAATGCGAACAAAACGGCTCCGAATTCAGCTTCAGATAAATGCAATTGTGCTTGTATATGTGGAATTCTAGAAACCCAAGAAGAATATCCAAAACCTGATAGGAAAAAAAATACAGTATTGGCTATACGATATCCTCTAGGTGTGTTTTGAATTTTTTTAAAGAATGGTAAAATCATGAAGGCTTTTTTCAGATTGCAAAATTAGGGCTTTTTAAAAGGAACTGCGACCCTTTTTGCTTTTTCTATTTGCAAAATACCAATTCAACTGTTTTAGCTTCAAAAATAGAACAACAACTTTCTATTTTAATAATAAATAATGACTTTAAATACATAAAAAGCAAAAATACTAAGAGGCATTTTATTTGCAAATACGATGCAAAATCAAGGTTTTAACAAACCAAACCAGAATTAGCTTTAAAGATTTTTACTTTTATTTTTAATTGTTCTAAATAAACTTTAAGTTTGTACCATTATCATACTTAACAAATTAATCTTGATCATATGAAATCAAATACTTTAAAAACAATAACATTTTTATTTTTAACATTCTTTGCAGCGCCTCAACTTTTTGCACACGCACTTTGGATTGAAACTAAAGCTGCTGGAACAAAAGGAAAAGCACAAGAAATCTCGGTTTACTTTGGAGAATTTTCAGATAATGACATTACAAAAGCTGACAAATGGTTTTCTGATTTAAAAGATTTCAGTTTAGTATTGGTTTCTCCTTCAAAAAAAGAAACAAAACTTACTGCAAAAGCTTTAGACAATAAATATCAAGCCTTTTTTACTCCTGATGAAGACGGAGTTTATACTGTTGCAATGCATCATAAGGTAAAAGATGTTTACGGAACTATGGTTCTTGATTATAATTCTAGCGCAACTGTTGTGGTTGGAAACAAAACTGCTGGAAATTCTGCTTCTGCCAACAAAAATGTAATCAGTGTATTTAGCGAAAATGCTGATAGTACAAAAAAGGACGCAAAAATAAATGGTGTGGCTTTATATGATGGTACAGCTGCAAAGGAGCAAAAAATAAAAGTTATCGCTCCAAATGGCTGGGAAAAAGAATTATGGACAAATGATAAAGGTGAGTTTTCGTTTACGCCAATCTGGTCTGGAAATTATATGGTAGAATTTGCTTATACTGAAAAAGCTGCTGGTGAACACAATGGCAAAAAATACGATGAAATCTGGAAAATGGCTACTTACTTAATCACGGTCAAATAATTTTCAATCTTTTTTTAGATTAAATCACGAAGTTAATCTTCATGAAACCTTGCTCTTCTGAGCAAGGTTTTTTTAGTGCTAAACCGCCAACATTAAAATAACATTAGAACAACCTTATAATAAAATTAAACTAACATTAAAACATCTTAAGCAAATCTTAAGATAAAACTAAGAATAATTTAAGCGATAAAACACCTCTAAAAATTTTGTTAAAGGCTTTATGCAGTCTTATATTTGCAAAAAATTATTTTTATTAAATCTAAATAAGTAAAATGAAATATAACTTACTACTCGCTTTATCCTTGATTAGTTTAGCGTCTTATAGTCAAGATTATTCAAGTGCCGACAATACCACAACTCTTAATGATACGGTAAAAAATAAAAAAGGAGAAATTCTTAATGAAGTTTTAATAACAACTAATAAACCTAAAAAACCTATTGAAGCCGCTCGTTCTGGTATTAAAGTAATGGACTTGCCTCAAAGTGTTCAAATTATCGGAAGCGATATCATTGCACAACAGCAAGCTATTAGATTGAGTGAAGTTGTTAAAAACATGAACGGTGTTTATGTAGGTTCTGCTCGTGGTGGTGCTCAAGAATCATTCTTTTCAAGAGGTTACGATATGGGTGCAAACAATATGTTTAAAAACGGATTCCGTTTTAGCAGCGGATCTATGCCGGAAGTTTCTTCATTAGAAAAAGTAGAATTTTTAAAAGGTAGTGCTGCTTTATTATACGGAAACGTTGCTCCAGGTGGAATTTTAAACATGGTAACTAAAACTCCTCAATTTACTAAAGGCGGTGAAGTTTCTATGCAAATAGGAAGTTTCTCTTACTACAAACCTTCTATTGATATTTACGGACCTTTAAATAGTTATATTGCTTACCGTTTTACAGGTTCTTACGAAAACTCAGAGAGTTTTAGAGATGTTGTAAAAAATGAGCGTTACTACTTAAATCCATCGTTTTTATTTAAGTTGAGCGATAAAACTCAAATTACACTTCAAGGTGATTATTTAAGCTACGACTGGACTCCAGATTTTGGAACGGGAATAATTGGAAAAGAAATTGCTGATGTACCAAGAAACAAATATTTAGGAGCACTTTGGTCTTACGGAAAAACGAATCAAACTAGTGTTTCGGCTTTAGTTAACCATAATTTTAATGACAACTGGAAACTTAATTTCAATACGTCATTCCAAAATTACAAAAGAACTTCTAAAGGAACTGAGCGTGTATCTATCGACACAACAATTCCAAATTATGTAAATGGTGATTATATTCGCCCATTAGGACAAAATCAAAACTTTGAGCAAATCATTGGTGAGCAATTAAGCTTACAAGGAATTTTTCATACTGGAAAAGTTAAACACCAAATTTTTACAGGTGTTGATTTAGAAAACTCATTCACTCAAGCTTATACTTATGCTTTTGACGAAAAAGCGGTAAAAGATGCTAAAGGAAAATACATTGTTAATGCATACGACCGTGTAAACATTTACGATCTTACTTATGATGGACAGCGCATGGATATTCCAAATGCAAATGCTACAAGACTTGTAAATACGGATTCAAACCGTTTTGGAATTTATGCTCAGGATTTAATTTCTATTTCAGAGCAATTTAAAGTTTTAGCGGGATTACGTTGGTCATGGCAAGAAACTCAAGCTGAAACAACTGATTATACAAAAGCTACGATAACTAAAGGACAAAAATTAACAGATGCTGCTTTTTCGCCTAAAGTTGGTTTAGTTTATCAGCCTACAAAAAACACTTCATTATTTGCAAGTTATGCGAACTCATTTACGCCAAATACAGGAACAACTGTTGATGGTGAAGCTATCAAACCATCTATTATTGACCAATATGAGGTAGGTATTAAAAAAGATTTCTGGAGAGGTTTATTAAGTACAAACGTTACACTTTATCAAATCACAAACAGTAATTTAGCTCAAACTGCTGAATTTAAAGCTGACGGAACTCCTAATACGGATACAAATGTAAAAGTATTAAGTGGTGAGACTAAAAGTAAAGGTATTGAAATTGATGTTACAGCAAGACCAGTTGACGGTTTAAACATTATTGCTGGATACAGCTACAATGATATGCGTTACAGCAAAACTTCAGGTTTAAACGGTAGTTTTATTGAAGGTGACCGTTTGGCTAGAACTCCTGCAAACACTGCAAACTTAAGCTTCTTTTACACGCTTCAAGATGGTTTATTAAAAGGTGTTTCTTTTGGAGCAATCGGAAATTACATTGGTAAGAGAATTGGAGGATGGAACAATTTAGTTGTAATTGATCCTAAAACTGGAGTACAAACTATAAACGACAGAGAAATTCCTTTAGAAGGTTACACTACAATTGATGTGTCTGCTGGATATACTTGGAGAAAAATCTCAATTTTATGTAAATTATCAAACATAACAAATGAGTTGAATTATACAGTTCACGAAAACTATAGTGTGAATCCAATCGCACCACGTCAAATTATGACAAGTTTACGTTACAAGTTCTAAAAATTTGAATTAGATTATAATGAACCAAAGCTTTTTCTGCCTTTTCATTTTTTGAAAAACAGAAAGAGTTTTGGTTTTTTAATACACAAACCTTATCTAGCGATAGATAAGGTTTTTTATTTCAATAAAAGGAAATATTCTAATTGTATTACTTTTGCTGAGCAGATACCTCACATTCCAAAAAACAAAAAATCCAAATATGTCAGATTTCAAGAAAAATCAATTGCAGAAAAGTTTAGGTCTAAGTTTTAATATAGCAGTGTTAATTGGAGGAACTATTGGAGTTGGTATTTTACGAACACCTGGAACAATTGCCGAAATGCTAAGTAATTACTGGCTTATAATTGCTTCATGGCTTTTTGGAGGTTTATATGTTTTATTGGGTGCCAATTCGTATGCAGAACTTGCTACTATGTTACCAAAAGCCGGCGGTTCTTATAATTATATTAAAAGAGCTTTTGGAGAATATGCAGGTTTTTTGTCTGGATGGTTCGATTATATTACCAATGTTATTCCGCCCGCTTTTTATTGTATTGTCATCAGCGAATATATTATTATTCTATTTCCTGAACTTACAAATTACGCCACAATAATGGCAATTTCATTACTGCTTGCTTTTGTATTAATACACTTGAGCGGCGTAAAAAACGGAAGTGTTATTCAGCAGATTACAAGCTTACTTAAAGTGATCTGTTTTGTTGCTTTAGTAGTGGCCTGCTTTATGTATTCTGGCATTGAAACTACACCGATAAAAACAGATAGTTCTTTTTTTCAAATTGGGTTAATCTTTGGTTTCTTCAAATCTTTACAACTTATCATTGGTACTTACAATGGCTGGAACAGCGTTTGCTTTTTTGCTGAAGAAAATGATGATCCAAGCAAAAACATTCCTAGATCATTATACAGCGGTGTTTTACTTGTTATGTCAATTTATGTTTTGGTAAATGCAGCATTTTTTCATGTTCTGCCAATAGAAACTTTAGCCAAATCAAATCTCGCTGCTGCCGATGTTGCTAAAATTCTTTTTGGAGAAAACGGCGCTCTTATCGTTACGATAATTTCCATTTTTTCTTTAATCAGTATTCTGAATGCTTTTATGATGATTCCGCCAAGAATCCTTTACGGACTAAGTCGTGACGGATTTTTTATTGAAAAAGGAACACAAGTAAACAAAGGCGGAACTCCTATTGTTGCGCTTTTAGTTTCATCACTTTTCAGTTTATTTTTAATATGCATCGGCTCATTTGAAGTGTTGTTTTCCTTCGCCGCTTTTATCTCGATTATTGTTTGGGGATTGGCTTATTTTTCACTTTTAAAATTAAGAACTCAAGAACCTGATCTTCCACGACCTTACCGTTCTTTTTGGTATCCGTGGACAACGATAATTGCGATTATAATCTCAATTGCTTTATTAATAGGATTTATTTACAGCGATCCTAAAAGCTTTATAATCATTTTAGGAATTACTGCAATTTCATATCCTTTATTTTTAATTTTGAGAAAAAAATTATAAAGCAATATTTCTGCTGACATACTGCTGTCACTCAATGTGATTTAATTTGTTCTATAAAAATAAAAAAGATGAGCAAACTAGATCTAACAAAAACGGACAAGATATATTACAAAGCTAAAACGAGCCCTGAAATACTTCAAATAGAAAAAACAAATTATATATCAATTACAGGAAAGGGAGATCCTTCAGGAAAAGAATTTTCAGAAAAAATTCAGGCTTTATATGGTACCGCTTATATTCTCAAATTCATGCTTAAAGCTGTAAACAATGATTTTGTTGTTCCAAAACTAGAAGCTTTATGGAGTTTTGATACTGAAAAATACGCTGCCATTTCGATGGATGAAGCACCGCTAAAAATACCTCGATCAGAGTGGAATTATCGAATTATGATTAGAATGCCGGATTTTGTAACTAAAAAGCAAACTGTAAAAGCTATCAATACTGCTGTCAATAAAAAACAAATAGAATTAGCGAAGTCTATTGAATTTTATGAAATGGCAGAAGGTAAAGTCATTCAGATTCTTCATATTGGACCTTTTGAAGATGAACCGCAGACTTTAAAGAAAATCCAAGAGTTTAGCATCGAAAACAATCTGCAGCAAAATGGATTACACCATGAAATCTATTTATCAGACTTTCGCAAAACTGCTCCCGAGAAATTAAAGACTTTATTAAGAGAACGTGTAAAATGACTTTTTTTGATAGCCACGAATTACACGAATTATTTGCAATCAGATTATAACCCAATCTTTTCATCCAGAAGAACTTGTAATCTCTACAAGTAGCTCGACAAAGTTTGATTATTACAAAGTTTGTCATTTCGACTGAAAGGAGAAATCACACAAGAAGCTCAACAAAGATTGACGACTTTCGAAACGAATTTACGTGTGTGATTTCTCCTTTCAGTCGAAATGACAAAACACAAAAAAAGCTGCCCAAATGGGCAGCTTTTATATTCAAAAAGTAACTCTGATTCTTATTTCAAACCAGCCAAACTCTGCTCGATTGTAGCAATTTTTGCTAAAGCATCGGCTTGTTTTTGTTTCTCTATGTTTAGGACTTTTTCTGGAGCTCCGTTTACGAATTTTTCGTTTGAAAGTTTCGCTTCTACAGATTTCAAGAATCCTTTTGTATAGTTTAATTCTTCTGTCAATTTTGCAATTTCTGCTTCAACATCAATATTTCCTGTAATTGGAATGAAATATTCATTTGATTTTACACGGAAAGACAAAGCGCCATCCACTTTTTCAGATACATATTCAAAAGCAGAAACGTTTCCTAATTTCGTTATAACTGAATCAAAATAAGTAGAAACATTTTCGCTGTTAATTCCTTTTAATTCGATACTGTCTTTAAATGGAATATTTTTGTCTTTACGAATAGTTCTAATTCCAGAAATTACTTCAATTGAATTTTCAAAATCAGCAACTAATTTAGCATCAAAAGGTTTTAATTCTGGCCAAGTCGAAACGATTAAAGCTTCTTCAGGAGTTCTTTCAGCAATTAACTGCCAAATTTCTTCCGTCAAGAAAGGCATAAAAGGATGCAATAACTTCAAGTTACTTTCTAGCATTTCGATCGCTTTCGCGAAAGTTACGCTGTCAATTGGCTGTTGGTAAGCTGGTTTGATCATTTCTAAGAACCAAGAACAGAAATCATCCCAAACCAATTTATAAATTGCCATTAATGCATCTGAAATTCTGTATTTCTCAAAATTATCTTCAATATCAACTAACGTTTGTTGCAACTTCGCTTCGTACCATTCGATTGCTACTTTTGATGATTCTGGTTGTGCGATTGATTCTGAAACTTCCCAACCTTTGATCAATTTAAAGGCATTCCAAATTTTATTAGAAAAACCTTTTCCTTGATTACATAATTCTTCATCAAACATAATATCATTTCCTGCAGAAGCACTTAAAAGCAATCCTACACGAACTCCATCAGCTCCAAAAGCATCGATCAAATCTAAAGGATCAGGAGAATTCCCTAATGATTTAGACATTTTACGACGTTGTTTATCACGAACTAAACCTGTTAAATATACGTTTGTAAATGGTTTTTCACCTGCATATTCGTAACCTGCAATAATCATTCTTGCAACCCAGAAAAATAAAATATCCGGACCTGTAACCAAGTCGTTTGTTGGATAGTAATATTTATAATCTGCACTTTCCGGATCCATGATTCCGCCAAAAACTGACATCGGCCAAAGCCAAGATGAAAACCAGGTATCTAACGCATCAACATCTTGTTTTAAGTCAGATGTTGTAAGTGAGTTGTTAGATGTTCTTTCTTTAGCTAAAACTAAAGCATCTTCAATGTTTTCTGCTACTACGAAATCTTCTTTTCCGTCTCCGTAATAGTAAGCCGGGATTTGCTGTCCCCACCATAATTGACGAGAAATATTCCAATCACGAATATTGTTTAACCAATGTGCGTAAGTATTTTCGAAACGTTTTGGGTGTAACTTAATATCACCATCAACTAAAACTGATTTAATCGCTGGTTTTACTAAATCTTCCATTTTCAAAAACCATTGATCGGATAATCTTGGTTCGATTACGGCTTTGGTTCTTTCAGAAGTTCCAACTTTATTTAAATGGATTTCGGTTTTTGCCAAAGCTCCAATTTCTTCTAATTCTTCCGCGATTTCTTTACGAACTACAAAACGATCTTTTCCTTGATAATGTAATCCGAAGCTGTTTAATGTAGCATCTTCATTAAAAACATCAACGATTTCAAGATTATGCTTTTCTCCTAACGTTTTATCGTTCATATCGTGCGCAGGTGTTACTTTCAAACATCCTGTTCCGAATTCAACATCTACATATTCGTCTTCGATAATTGGAATTACTCTGCCACAAATTGGAACGATAGCTTTTTTACCTTTTAAATGAGTAAAACGCTCGTCGTTCGGGTTGATACAGATTGCAGTATCTCCAAAAATAGTTTCCGGACGCGTTGTAGCAATCGTCAAGAAATCTTCTGAATCTTCGATTTTATATTTTAAGAAAAATAATTTTCCTTGTTGTTCTTCGTAAATAACTTCTTCGTCAGAAAGTGTTGTTTTAGCTTCTGGATCCCAGTTTACCATTCGGTAACCTCTGTAGATTAATCCTTTGTTGTATAAATCTACAAACGATTTAATTACAGATGCTGACATATCTGGATCCATTGTAAATTTGGTACGTTCCCAATCGCATGAAGCACCTAATTTCTTAAGCTGCTCCAAGATTGTTCCGCCGTATTTATCTGTCCATTCCCAAGCGTGTTTTAGGAATTCTTCACGAGTTAAATCATTTTTATTGATTCCTTCTGCTTTTAATTTAGCTACAACTTTTGCTTCAGTAGCAATCGATGCGTGATCCGTTCCCGGAACCCAGCAGGCGTTGAAACCTTTTAAACGTGCTCTACGAATTAAAACATCCTGAATAGTATTATTCAACATATGTCCCATATGCAAGACACCAGTGACGTTTGGAGGAGGAATTACAATAGTATACGGTGTTCTATGATCTGGTTCTGAATGAAAATAATTGTTTTTCATCCAATACTCATACCATTTGTTCTCAATCGTCTTAGCGTCAAATTGTGCTGGAATTGTCATTTAAATAGGTTGTTTAATCGTTAATTTCTTTAACTGTTGAATCGTTTAATTGTTTAACTGTTTTATTTTGCAGCCAGTATTTTCAGACCATTAATCGATTAAACGAATTAACGTTTAAACAATTAAACAAAAAAATGGTTCAATTTTTGTAATTATAACTGACAGCAAAAGTAAATAATTAAAGACACTATAAAAAGCGAATTATTAATTTGTGTGTTAATTAAAAGAATGTATATTTACTTACAATTAAAAATAATTTCAAAATGAAAAATGTTGCCTCTTTTATTGCAGTCGTATTGTTTAGCGCAATAGGCTATGCACAAAATGGCCCAAAGATTGAATTTGCAGCCTCAGACAATACGATTGATTATGGAAAAATTTCAAAAAGTGATAATGGAGTACGCTCCTTTGAATTCACTAATACCGGCGATGCACCGCTTTTAATTATTGGCGCAGAATCGACAGTTAGTTCTATCGTGGTTACTAAACCTGCCGCTGCAGTAATGCCAGGAAAAAAAGGTAAAATCGATGTTAAATACAATATGGTTTCCGGCCCTATTCGTAAAACAATTACGGTTGAAACAAATGCAGTGAACTATCCTGACGGCCGAGTTGCCCTTAAAATTAAGGGAGAAGTTTTATAAAAAATAATACCTAAAAATAGTAAAAGCCGTTTCTTTAATTAGAAACGGCTTTTTTTATGATGAATAAAGTCTCCTTCGTCGAAATGACAAGATTATGGCTGCTTTTCTGTTTTCTCAGCGCATTCTGCAATTTCGAATTTATATTTTACTTTTTCAAAATCAATTGGTTTGTCTTTTACTATATAAGTTACACCCATTGTCGTCTGCATTGTACCATTTCCTAAAATAAGCTGTTTGTCTCGTTTTAATAATGCCATTGGGTTTTTGAATGTCGTATTTTTATTGACATTATCTCTAAAAGTATAATCTACGAATAATGTATCACCGTGAAATTCACCAGCAACTTCCCCAGTTCTTACGGTCGAAGGAGCTACTTTCATAATCATATCACCTGATAATCTGCCGTTTTTTAAAGTATTCAATTTTAAATCTATGGTATCTTTCTCGTATATCGCTTTATAACATTCAGTACTTACAACTTTTTCTCCTTCGGCTTTTGCAGCTTCGGCTTCTTTTTGTTTTTCTTCATTTTTACAGCTCTGAAATCCAATACAGATTACAAGCAGACAAGGCAAAACTAGATTTTTCATATTTAATATTTGATCAAGGTTATTGTATAAAATTAATAAAAAGAAACTAATTTTATAGTCTGCAGTAAAAATTAAAACTTAACATCTTTTAAAATGAAGGATTAACCTCTAAGCCAAACCCTCGTCTAAAGTTTTAAATTTAAAATACTTTTTTTTAACAAAAGTAAAATTACAACTCATCTTCGAGCCTAAATCGAAACTTCAAAACAAGACTATTTCTCTCGACTTCTAGATTAATAAATATATCTTCCTCTGATTTTAAAAGTTGATTTATCTGCTGCAACGTAAACTTATAAGGTCTGTCTCCATTAATACTTATGATAATATCTCCTTTTTGAAGTCCGCACTTTTCAGCTGCCGAGTTTTTCCGAATATTAACAATCTCAAAAACCGGTTTCAGTAAAAATTTATATCTAAAATTTCCGCCGCCGCCGTTTTCATTTTTTTCGATATCACTTACTGTCGAAGCAAGCTGAACTGTTTCTAGATGCACTGTTTCCTGAACCCATTGCAAACCATTATGCTGAACAGTAATTCCGCTTTTATTATAAGTAAAAGGCTCGGCGAATTTATTGTTCTTTTTAAGATATATCTTTCGGTCTGTATAATCCATTACCAAAGTAAACCTTTTTAAAATCTCCCCGCCTACGGATCCAACTCTTCCTGGAACCATCTTTACATTTCGAATAGATGTAGAATCAGGAAAAGCAACAATTGGTTTTTTAAAATTAAAATCGGCAATCGAAAAACTCTTAATTCTAGCCCGATGACCTTCAATATCTCCGCTAAATCCTTTTCCTAAAAAATCAGGAAAATTCTTTTCTGGAAGCTTAATTTTATTGTTTTCAAAAACCCAAAAAGCATCACTATTGCCAATATCAATAAGCAGCTTCGCAGGAATATCAATGCTGTCTAAAACAGCCGAAGCATTAATATAGGGTTTAGATCTTTCTATTGTAATTGGAATTGCTTCAAATTTTGTGTCCAGCTTTTTTTGAATCTCTTTTTTGTTGTCGTAAACCGTAATTTTCTTTCTTACGTAATTCACTTCAACAATGTTGTTTTTAAAAAACTTATATCCAATAATTCCATTAACAGGAATACCAATATGCGAAGACAAATTAAAACCTTGATCTAAAATAACATACAACATGTGATTTTCTGATTTTAATCCATGTGTTTCTAATGTATTATTGGTTGATTTAAGTCCTTCTATTTCCTCTTCGGCGCCAAGTCCTCTAAGTTTTATTTTCTGGACATTATTAAATTTAACTTCCTGCATTTCATCCATACTGAAAAGAATAGTTTCTTCAACACCGGAATCTAAAAGGAAATTAAGTTCTATTCCGTTTACTTTAATCGGAATAAAAATGAGGTTATTTATCAATTGAAAGGGAACAACTACCTTTTTACTATTGTTTTGAATTATGAAATTATCTTGAGCCAGCAGGTTAAAAGATAAGAATAACCCAAAAAACAACATAATATATTTTTTCATTGACAATATTTTATTATAAAATTACTAAATATATTTATAATTGTTACATTTTCATAAGTACTTGTATTGTTTACGTTAAATTCGAAAAAAAAATGCAAATTTGCACTTCAATAATAAATCTCATGCCAACAATTTCTAACAAAGGCAGAAACATGCCCGAATCTCCGATACGCAAGCTT
This sequence comes from Flavobacterium sp. YO64, assembly GCF_004119505.1. NCBI lineage: Bacteria > Pseudomonadati > Bacteroidota > Flavobacteriia > Flavobacteriales > Flavobacteriaceae > Flavobacterium > Flavobacterium sp. YO64. The sequence goes on along the minus strand of NZ_NRQV01000013.1, from coordinate 128,156 downwards.
GCTCCTTATGCTGATTTAGCAAAACAAAAAGGACACAAAGTGTATCATTTAAACATTGGTCAACCGGATATCAAGACACCCGAAGTGGCCATCGAGGCGGTAAAAAATATTGACAGAACTATTATAGAATACAGCCCATCTGCTGGATATGAAAGTTACAGAAAAAAATTAGCAAAATTTTACCAACGCCAAAATGTAAACGTTAACTCAGAAGACATCATTGTAACTACTGGTGGTTCTGAAGCCTTATTGTTTGCGTTGGCCACAATTACAGATCCGGGAGATGAAATCATCATTCCAGAACCTTTTTATGCTAATTATCATGCATTTGCTTCTTCTACAAGTGCAACAGTAGTGCCGCTTGTTTCGACTATCGAAACCGCATTTGCATTGCCAAGTATCGAAGAAGTTGAAAAGTTGATTACTCCAAAAACGAAAGCAATTTTAATTTGTAACCCAGGTAATCCAACAGGATATTTATATTCAGAATCAGAAATTAAACAATTAGCAAGTTTAATTAAAAAATACGATCTCTATTTAATTGCTGACGAAGTATATCGTGAGTTTTTATACGATGGAGATGATATTCATTATTCTGTAATGAATCTTGAAGACGTACAGGAAAATGTAATTATGGTCGATTCCGTTTCAAAACGCTACAGTATGTGCGGCGCAAGAATTGGCTGTTTGGTTACTAAAAACAAAGAAGTACTGGCAACGGTAATGAAATTTGCTCAGGCACGTTTAAGTCCGCCAACAATTGAACAAATTGCCTGCGAAGCTGCGATTGACACTCCGCAAAGTTATTTTGACGAAGTTATCTCTGAATACAAGGAACGTCGTGATACTTTAATCAATGAATTAAATAAAATTGAGGGTGTAATTGTAACTAAACCTAAAGGTGCTTTTTACTGCATTGCTCAATTGCCAATTGACAACGCCGATGATTTTGCTCAATGGCTTTTAGAAAGCTATGATTTAAACGGCGAAACTGTTATGGTTGCTCCCGCTGCCGGATTTTATTCTACTCCGGGAATGGGATTGAATCAGGTAAGAATAGCTTATGTACTAAATAAAAAAGATTTAATTACTGCTGTAAATATTCTAAAAGAAGCTCTTTTAGTTTATAACAAAAAATAAAATCATAAAAATACAATCCTTATTAAAAGACAATAACCATCTAAGTTATTGTCTTTTATATTTTAATACAGTGTCAATTTAGTCTTTATTTAAACTATATCTTAAAAGGATCGATTAAATAATAAAAACCATAGAAAAGGTTTCCCATTTATTAATTATCTTTACCGCCTTAAAAAGATATACCCATTATAATAGTAGTTTTTAATGATAAACAACGAAGATTTTTTAGACGAAATAGGTGACAGTCATTTCAGCAGTAATGCAAAAAACCCTCTAAGAGAGGATGCTTTCGACTTAAGCGATGACGAAAAAATAGAAAAAATTAAAAAAGATGTTGAAAACATTCTCCAAACTCTTGGAATGGATTTGACAGATGACAGCATAAAAGGTACTCCAAACCGAGTTGCAAAAATGTTTGTAAAAGAAATTTTTGGAGGTCTTAATCCTTCAAAACAACCAAAAGCTTCAACTTTTGATAATAATTACAAATACGGTGAAATGCTTGTTGAGAAAAACATAACTGTTTACTCTACTTGCGAACACCATTTACTGCCAATTATAGGGCGCGCTCATGTTGCTTATATTTCAAACGGAAGAGTTATTGGTTTATCAAAAATGAATCGTATTGTTGAATATTATGCAAAAAGACCTCAGGTTCAAGAGCGTTTAACAATGCAGATTGTTCAAGAACTTCAAAAAGCTTTAGGAACAGAAGATGTTGCCTGCGTTATTGATGCTAAACATCTTTGCGTAAACTCAAGAGGAATCAAAGACATCGAAAGCAGCACTGTAACGTCTGAATTTGGTGGGAAATTCAAAGATCCTCAAACGAAAAGAGAATTTTTAGACTATATTAAGTTAGAAACACAATTTTAATTTTTTACAGTATTTTCTATTATATTTATGGTCTAGCCCTGATGGAAGCGACATCCTTTTATGGTGGGGTTCACCATAAAAGATACAGCGGACAGCAGGAATAGCTCCTAAAAAAAATCAACAACAAAAAAATATGCCTTTATATACAACGCAGCCACTAAAAATATACAATTCACTTTCGGGTGAAAAAGAAAATTTCAAACCAATCCATGAAGGAAATGTTGGAATGTATGTTTGCGGACCAACGGTTTATAGTAATGTACATTTAGGAAACGTAAGGACTTTTATGTCTTTTGACGTTATTTTCAGGTATTTTCTACATCTTGATTACAAAGTTCGTTATGTTCGTAATATTACTGATGTCGGTCATATTGTAGATGATGTTGATGAAGGCGAAGATAAAATTGCTAAAAAAGCACGTTTAGAGCAATTAGAACCTATGGAAATTGTACAGCGATATACTGTTGATTTTCATAATATTCTAAAAGCTTTCAACTTTTTACCGCCAAGTATTGAGCCAACTGCAACTGGTCACATAATTGAACAGATTGAAATCATCAAGAAAATTATTGATAAAGGAATTGGTTATGAAGCCAATGGATCTGTTTATTTTGATGTTGTTAAATATAATGAAACCAACAATTACGGTATCTTAAGCGGCAGAAATATCGAAGATATGCTTGCTAATACTCGTGATCTTGATGGACAGTCAGATAAGAGAAACCCACAGGATTTTGCTCTTTGGAAAAAAGCAGAACCAGAACATATTATGAGATGGCCTTCGCCTTGGAGCGATGGTTTTCCTGGCTGGCATTTAGAATGTACAGCAATGAGTACCAAATATCTTGGAAATCACTTTGACATTCACGGCGGCGGAATGGATTTAAAATTCCCTCATCACGAATGTGAAATTGCTCAAAATGAAGCCTGCACAGGTCAGTCACCAGTAAATTATTGGATGCATGCTAATATGCTTACCTTAAATGGTAAAAAAATGGCAAAATCTACGGGAAACAACATTTTACCTGGTGAGATCTTAAGCGGTGAAAACAACATTCTGAGCAAACCTTTTTCAGCATCTGTAACACGTTTCTTCATGTTACAAGCACATTATAGAAGCATTCTTGACTTTTCTGATGATGCAATTGTAGCTGCCGAAAAAGGATACAAAAGATTAATGGAAGCTGTTGATTCTTTGTCAGAAATTAAAATCAGCATAACAAGCTCAATAGATATTGCTTCTTGGAGACAATTGTGCTATGATGCAATGAACGACGATTTTAACACTCCTATTTTAATTGCACAATTATTTGAAGCAGTTCGATATATTAATTTACTTAAAGAAGGAAAAGAAACCATTTCTGAAGATGATTTAAAGACATTAACATCTACTGTTAACGGTTTTGTTTTTGATGTTTTAGGCTTAAGTAATGAAAAAGGAGCTGACGGTAATAATGACAAATTAGAAGGTACCGTAAATATGCTTATCGGAATGAGAAATCAAGCTCGTGCTGATAAGAATTTTGCTCTTTCTGACCAAATTCGTGATCAATTGATTGCCTTAGGGATTCAATTAAAGGACGGAAAAGAAGGTACTTCTTTTAGTATTTAAAAACGAAGTGTTCAGTAATCAGTTTAAAGTGTTCAGATTTAAACTGATTACTAAATATTGATCACTGATTACTAATAATCATTGATTACTAAAAATATGTTTTCAAAAATTCTAATATATCCGTTTGTATTATTGGTACGCTTTTATCAAACAGCGATATCGCCTTTTACGCCTGCTGCATGCCGATTTGAACCAACGTGTTCTACATACATGATTCAGGCATTACAAATGCACGGATTGTTTTATGGCGGATATTTAGGAATGAAACGAATTTTAAGCTGTCATCCATGGGGAAGATCAGGTTACGACCCGGTTCCTGAGAAAAAATGCTCGCATAAACATTAACTTTAAATAAAGACTAACTCTGTTTTAAATATTTATTTTTACAAAAAACAAAAACTCTTAACATATGACACATGCCTTAAATATCATTTGGAATCCTTCAGAGGGAATAGATTTAGGATTCTTTATGATTCGTTATTACAGTTTAATGTTTGTAATTGCTTTTGGTTTAGGATGGTTTATCATGAAAAAGATTTTCGAACGCGAAAATGAACCAATTGACAAACTAGATTCATTATTTGTGTGGACTGTTTTAGCTACTTTAATTGGAGCACGTTTAGGTCATGTATTATTCTACGATTGGGAATATTTTAGAAATCATTTACTTGAAATCTTTTTACCTGTTAAATTTGAACCTAAGTTTGAGTTTACAGGATTTCAAGGTTTAGCAAGTCACGGTGCGGCAATTTCGATTATTATTGCCATGTACTATTACAGCAAAAAGATTCTAAAACGTCCATTATTATGGATTTTAGACCGTGTTGTTATTCCAGTTGCGAGCGGCGCTATTTTTGTTCGTTTAGGAAACTTCATGAATTCTGAAATCATCGGTCATGAAACTACATCTCCTTTTGGAATTCGTTTTTTACACGACCAATTCAGCAAAGGCGAAGCTGTAAACGCTACACAAATCGCAAATCCAAAAGACGCTTACACTGCGATTGCAACAGATCCAAAATTTGCCAATTTATTAGCACAAGTACCTGCAAAGCACCCAACGCAATTGTACGAAGCATTTTGTTATGTATTTGTATTTGCAATCTTATTTTTCTTGTACTGGAAAACTAATGCAAGACTTAAATCAGGATATTTATTCGGTTTGTTTTTAGTCCTTTTATTCGTTGTACGTTTTATAGTTGAATTTGTAAAAGAAAGCCAAGGCGGTTTTGAGAACGAATTAGGCCTTTTCTCAACAGGACAATGGCTTAGCATACCTTTTATCATAATTGGTCTATTCTTCATTATTAGAGCACAAAGAAATCCTTTAGCTGCTTCGTAATTAAACATAAAATATTTTATAACAAAAAGTCCAGTATTTAATAAATACTGGACTTTTTGTTTATAGCAGCCACAGAAACCAATCTCTAAATTTCTTTATTACAACTCGTTTTATTTCTGCTATACTTCGCATCCAAAATACATCTACACTCACGTCATACTCAAATTATAGTTTCTTTCCTTTTCTAAGAAGAAGCAAACAAAGAAACAATTACAAAAGCAAAACCTTATTGTTTTTACACCTTAAATGCAAAGCATATTACTTTTACCAAAAACACATTAATAAAACCTATTCTCTAGATCCTAACTTACCTCGTAATCCACAATTAAGAACAAGAAGAAGTCACGATCAATCTTTTAATTTTAAACACTGTAAACATCAAAAAACAATTCCCTAAAACTAAAGTTATATCCTAGAGCGGCAAAAAAAAGATCCAGTTTTCACTGGATCTTTTTTAATATAATTTAAGCGATTAATTATGCTTTATTATGCTTGTCTTCAATTGTATGTTTTTCATCATTTGAAATCGTGTCTACCAATACTGGAGTTGCGATAAATAATGAAGAATATGTTCCTACAATAATACCAATTAACATTGCAAAGATAAATCCTCTGATAGATTCTCCACCAAAGATAAACATCGTTAATAATACAATGATCATCATTAATGACGTATTCAATGTTCTTGATAATGTAGTATTAATAGAAGCGTTTACAATATCTTCGAAACTACCTTTACGGTTTCCGATGATGAACTCTCTAACTCTATCAAATACAATTACAGTATCATTCATTGAGTATCCAATTACAGTAAGAATCGCAGCAATAAAGTGCTGATCCATTTCCATGTGGAAAGGCATGAATTTGTAGCATAAAGAGTAAACTCCTAATACAAAGATAACGTCATGCGCTACAGCTGCAATTGCACCTAATGAATATTGCCATTTACGGAAAGAAACCATTAAGTATAAGAAGATAACTGCCATCGCACCAAGAACTGCCCAGTATGAGTTAGTTTTAATATCTTCAGAGATAGATGCTCCAACTTTAGAAGCTTGTAAAACTCCAATTTTCTTACCATCAAAAGAGTTGATGAATTTATCGTAAGAAGTGTTTGGGTAATACTTTTGCAATGCAGCGTATAATTTTTGATTTACTTCTTCATCAATAGCTACACCATCTTCTTTAATTTTGTATTTAGTTGTGATTTTCAATTGATCATCATCACCTAAAATTTTAGCCTCAACCGGAGTTCCAAAAGCAGTAGATAATTCATCTGAAACTACTGTTGCATCGATTGGTTTTTCAAATTTAACTTGAAATGTTCTTCCTCCAACAAAATCAACACCTTCATCTAACCCGTTAACAAAGAAGATAGAAGTTAAACTTACAATTACAACAATTGAAGAGAAGATGTAAGTGAATTTTTTAACTTTAATAAAGTCAAAGTGGAAATTAGTAAACCAGTTTTTAGTAATATTTGTACAGAAAGTTAAATCAGCTTTTCCAGCAATGTTTTTATCGATAAAAATTCTCGCAATAAAGATTGACGTAAACAATGAAGTTACGATACCAATAAGCAATGTTAAAGCGAAACCTTTAATTGGTCCTGTACCAAAGATAAACAAGATTGCTCCAGTTAAAACGTGTGTAACGTTTGCATCGATAATAGAACGCATTGCACCGTGCCATCCGTAAGAAGCTAGTACAGCTTCAGACAATGATTTACCATCACGTAATTCTTCTTTTGCTCTTTCGTAAATAATAATGTTAGCATCTACTGCAGTACCCAATGTTAATACGATACCTGCAATACCTGGTAATGTAAGTACAAAACCAAAACTTGCCATAATTCCGAATAAGAATAATAAGTTTAATAATAAAGCTAAGTTAGCATACCAGCCTGCTTTACCATAATAGAATACCATCCAAACACAAACTAATAAAAATCCTAATACAGCTGAAATTGTTCCAGCATCAATTGCCGCTTGACCTAAAGATGGTCCAACTACAGTAGATTGTACAATGTCTGCAGACGCAGGTAGTTTACCAGCATTTAATACGTTTGCTAAATCTTTAGTTTCAGCAACATCAAAAGAACCTGTAATTTCAGATCTTCCACCAGCAATTGGTCCACTTGTAACACCAGGCGCAGAATAAACGATGTTATCTAAAACAATAGCAATATAACCTTTTTGAGAAAAAGCTCTTCCTGTTAATTCTTCCCAAACTTTAGCACCTTGACTGTTCATTTGCATAGAAACAGCTGGTTTACCCATTTGGTCAAAAGTATCTTTTGCATCAGTTACAACTCCACCACTCATCGCAGGAACGTTATCTCTGTTTCCTTTTAAAGCGTATAATTCTACCGCTTCAACATCTTTTGCTTTCGCATCTTTTATAGTAGTTGGTTTGCTCCAAACAAATTTTGCATTGTGTTGGTCAGCAGCCAATAAAATTCTAATTTCTGGTCTTTTAAAATAACCATTGATAGCAGCAGTATCTTTAGTAGCAAAATATCCTAAAACTGGACCGCCACCTTGAACAATCATTTTATCAAATAAAGGATTGTTTCCTTTTTTAGTATCAAGTGAATCTTTAGAATTATCTGTTAATAAAGCATTCAATGAATCTTTAGCTACTGCTTTAGTTTCTACCTTCTTAACTTCAGTCTTTTTTAAAGCTTCGTTTGCAGCAACTAAGAAGTTACCAACTTCTTCGATTTTGTAAGTTTCCCAAAACTCTAATTGAGCTTTTCCACCTAATAATTTTTTAATTCTATCAACATCTTTAGCACCTGGAAGCTCTACTAAGATTCTTCCTGTTTCTCCTAATTTTTGAATATTTGGTTGTGTTACACCAAATTTGTCGATACGCTCTCTTAATACTTTGTAAGCACTTTCAACAGACTCATCAACTTTTCTTTTGATTACTTTTTGAACTTGAGCATCTGTCATTTGAAAATCAACACCGCCATCACCTTGTAAACTTCTGTTTGCAAAAATATCAGGTGAAGCTAACTTTACAGTTCCGTTTGAATTTGCCTCAAAAGCTTCAAAAAATTTATTTAAATAGGTCTTATTTCCTTCTACATTTGCACTTGCATCTGCTAAAGATTTATTAAATACTGGATTTTTAGAGTTGTTTGCTAATCCTTTTAAAACATCTTTAATAGAAATTTGAAGAATTACGTTGATTCCTCCTTCTAAGTCAAGACCTTTGTTAAGTTGTTTGTTTTTTACTTCGTTATAAGTAAAATCCGTAAACCCAAGATTGAAAACTTTTTCTTTACCAATAGAATCTAAATATTTTAGCTCTTTATCAGGATTATCTCCTGCAAAAGCTTTAGCTTCACTTTTGACATTATTTGCCACAAAAGTGAATGATAGTTGGTAAATACTTACCAATGCAAATAGAATTGCGAAAAATTTAATAAGTCCTTTATTCTGCATTATTACTAAAAATTAATTATGTTTTATTGTTTGTTTTTGGTTCTAAATTCCCTAAAAATAAGCCCTGACATGAGATTTTAAAACTAAAAAATCGAGATCACGAATTACAACATTTTTTTTAAACCGAGCAAATATATAATTCTCGAAATGATTAAGCAATTTATTTATTAATTAATCTCAAAAAAAAGACTGCAAAAGCGCAGCCTTTTCCTTTTTTTATCAAATTCTTTATACTAAAATCGACTTTAAAGCGTCATTCATACTGCGAACCGCATCTGCACTTTTAGCAAATAAAGCTTTCTCTTGATCATTTAATTTAATATCAACAATCTCTTCAACTCCATTTTTACCAATTATACACGGAACTCCTATACAAATGTCGTTTTGCCCATACTCGCCTTCTACAAAGACCGAACAAGCAATCATTTTTTTCTGGTCGTTTAAAATACTATCTACTAAATACGCTACAGAAGCTCCCGGCGCATACCAAGCTGATGTTCCTAAAAGTCCTGTAAGAGTTGCTCCTCCAACCATTGTATCGGCAGCAACTTTTTGCAATACTTCTTCTGAAAGAAATTGTGAAACAGGAATTCCGTTATAAGACGCTAAACGCGTTAATGGAATCATAGTAGTATCACCGTGTCCGCCAATTACCATAGCAGAAACATCATTTGCAGGTTTATCTAAAGCAAGAGAAAGATAAGTTCTAAAACGAGAGCTGTCTAATGCACCCCCCATACCTATAATTCTATTCTTTGGCAAACCTGTTGCTTTTAAAGCTAAATAAGTCATAGTATCCATAGGATTTGAAACTACAACTATTATGGTATTTGGAGAATGTTTTAATACATTTTCAGCAACTGTTTTTACAATTCCGGCATTTATACCTATTAATTCTTCTCTGGTCATCCCTGGTTTTCTTGGAATTCCTGACGTAATTACAACTACATCACTTCCTGCAGTTTTAGAATAGTCATTGGTTACACCAGATACTTTGGTATTAAAACCAGTATTAGTGGCGCATTGCATAATATCCAAAGCTTTACCCTCAGCAAAACCTTCTTTAATATCCAACAATACTACTTCACTTGCGATTCCTCTATACGAGATAACATCTGCACATGTAGCTCCAACATTTCCTGCTCCTACAATAGTAACTTTCATATTTTTTACTTTATCGGTTATTAATCTGTTTATTTATAAATCAACAATTCGTTTAATCGTTTAAGTAAATTTAAACAATTAAACGAATTGAAGGTTCTATTCTGTTTTATTATGCATCAATATTTGCGTAAACTGCATTTTTCTCGATAAATTCTCTACGCGGCGGTACTTCATCACCCATTAACATTGAGAAAACTCGATCAGCCTCAGCTAAACTATCAATGGTTACTTGACGCAATGTTCTAAAGTTTGGATCCATAGTTGTTTCCCATAACTGCTCTGCGTTCATCTCTCCAAGACCTTTATAACGTTGGATAGCTGCACTTCCTCCCATTCTTTCATTCGCCTGATCACGCTGAACATCATTCCAAGCATATTCTTTCTTTTGTCCTTTTTTAACTAAGTACAAAGGTGGTGCTGCAATATATACGTGTCCTTCTTCAATAAGCTCTTTCATGAAACGGAAGAAGAATGTTAATATTAAGGTAGAAATGTGACTACCATCGACATCGGCATCACACATGATAATTACTTTGTGGTATCTTAGTTTTTCAAGATTTAATGCTTTACTGTCTTCTGCAGTTCCAACTGTAACACCTAAAGCTGTAAAGATATTACGAATCTCTTCGTTTTCAAATACTTTATGATGCATCGCTTTCTCCACATTCAAGATTTTACCACGTAATGGTAAAATCGCCTGAAAGTTACGATCACGTCCTTGTTTTGCTGTTCCACCAGCCGAATCTCCCTCGACTAGATAAACCTCACATCTTGCTGGATCTTGTTCTGAACAGTCAGATAATTTTCCTGGCAATCCACCGCCTCCCATTACAGTTTTACGCTGTACCATTTCACGCGCTTTTTTCGCTGCGTGACGTGCCTGAGCTGCTAAAATTACTTTTTGAATAATTACTTTTGCATCATTTGGATTTTCTTCCAAATAATTTTCTAACATTTCTCCAACAGCTTGAGAAACTGGAGAAACTACTTCTCTATTTCCAAGTTTTGTTTTCGTTTGTCCTTCGAATTGAGGCTCAGCAACTTTTACCGAAATAATAGCTGTTAATCCTTCACGGAAGTCATCTCCAGCGATTTCGAATTTCAATTTATCCAACATTCCAGAAGCATCTGCATATTTTTTAAGTGTTCTTGTTAAACCACTTCTAAAACCTTGCAGGTGAGTTCCTCCTTCGTGTGTATTAATATTATTTACGTAAGAAAAAATATTCTCTGTATAACTTGTATTATAAATCAAGGCAACCTCAACTGGAATTTCACCTTTATCGTGATCCATGCTGATTACGTGAGAAATAATTGGCTCACGATTACCATCTAAATAACGAATATATTCTTTAAGTCCTTCTGTAGAATGGAATACTTCGCTTTTAAACTCGCCTTTATCGTCAACTTCTCTTTTGTCTGTAAACGTAATTGTGATTCCTTTATTCAAGAAAGAAAGCTCACGCATACGAGCTGACAAAGTATCATAAGAGAACTCTGTAGTTTGTGTAAAAATGGTATTATCAGGGTAAAATGTCTGACGTGTACCTCTTTTTTCAGTTTCTCCTATTTGTTTAACTGGATATAAAGATTTTCCTCTTTCGTATTCTTGTTCGTAAATTTTACCTTCTCTAAAAACTGTCGATTTCATATGAACCGAAAGTGCGTTTACTACAGAAACCCCAACACCGTGAAGACCTCCAGAAACCTTATAAGAATCTTTATCAAATTTACCTCCGGCACCAATTTTAGTCATTACAACCTCTAGTGCAGAAACTCCTTCTTTTTTATGCAAATCAACAGGAATACCACGTCCGTTATCCTCAACTGTTACAGAACCATCTTCGTTTATTGCAACACTAATCGCATCACAATGTCCTCCCATCGCCTCATCAATTGAGTTATCGACAACTTCATAAACCAAATGGTGCAGCCCTCGAACCCCTACATCTCCAATATACATCGATGGACGCATTCTTACGTGCTCCATTCCTTCTAATGCCTGAATACTATCTGCTGAATAATTGTTCTTCTTGATTTCTTCGCTCATATAATTTATTCTAAAAAATGTATTTATTGTCTAACACGCAAATATATAAAAACGCGGACTATATACCCATAAAATTCCGACTTAAAGCACTTAAGTTATCAACACAATTGTTTAAAAAATCAAAAAATAACTTCTAAATTCCAAAATTTAGCCGCTAAAAAAAATAAAACCAAAAAAATCGTCAATTTTTTCAAATCCCAATATTTCAAATTCCAAACCCCAAAACTAAAAACAACATAAAAGCAAAATCCGAAATAACAATTTCAATGTTATTTCGGATTTTATAATTCATCCAAATTGGAATTTGAATTTTATAAAGCTGAGGATTTATCCTTTTTTATTTTTTATTAAAATCTCCGGCATAAATTGAGGTCATTTTATCCAAGCTTATATACTTTTTCAAAACCGCATTAATTTCTTCAATTTTCAACGCTTTTACTTTACTTTCAAGCGTATCATAATCCTCAAGCGGTGTTCCGTATTGAAGATACGCATTTGTTAAAGCAATCAAAGTCCCATCATTTCCTAATCTGGTTTTTCTTTCGTTAAGCCAGCTTGTTAAATTTGATTTTAATTCTTCAGCCGTAAAACCATCTTTTAATGCTTTTGAAATTTCTTCTTTAGCAGCAGATTCAACTGCATTTTTTTTCGTTGGATTTAAAAAAGCATAATACAGCCAATATGCTGCATCATTTGTAGTTGGAATATTTATAAACGATCCCGCTCCATAACTAATTCCTTCTTTCTCTCTTAATCGCATTGGAATTCTAGCTGTTAAAAAACCGCCGCTTCCTAACATTTCATTTGCCATAACAAATGCTGGATAATCAGGACTTTTTAAGTTCATTTTAAAACTTATTTTTCCTATTGCAACAGCATTTTCTTTATCAGGCGTAATAAACTCTTTGTCTAACTTTTTAGTTTCAAAAAAAGTAGGCTGTGCCATCACGTATTTTGATTTAGAATTCCATTTTCCAAATGTATTCTCTAAAATTTCCGCTGTAGTTTTTGCATCCAAATCTCCAACTACACTTCCAAATCCATTGTTTCCTCCTAGAATATTGTTATAAAAATCAACTATTTCTGATTGTTTTATCTTTTTATAAGCATCAATTTGTTCCTGAACTGTTGATGTATAAAAAATACTTTCTTTGGAATATTCTTCAGTTTGTTTTGAAACTTGTACAAAAGCAACAGCCTGAGGATCATTTAAACTAGACTCTAAATAAGTATTGTATTCATTGATTGTTTTGGTTAACTCATTTTGAGGGAAAGTTGAATTCACCAGCAAATCACCCAAAATTTCCATAACTTCTTTGAAGCTTTCTTTGTACGTATTAATGCTTACTGACAAATTTTGCCCAGAATAATTAAAATTCAAACTAGATTTTAACTGATCTAATCGATCACTTATTTGTTCTTTTGTTTTGGTTTTAGTTCCTGTTTTTAGTAATTGAGCGAGGATGGCTCCTGTATCTGTTTTTCCAGCTAAATCTTTTTCATTACTTACAGGAAATTTAAAACTAGCTTGAACTTTTCCGCCTTTTATTTCTTTTTTAATAAGACCATATTTTGCTCCATTACTTAATTTTCCTTCAACAAAATTTTGTTTTAAGTTTTTTATTGAAGCTTCAAAAGCTGCCGTTTCTTTCTCTAAAGCTTTTCCTTTGTAGTCTTTTGTAAAAGCGGCTAACTGCTCATCTGTATACTCTGAAGGTTTAACTCTTTGCTCGTCTTTTGATGGAATAAATATCCCGATTGTTCTATTATTACTTCTAAAATAGCGTTCTGCAACTCTTTGAATATCTTCTTTAGTAAGGTTTTCGATTGCATCTCTGTATAAAAAGCCCAATCTATAATCACCTGCACCAATAATTTCAGTAAGATTTATAGCAAATGAAATTGTGTTATTTTTTACACCTTCAATTTGCTTAATAAGCTTCGCTTTAGCTCTGCTTACATCTTCATCTGTATATTTTGTAGAAGCTATTTTGTCTAACTCAGTTCTTACCAGATCTCTTGTTGCTGCTACATCTTTATCATTAGGAACTGCAACTCCAAAATACATAAAACTAGCGTCTCTTGTAGTTGGCTGCCAGAAATATATACTAGACACTTTTTGAGTTTCTACCAACGCTTTATACAAATATCCTGAAGGATCTGCAGTCAAAATTTCACCTAAAGCATCAATCGCTGCATAATCTTTATCGACATAAGCTGCTGTGTGATACAAAGCTCCAACATTTTTACTATCACCGGCTCTTTTAAGTTCTACATACTTTTCACCATCTTGCGCTGGTTCAATTGTATAGGTTTTGTTTAGAACTCTTTTAGGTTTGGCAATTGCTCCAAAATATTGTCCGATATATTGCAGTGCTTTTTTTCTCGTCAAATTTACCCGCTATAATCAGAGTTGCATTATCCGGCTGATAATATTTCTCATAAAAAACTCTAAGCGTATTAGCTTTTACTCTTTCTATATCTTCTTTACTTCCAATAGTACTATTTCCGTAATTATGCCAAAGATAAGCTGTAGATAAAATTCTTTCTTGTAAAATGCCATCAGGATTGTTTTCCCCGATTTCAAATTCGTTTCGAACTACCGAAAACTCTTTATCTAAATCAGTTTGCAAAATGGTAGCATTTATCATTCTGTCCGCTTCCATTTCAACACTCCATTTTAAGTTTTCATCGGTTGATGGAAAAACTTCATAATAATTAGTACGATCTAACCAAGTAGTTCCGTTTGCGCTTCCTCCTTTATCGGAAAGCATTTTCTTAATATCACCTAGATTTTTTGTGCTTTTAAAAAGCATATGCTCTAATAAATGCGCCATCCCTTTTTCGCCGTAACCTTCATGTCTAGATCCTACGTTATAGACAATATTTACAACCATATTGCTTTGTGAAGCATCTGGAATCAGCAGCACTTTTAATCCATTATTCAAAGAATATTCCTTTACACCTTCAACATTTTTAATGTATTTTGGTGCTTCAATCTTTTGTGCATTAACAGGACTCATGGAGGCAAATGCACAATACAACGCTCCACTTAGTAATAGTTTTCTCATAGGTAATAGTTAGTGATTAAAAAAGCAGTAATTTTTTTGGTAATCAAATATAGTATTTTTCCTAACTAAGACAAATTGAAATTAACTTAGTTTTAGCATTTTATCTTTGAGCTAAACTTCTAACTGACTGCACAATAAAACTTCTCAATTCTAAACAAAAAAAATCCGAAACTCACCTTTAAAATGTAGTTTCGGATTTTATACTTTATATTTTTAATCAACTTAAAATAGACTTCTAACTTTAGATTGCCAATCCTGATTTTATAGTTTCAACATCATCAGAAATGTGCGCTGCATTTGCTCTTCCGCTTGGATCAAGATTGTCCTGCCATTTCGGAATCCATTTTCTAACGGTTTGTCCCGCACTAACCTGTGGATAGTATTTATGGAATATTGACCTGTAATAATAAGCTTCTTTTGTTGTTGGTGTATTGTACGGGAACTCAGCAGCTGCACCAGCCAATTGTTCATCTGTAACTTGAGACGAACAATATTCTATAAGCTCATCAACCCAGCGATACCCAACTCCATCAGAAAATTGTTCTTTCTGCCTCCATAAAACACTCTCTGGTAAATATGGATCTTCTGGTGTATCAAAAGCTTTACGTAAAATGTATTTTTCAATTCCATCGTACATCTTAGGCTGTTTTTCTTCTGTTTTAATTCGAATTGCAGCATCTAAAAAATGAGAATCCAAAAACGGAATTCTTGCTTCTATTCCGTTTGCCATTGTTGTCTTATCTGCACGAAGTAAATCTGCTGTAAATAACTTTTGAACTCTTTCGATTGTTTCGTCTTGAAATTCATCTGCCGAAGGCGCATTTCTAAAATACAAATGACCTCCAAAAATTTCATCAGCACCTTCTCCTGAAAATATTATTTTTATTCCTTTTTCGCTGATAACTTTCGACAATAAATACATTGGAACTCCCGAACGTACTGAAATAATATCATATGTTTCAATGTGATATATTACTTTTTCTAATGCTTCTACTCCTTCTGCAACAGTAAAATGAATCTCATGATGATCTGTTCCTAAAAATTCAGCTGCTTTTCGAGCTTTTTTATTATCTGGTGAATCAGCATCTAAACCAATAGAAAATGTTGGCAGTTTTTTGCCTTTTTCCTTAAAGAAACGTGAAGCAATCGAGGATATTAAAGAAGAGTCTAAACCTCCTGATAATATAGCACCAACCTGCACATTACCCATCAAACGTTTACGAACAGATTCTACCAATGTATTGCGAATCAAATCTAAATCAAGAGATTTATTAGCCTTTGATCGATCTTCATATTCTGGATTATAATATTTTACAAAACCTTTCTTTGCTGTATAATAGTGTCCCGGAGGGAATGTTGAGAATGATTTGCATTGGTCTGCGATCGATTTCATTTCTGAAGCGAAATAAATTCTTCCTCTTTCATCTAAACCATAATACAAAGGTTTAACACCAATTGGATCACGTCCGGCAATATAATTATCTCCGTCGATAATCACAAAAGCAAAATCACCGTCTAACTTATTACAAAAATCATATCCAAATTCTTCATACAAATGCACGATAACCTCAGAATCTGAATTTGTTCTGAATGTATGCTCTTTTAAAATCGTATTTTTTAATTCCTGATAATTGTAAATTTCACCATCATGAACCATCCAGGCTTTTTTAGTTCCCTGAATAGGCTGTTTCCCTGACTGCAAATCTATAATGGATAAACTTTCATGACAAAGTATACTGCCATTCTCCATAATCTGTAAATCACTCTCATCGGGACCACGATATGACATTCTTTTAGAAAGCTCTTTTACAAGCTGCGGGTCTTTTCCTTTGCCTATAACGGCTAATAATCCAGACATACTATTCTATTTTTTTATTACATTCCCTTCAATGAAAATTCAAATTGAATCCAACATTAAAAAATCATTAAAATTTCTATTAAAAGCAAAGCTAAATATTAATTCTTTCTTTTCTAATTTTTTAGTATTAAAAAATGCTTCGATTTTATTTTATTTTGATAAATATCAAATATAAAACGAAAGCTAAATCAATTTTCCATTTTTCACTCTTAAAAAACTAAAAATCAAACAATTTAACATTCTTAGACAAGAAAAACGTCCTCGGGAAGAGAACGTCTTTCATCAAAATATACTAATTCTAAAATAAACTTTTTTATGCTTTAGCATAAGCATCATCATGAACACTTGCAACTGCTCTTCCAGAAGGATCGTTCATGTTTTTAAATGCTTCATCCCATTCTAAAGCGATTTTTGTACTACAAGCTACACTTGCTTCCTGAGGCACACATAATGCTGCTGCATCACTTGGAAAATGTTCTGCAAAAATAGAACGATAGTAGTACTCTTCTTTTGAAGTTGGAGTTTGCAATGGGAACTTGTATTTTGCATTTGCCAATTGCTCATCCGAAACTTCTCTTCCTACCACTTCTTTCAAAGTATCAATCCAGCTGTATCCTACTCCATCAGAAAACTGCTCTTTTTGTCTCCATGCAACACTTTCTGGAAGCATATCTTCAAAAGCTTTACGAACCACCCATTTTTCCATCGGATGTTCTTTGTTGATCATTTTATCTTGCGGGTTGATGCGCATTGCAACATCCATGAATTCTTTATCTAAGAAAGGCACACGACCTTCGATTCCCCACGCCGCTAAACTTTTGTTAGCACGCAAACAGTCGTACATATGAAGTTTTCCTAATTTACGAACGTTTTCTTCGTGAAATTCTCTAGCGTTTGGTGCTTTGTGGAAGTATAAATACCCTCCAAATAACTCATCTGCACCTTCTCCAGAAAGAACCATTTTAATTCCCATTGATTTGATAACTCTCGCCATTAACCACATAGGAGTTGAAGCTCTTACAGTCGTTACATCATAAGTCTCTAGGTTGTAAATTACATCACGAACTGCATCTAAACCTTCTTGAATAGTAAATTTAATTTCGTGGTGAATAGTTCCAATATGATCTGCTACTTTTCTTGCAGCTGCTAAATCTGGCGAACCTTCTAAACCAACTGAGAAAGAGTGCAATTGCGGATACCATGCATCTGTTGTATCATCTGACTCAATTCTTTTTTGTGCAAATTTTTTGGCTACAGCCGAAGTAATAGACGAATCTAAACCTCCTGAAAGTAAAACACCGTAAGGAACATCACTCATTAATTGTCTGTGAACCGCAGCTTCTAATGCTTTTTTGATTTCCGGAATACTTGTTTCGTTATCTTTTACTGCATCATATTCTGTCCAATCTCTTTTATACCATTGTACAAATTCACCGTCTTTACTAGTCATATAATGTCCAGGAGGAAATAACTCAATTTTTGTACAATATCCTTCTAAAGCTTTTAATTCAGAAGCAACGTAAAAAGTTCCGTGCTGATCCCAACCGATATACAAAGGAATAATTCCCATATGGTCACGAGCAATAAAATACTCATCTTTATCGACATCATAAATAGCAAATCCAAAGATTCCGTTCATTTCATCTATAAAATGAGGTCCTTTTTCTTGGTATAAAGCCAAAATAACTTCACAGTCACTTTCAGTCTGAAAGTTATATTTTCCTTCAAATTGTTTACGCAGCTCTCTGTGGTTGTAAATTTCACCATTTGCAGCCAAAACCAATTTTTTATCTTCTGTAAATAATGGTTGTTTTCCTGAAGCTGGATCTACAATAGCCAAACGCTCATGAGAAAGAATTGCTTTATCATTGCTGTAAATCCCGCTCCAGTCTGGTCCGCGGTGACGAATGATTTTAGACATTTCTAATACTTGAGGTCTTAAAGTCTCGGCTTTTTGTTTTAGATCAAAGGCACATACAATTCCACACATAATCTTATATTTTTATTTTTAAATTTTAATTTGATAAGGCAAAGATGCGATATAAGTTACAATTTAAAAACACAAACACTTAATTCGATTACAATTTGAAACCATAAAACAAATTTTACATGTAAAATGTAAAATTTTAGCACAAAAAAAAGGGCTAAACTTATAATTTTTAATTTTAGAGATAAAACATGAGTAAAATTTAAAGTTTTACAGAAATCTTTAAATTAAATGTTTAGATATTTAAAAAACATTAAAAATATACCAAAGCACAAAGAAGTTTTAAAAAGGAAAAAGAATTTTTCTCAATATTGTCATTTCGACTGAAAGGAGAAATCACACATGTATATCGACAAAGATTGGTGTTTTTCTTTGCGGAGTTTCTAGTGCGATTTCTCCTTTCAGTCGAAATGACAAGATTGCGGTTATGGTAATGCTTTAAAAAAATAGATTATTCCTAAAACTATAAACGTAATTATAGTAGTCCAATTTTTGAACGTCTTAAAATTAACTTCAGATTTATATCGTTTATTATTTTCTGTAACATCTTTTTTCCACAGTTTATGAAGTTTATAAAAAGCAAAAGATGCTCCAAAGAAAGAAAAACTGCATATTAAATAAGGGTAATCCATTAATTGATTTCTTGAATGAGATACTTTGTACCGTTAATCTCAAACTCAAAACCAACTTTATTTCCCATTAAATGATTCCCCAGCGGAGATTGCGGAGAAAGTGCAATAACATTAATACCGTCGATTGTAATTTTTGGAAGCGCAACACTTAAGTACAAATAGATTCCATTTGCTTTTACCAGACTTCCTAAAATAATATTCTCGGTAGTTTTAGATGGATCAATTTTATCCAAAATCGCTTTCTGCGCAATTGCTTCTTTCAATTTATTGGTCAACTTTTCCTGTTCGATATGCATCATCGACAAAGCCGTTTCGTGCTTATCACCGGCAGATCCTTTAGCATCATTTTTAGAATCTTCTGTCAATCCCGAAATCATGTCTTTAAAAACATCAATTCGATCCTGAACCATTTGTAGATAATGATTGTATATTTTTTGTTTGAATTCCATTCTATAAAGGTAGTGAGGTTCTGAGTCGCAAAGATGCAAAGGTTTTTTTTCTTTGTCTATTTTTTTTATTCAAAAAAAGTACTTGGATAAACTACATTTCCGCTAATACCAGATAATCCATTTTCAGTCAAAGAGATTACCATACAGTTTTCAGCAGGAACATCAAAAGGCATTTTGATATTGTATTTTTCACAAAGTTCATAACCAAATCTTGGGTAATAATCTTGATGTCCCAATAAAATCACCGATTTATACCCTAACTCTTTTGCCAATTCATGACCGTATAAAATAAGTTTTGAGCCAATTCCTTTTCCTTGAAATTCTGGCAAAACCGAAACTGGAGCAAGTGCTAAAGACTGAAACGATTGAAATTCATTTTTAATCTCCAATTTTGTAAATAAAATATGCCCGACGATTTTATCCTCAACTTCGGCAACAATCGATAACTCTGGAATAAAAGCTTCCGATTTTCGCAGTCTTTCAACCAAAAATTGTTCTTTGTGATCGCTGTATTCTTCTTTTTCAAAAGCTTTTTCAATCAGCTGAAAAACACTTTTGTAATCATTTTCATTTTCTTGTCTCAGTTTGATTTCCATCTTCTTCTCTAAAGTTACAAAGGTTCTAAGTTACAAAGATGCAAAGGTTTTGTACAGTCACAAAAAAAGTTAGCCGCGAGTTCACGAATTTTTTAATTAATTCGTGAATTCGCGGCTAAAAATTTATACTAAAAACTTCGTGTCTTTGTGCCTTCGCGGCAAATAGCTTTTAAAAATCGAATTTATAATTTCCTCCAGCTAAAACCTGAAATCCTTGTACGGGATAATTCAACCATCTTTCATACGCTTGATTTCTTATATTATTCAGTTTTAAGAAGAAAGTCAAACGTTCGCTGTATTTGTATCCTAAATGCGCATTGGCATCAAAGTAACTTTTTAAGGTAATTGGATTTCCAAGAGTCGCAACATTTAAATTAGTCTGCATGTCTTTACGTTCACCTACATAAAAAACATTTAAACCTGCATACCATTGTTTTGTAATATTAACATCTAGGTTTGAACTCAATTTCATAGAAGGCAGATTCCATGCTTCTAATCCGTCTGTTTTATAACTATTAAAAGTTCCGTTGATTCCAAAAGAAACATTCTGAGAAAAATCAGCTTTTAATTCTCCGTAGAAACGCAAAGTTCTAACATCATCATAAATTACCCCAAACGAGTTTCCGAAAGCATAATTTTGATTTGAAAAATCTTCTGTATAATCATTGCTTTTAAACAATGCTTTGTCTTTCTCATTCAAATAGGAAGCAGTTAAATTATAATTGATATTATTAGCCAGCTTACCTTTTAATCCTGCAAAAACATTATATTGAGTACTGCTTGGTCTCATATTTAAAGTTGGAGACAAAAATGGATTTTGAGTAACAAAATCAGCATAAGAGTTTTGATTTAAACTTCCGTTTACTCCTGTATAAAAAATCATTAAATCGCCTACCAATTTGTATGAAGCATTTACTTTTGGATAAACATAAAACTTGTTACCGCTGTTTTCCGAATCTAAAGCATAAAATAATCCAGCTCCTAACTCAAGCGTCCATTCGTTTTCATGAATCACAAAACTTGGTTCAACTCCAAAATTTGTTAAACTATATTTTAATGGCTCTAAATTATTATAAGCATAATTATGGTCAAATGAACCGCTAACATGATCTATAATAATATTGGTATTGATTGCCTGATCCATAACATCAACTTTAAAAGTCGGCTTCAAATAAAAACGATTCTCTGAAGAAGAAAAACTATCCGAAAAATGCGTAAATCTCGCATCGATTTTATTGAAAATACTTTCACTGAACTCTACATTTCCTCCTAATGAAATAGTATTATAAGAATGATTTGGATTAATGCCTCTAATCAAATCTTCTTGTGTTGCAGGCGGCAGCGTCATTCCAAAATCAGAAGGCAGCCCGTACCAGTTGTAAATTTGGTTTTGATAACCCAAATCAACTCCCCAAGATACATCACGATTTATTACGCCATAGCCTACATTTAATGCTGTATCATAAAACTCATCGTTCAGATTAACATCTTTAATTCCTCCTTGTGAAGAATGATGACGAAACATTCCAGCTAAATAATCGTTATTTCCTAAATCCTGCGTTACAAACAACTCAGCATTTAGTGTTCCGTAATTTCCAACACCTAAAGTCGCATAATTATTAAACAATCTTTCTTTTTTAGATTTTTCAACACCTTCTGCTTTTCCTTTTGATGGTGTAAAAGTCGACGCTACAGGAACTGACAAAATACTATATTTTATCGTTTCTTTAGGCTGATTTCCAGCATCATCCAGCGAAGGAGTTTCTTTTACTTTAAAAGCGTCTGAGATTGTCGGCGAATAAGGTTTTACCACATTTACAGTTTCAGTTCCGATGTTTTCATTTTTCTTTTGCGAAAACGAAAGCTGACCAACAAGCAACACTAGTAAAACGATGATTTTATTTCGGCAATTAATTTTCATATATCTTTTTTTTTGTAAAATGTAAAATGTAAAAACTACTCCAGAAGCATTTCACTTATCACATTTCACTTTTTTACATCTTACAATTATCTAATTTTCTAATTCTCTCAATTTTCTAATTTTTAAGCTTCCCACTCGCCTTTTGCAACAAATTGAGCTTTTCCACCAATTTTGATATCAAACTCATTCTCCTTTAATTCTCCCTTAAAATAAATTTCTGAAGGACGATTAATATAATCTCCTTGATAATTAACTATTTCAAGTTCTGGTTTATGGTATTTTAATAAAAATGCTTGTAAACAAGTACTCGCGCTTCCTGTTGCCGCATCTTCAACTAATTGGTTATGTTCAATACACAACATTCTGCTGAACAATTTTGATCCTTCTAAATAATAGAAGTACAATGCTCTGTGTGGAGTTTTGCAATTCTTCTTCAACCATTCATCGGTTTTATCTTTGTCTAATACCAAATCTTCAAGCGCTCTTTTACTGCTTAATCCAACCATTACAAAAGCACTTCCGGTTGTAACTTCCTGAATTGGAAATTGATTTTCAAAATCGTGATTTTTCAAATTACTGAATATCGAAAAATCTTCTTTCGAAAAAATATCCCAAAATTTTGGTTGTGCTGCTTTTAACCAAATCAAATCTTCAGATTGTTGAATTGAAATAGGCCCAATTGGCACATTTAGTTTTATACTCTCTGGCGAATTATCAAATACTTTATTCATCAAAACCCACGAAGTTCCAATTATCGGATGTCCTGCAAATTGCATTTCATGAGCCGGAGTAAATATTTTTATTTCTGCTTTATTATTTTCTTTGTCCAGTTTGGTTACAAATGTGCTTTCTGCAAAATTTATTTCTCTTGCAATCTGCTGCATTTGATCCTTACTTAAATTTTCTGCCTCTAAAAAAACCGCCAGCTGATTTCCAGCATATTTTTTATCAGCAAAAACATCAACTATATAAAAAGGTAAACTCATTTCTTTCTTTTTTTTTGAGAATAGAGGAAAGAATAAAGAGGAAAAACTTTAGCAATCTTTCTTCTTGCCTCTATTCTCTTTTTTCTTATTTATTAATCGACGAATTGGTTTTAGACTCTTCCATTTTAATCGCACTCAACTCTTTTTTAGCCTCATCGACAACATCTGGAAAATCGGTAAAATTGTTAATTACGTTATCCAAAATATAAGTTGCCTGATAGCTGTCTTTTAATCCGTAGAAGTTTTTAGCCATTAAAACCAAGCCTTTTGCTCCATAATATTTATAAGCCGAATAATTCTTCGCTAATTTTTGTACTGAAACATTTGAAGCATCAAACTTGCCTTCTTTTGTTTTAAAATAAGCGTCATAATACAAAGCTTCTGCTGCTAATTCTCCTTTTGAAGTTGCCGAAAGTTTCGCATAAGCCGTTTTTGCCTTTTCTTCGTCACCAGTCTGCATTGCCGCACGCGCTACAATAATTTGAGCATCAGCTTTTACGTTTGCATCCGTTTTTGCATTTTGCAATACTTTATCTGCATAAACAACTGAATTGTTATAATCCTTTTTATCATAATAACATTTCATCAAATTAGCCTGTGCAAAACTTTTATTTTGAGGAAAATCAGCTTCGTTTTCTAAACGAACTAAAACTGGAATCGATTTATCACAATCTTTTGCTTTTAGGTAAATTTGAGCCAATCTGCTTAACGATTGTTCTGTAAATTCACTTCTTGGCTGATCAATAACATATTGATAATTTGTTGCAGCTTTTGTTTCAGAACCTTCAGCATAAGTCAGCTGTGCTAAATAAAAATTAGCTTCAAGTGCGTGTAATCCTGTTGGAAACTTGCTCACATAACCTGCAAAACCAGTAACTGCAGCTTTGTTATTACTTTGGCTGTATTGTTTGAAAGCGGCATCGTAAGTATCATTATCCAACTCAGCATCTGTAACCGAAACGAAATCCAATGTTCGAACCCAAGTTGCATATTCATCCACTTTTCCTAAATCTACATAAATCAATCTTGCAGTCGAAACAGCTTCAAGCGCTTCTGGTGTTTTTGGAAATTCAGCAGCCACTTTTTTGAATTTTGTTAAAGCTTGTTCGTCACGATCTGAATTGTAATAAATCAAACCTTGTTTTAAAATCGATTTTGAAGTAAATGAACCATTTTTATATTCTGAAATCAACTGATCGAAAGTTTTAATCGCTAAATCATTCTTTTTATCAGCCACATACGTATTTCCTAATTCATACAAAGCATCATCACGATACTCTGATTTTTTATACATTTTAAGAAAGTTGTTCAACTCAGCAATTTTCTGATCGTCTTTAGACATAAAACCATAAGAAAGTGCTTTTTGAAATTGAGCGTAATCAGCATCAACTCCTTTTGCATCAATTGCTTTTCCGTAAGCTTCATTTGCCTGCGCATATTTTGAAGTCACAAAACGTGAATCTCCTAAACGCAAATACGAATCGTTTAAACGAACTTTATCTTCTTTTGAATTATCAATTTGAGCTTGAAATGAATTAGCCGCCTGATCGTATTCTTTCAGTTTAAAATAAGTATAACCAATGTTATAATTGATGTTTTTATATTCAGCAGTAGATTTTGCCACAGCAAGTCCAGCAAACTGTTTGTAAGTCAATAATGCATTTTGAAAATCATCTGTAACATACTCTGTTTCTGCTTTCCAGAAAGTAGCGCGAGCTGTAAACTCAGGTGTTTTTTGTTCGCTGATTGCATTTTTAAACATTTTTCCAGCCTCAGCATAATTCGATTCATTAAACAATTCTACACCTCTGTAAAAAAGCACTTTTTGATAAGCTGCTTTATTTTCGGCAGTTCTATTTTTTTCCAATAAAGTCAAAGCCTCTTTATAATTTTTTGTAGAAATATAAGAATCTACCAAAAGTTTCTCTACTTCTGCTCTGCTGGAATTATTTGGATACTTTTTCAAGAAATCAAGTAAAACACCAGGAACCGTTTGATAAGCATTTCCAATATCATAACTTACTTTAGCATAATTTAATGCTGCATCTTCCTGAATCTGCGCATTAAAATCCATTTCCGAAGCATTTTTAAACGCATTCAGCGCTTCTTGTTTTTTGCCTGTATTCAAATAACTTAAACCTAAATGGTAGTATGCATTTTGCGCTACAAAATCCTTTCCTTCAATGATTTTATTGAATTGCGAAATGGCTTTTTCGTAGTTTTTCTGCTCATAATACGCATAACCTAACTGATAAAAATCGGTATTATTCCACTTCCCTTTTTTTCCTGCATATTGCTCCAAAAACGGAATGGCTTTATCGTATTGTTTTAAATTGAAATAACTTTCACCAATAATTTTATTCAATTCTGATTTTTCTATTTCATTTGATTTTGCCATTGCCTTTTGACCCAAATCAATTGCTTTTTGGAAATTTCCAAGTTTAAAATTCATATCGGCTTGATAATACGAAAGCTTTTCTTTGTATTTTTCTTCACCTGAAACTTCATCAAAATATTTAGTTGCTTCTTTGTAGTCGTCGCCTTCATAAGCCATAAATCCTAAATAATACTTGGCTTGAGAACCAAAAACAGGAGAATTCACCACTTTATTAAAATAAGTTGTGGCTTCTTTTTTCTTCTTAGCAGTAAAATAGCTGTATCCTTTTTGGAAATTGAATTTATCTGAGTCCGATTTACTCATGTAACTTTCATCTACTTTATCGAACCATTGCAACGCTTTTGGATAATTTCCCTGCTCAAAGAAATATTGCGCAACTTCGATATAAGCCTGATTTTGCTTTGTACTTGTTGGATAATCGTCAACAAATTTTGCCATTAACTCATCGGCATTAACCTGATTTGTTCTAATAGCGCAATTGGCAATATAATAAGCGCAGTCAGATTTTACTTCTTCAGTATCTGCATGATTTTTTACATACTCAAAAATATGTTGTGCCGAAGCATATTGTTTGTCATTATATAAAGCCAGTGCTTTGTCAAAATCCTTTAAATCGTAAGTATAAATAGCTGATTTTTGTGCTGAAATCGTGGTCGAGATAAGGATAATTTGGAATAAAAAGAACCAGGAAAGTTTACGCATTTTAGTTTTATTTAGTATTCAAATTTATCATTTTATACCGTTTATAACGAAACGTTTCAGACTTTTATTATGAACAAAAAATTAAGATCTACAGTTTAAAAGCATAATTCAAACCATATAAGTCTTATAAGTAATTATAAGTCAAGAGTTTTATAATCTTTTTCCAATGCTGAGAAATCATATAAGCTGCCGTAGTAAAAATCCCAAACAAACATCTTTAAAATGGACTTATATGACTTATATGGTTTAAAATCACATTTCGATTTTTTATAAGAAATGATTGAAATTTATTTTGAATCCAACCGTTATCTTATTACTTTTACCAATCAAATCAATTTTATTATGTCACAAACCGTACTATCTCTTAAAGAAGTCACTATATATCAAGAAGGAAGAAAAATTTTATCTCACATTAATTTAGATGTTCAACATGGTGAATTTATTTACATCATTGGTAAAACCGGTTCTGGAAAAAGTAGTTTCTTAAAAACTTTATATGCAGATTTACCACTTACGGAAGGTGAAGGTCACATAGTCGATTTTGATTTGGCTACTTTAAAAGAAAATGATATTCCGTATTTAAGACGTAAAATTGGAATTGTTTTTCAAGACTTCAAATTACTTCCAGATCGTTCTATAAAAGACAACATGCTTTTTGTTTTAAGAGCAACCGGCTGGACTGAAAAAGAAGCCATGGAGCATAAAATCGATGAAGTTTTAAACAAAGTAGGAATGGGAGATTTCCTAAACAAAATGCCTCACCAACTTTCTGGAGGAGAGCAGCAGCGTGTTGCAATCGCAAGAGCTTTGCTTAATGATCCAGAATTTATCTTAGCCGATGAACCAACAGGAAATCTTGATCCTCAAACGAGTTCTGAAGTTTTAGAAGTACTAAAAACGATTAACGCTAATGGTAAAACTATTATCATGGCAACTCACGATTATGCATTATTGATGAAATTTCCATCTAAAACATTAAAATGTGAAGATGAAAGAATCTTCGAAGTGGTGCAAAGAAACGTGTAAATGCTTTCGATTTTAATTCCGGTTTACAATCAAAATGTTTTATCGCTCGTTAACGAACTCGTAAAACAATGCCGTTTATGTGGAATTAATTTTGAAATAATTGCTCAGGATGATGCCTCAAATTCTGTACTAAACAAGGAAAATGAGTCTATAAATTCTTTGCAAAATTCTTCTTTTATTTCTTTAGAAAAGAACATTGGGTTAAGCTCTAATCGAAATTTACTTGTTTTAAAAGCTAAATACGAGAATCTTCTTTTTATTGATGGAGATTCTATTATTATCAATCCCAGTTTTATACAAAATTATCTCGATACTATTTCTTTTGACATCGTTTATGGCGGCAGAATTCATCCGCTGAAAGTCGAATCTAAAGAACAAAAATTAAGATGGAAATATGGACGATTGATTGAAGACAAAACTGTTTCTCAAAGAAATTCTTCTGTTTTCAAAACCCTGATGTTCAACAATACTTTGATCAAAAAAAATTGTTTTAACACCATACAATTTGATGCGGATTTAACAAAATACGGTCACGAAGACACTCTTTTTGCTTTTCAAGTCAGTAAATCAAACTTTAGCGTAAAACATATTGATAATGCTGTTGAACATGGAGAAATTGACAACAGCGATACTTACCTTTCTAAAGTAAAAAACAGTCTGGAAAACCTGATTATTTTAGATCAAAAAAAACAAATTGATTCTAGTTTTGTAAAAATATTATACGCACACAATCTGCTCAAAAAATATAAACTAAAATTTGCTTTAGGATTCTTTTACAGTTGTTTTAATCGAATTATCTGCAAACAATTAAACTCCCACAATCCTTCTTTAATGCTGTTGAACGTATTCAAAATAAGTTATATCTGCAGCTTAAAATAAAGTTGCAACTATAAACTTTCCAGCAATTTCTTCCATTTTTCCATTACAGCATCAATTTCGTAAAACTGCATTGATTCTTTTGCATTTGAACCTAATTGTTTTCGTAAATT
Organism: Flavobacterium sp. YO64; assembly: GCF_004119505.1. Taxonomy (NCBI): domain Bacteria; kingdom Pseudomonadati; phylum Bacteroidota; class Flavobacteriia; order Flavobacteriales; family Flavobacteriaceae; genus Flavobacterium; species Flavobacterium sp. YO64. The sequence continues at coordinate 99,905 of NZ_NRQV01000013.1, read as the reverse complement.
TTCATTCTCAATCAAAACTGAAATTTTCTCTGCAAACAATGCTATATTTCCATCAGGAACCAAAAATCCATTTGTTTCATTATTAATAATAGATCTCGGACCCGCGGAACCATCGTAAGCAATACAGGGCAAACCAAAAGACATTGCTTCGATTAAAGTCATAGAAAAAGCTTCAAATCGAGAAGTTGTCACGTAAATAGATGCTTCTAAATATATACTCTCAATATTTTTTTGAAAGGAAAAAAAATTAACTCTTGAACTTAATCCTAAACGAATAATCTCTTTCTTCAACGAATCGGTTTCATTTGTATAAATATCCAAAACCCAGTCAGAATGTTTTTCATTTACTTTTGCCCAAATGGGTAATAATCGGTCTAAACCTTTTTCGTATGAATTTCTGGCAATGGCGATTACTTTTTTGTTTTGTAAAGAAGCCGTTTCTTCCGTTTTAACCCAAGATGGATTAGGAATTACAATTGCATTTTTCGCATTCCATTCTTTTAAATTCTCATTTGATAAAACAACAACTTGCGTAAAATTTTGTGCACCAAAATCTTTAAAACGATATTTTATTCTTGAAACTAATTTTGACAAGAAACCTGATTTCTGTTGTTTCTCTTCAATAAATTTAGAGCTGTGACATTCTAGAATAATTGGACTTTTTGTACTAATTAGAAAAGGAAAAGCAAATGCTTTTAAACCGTTATCAGCGACCAAAATAACATCAGGATTTATTTCCTGTATTTTTTGACTGATTTGTTTTTGGTAGGATTTCAAGAACTTAAAAGCATTTCCCTTTAGTTCAATAGAATAAAATACAACGTTAGAATTGAAGTCATAAAAAGGCAATTCATCATTTTCATTTTGAGATAAAATATGCACTTCATAATTAAAATGTTCAATAAAATAATTGACTTTAACAGATAAAACTCTAGCAACGCCATCGGCATTTTTTATTGTGGGAACAATATAAAGCAGTTTCATTTTTTAGACTTCAAAAAAGTTTCATAATCTCTGATATAATCTATTTCCTCAAAAACATCTGAAGCTAAAACAAGACAAACTGAACCTGAAGAAAAATTTTCTAATTCACGCCAAATGCCGTTTGGTAAATGTAATCCAACATTTGGTTTATTCAGCAGATAGCTTTTTTTCTCAATTCCATCATTTACAATCACTTCAAAACTGCCGCTCAGAGCAATTAAAACTTCGTGTTGATCAATATGCGAATGTCTGCCGCGAAAAGCTGTACTTGGCACATCAAAAAGATAATAAACCCGCTTGAATTCAAAAGGCAGAATTCCGTTTTGAATAAAAGCCAAATTCCCGCTTAAGTCTTCTATTACAGGAATTTTTACCAATGTTATATCTTGAATTGTGGTCATATTTTTAGTTCAAATTCATTAAATTCAACCATTGTTCGCCTATTTTTTCTAATAAAAAAGGGCTGATACTTTTAGTTGCATTTTTTTTACAATGCAGATATAAATTCTCATCTGAAACAAACAAATTGATTGTTTCGGTAAACTTTTCCCAATTTTGATTTTCGACTAAAATACCATTTTCAAAACTTGAAATCATATCTCTTGGGCCAAAATCACAATCGAATGAAACAACCGGAGTTCCGCACGCCAAAGCTTCTAAAATAACATTTGGAAAACCTTCATTTTTACTGCTTAAAACCAAGAATTTTGCTTTGTTGAGATATTTAAATGGATTGTTCTGAAAACCTAAAAGATGAACAAAATCAGCAATATTATTCTCTAAAATTACTTTTCTGAGCTTATTTTCATTCCCATTTCCAATTATAACCAAATGAATTTTATTTCGAAGCAAATCAGATTCAGCGTAACTCGAAATGAGTTTATCAAACTGTTTTATTTCATTTTCATATTGTCCAATTGCAATTATAAAATCAAACTGTAAATCTATCTTTTCATTCTGTTTTTGCACAATCTCATCAAAATTTACAGGGTTTGCAATCGTTACCACATTTTTTAATTGATGTTTCGTTTCTATCAATGTTTTCATTTCTTCGGTAATGGCAACATTTGCCAAACAATGATTGTACATTAATCGTGTGAGCCAAGAATTATTTGGCATATAATGATCAATTAAAAAACTGTGAACCGTAAAAATAGTCTTTGCATTATAAATAAATCGAGCCAAAATAAGCTCTTGAATAACCTTAGTTCGAAAGCGAAAATCAATAATAAAATCAAATTGATTTTGATTCAAATAATCTCGTAAAGCCTTTAATCTTTTGGCTTTATTAAAGAAACCATTGCTTTTATTTTTGAGCAAACCCAGGTTTACCAATTTCCCAGAATAGAGATAACTTACTTCGTCTAAAACAATAATTAAATCAACTTCAAAACCTTTACTTTCAAAAAAAACAGACAAATTTGCCATTACTTTTTCACTTCCGCCTCCGCTTAAGCGATAACCAATCAGCGCAATTTTCTTTTTTTTGTGAGACAATATCATTCGTGATTTCTTATTTTCGTATCAAATATAACTTTTTAAAATAAAATAAGATTTAGAACCATTAAGACATTAAGTTGCATAAAGCTTTGTCTTAATTTTCTTAAAGGAGAAAATTAAGCTTGTGTTTAACTTTATTTCCTTAATCTCTTAATGGTAAAACAAAAAACATGAAGGATAAATCATTAGTGACTATAATTTGCTTGTGTTATAACCACGAAAGGTTTATTGTCGAGAGCTTAATGTCGGCCGTTAATCAAGATTATCCTTATGTTGAATTAATTATTGTTGATGATTTCAGCACCGATAATTCAAAAAAAGTCATCAAGAACTGGCTTATCAATTATCCTGAGATTTTATTTATTGAAAATGAAACGAATCTAGGAAGTACCAAATCGTTTAATAAAGCGCTTCGGCATGCAAAAGGCAGCTTTATAATTGATTTAGCCTGCGACGATATTTTAGCAGCAAATTGTGTTTCATTGCAAATAAAAGCATTTCAAAAAAGTCAATACAAAAACCTTGGTGTTGTTTACGGAAATACGGAACTGATTACTGAAAATGGCGAGTTTGACTCTTATTACTTTCCTGTTGATTCCTCAAAAAAAACAATCGAAACCCGAAAAACAGGCGATATTTATTTAAGTGTCATTTCTGGCGGTAATAGTATTTGCTCTGTTTCATCGATGGTTAAAAAATCTGTTTTTGATGATTTACAAGGTTATGACGAAAATCTTGCTTATGAAGATTTAGATCTGTGGATTCGTGCTTCCCGTAAATATGACTTTGATTATATTGATGAAATTTTGATCCAAAAACGAATTGTCTCAACTTCTCAAGGAACTCATTTTTTTCTTAAAAATGACGAAAGATCTAGAAAAATAAATTATTCTACTTATTTGATTATTCAGAAAGCAATTGCTTTAAACAGAACAAAAGAAGAACATAAAGCCATTTTAAAACGAATGCACTATGAAATGATTTTGGCGTTTAAAACTTCGAATTTTAAATTATTATTTAAATATATTCTGCTTGAAGTAAAACAACGAATTAAAATACTTTTGTAAATAAAATACAGCCACGAATACACGAATTTTTAATCATTAAAATTGGCAAAATAATTCGTGAATTCGTAGCTGTTTTTACCAAATTCTATTTTTACTAAATAGACAAAAAATCATCTAATTGCTGTTTTTCTCCCTGCCAGTCTCTGGAAATATTATTTCGGATCAATTTAGCAGGAATACCGCCAATTAAAATATTTTCGCCTAAAGCTGTATACTCTTTTGTACATAAACTATTTGATGCAACGGTGCAAAAATCTGGCGTTTGAGTTCCTTTAAGAATCGAAACTCTGTTACTCATAAAATTATAATTTCCGATGTGAATTGGAGCTGATTTTTTAAACTTCTCCCCTGTTTGAGTATCAATTAAATCATGAAAATTAGTATCTATAATCTGCGATTCAGAACCAAATCTGGCATAATCTCCTAAAACAACTTTTTCAGTACAAATTACTTTTGAACTCGAAGCCATTGAAGCCATATTGCCAAGTTCACAAACGGCATTTTCGCCAACAAATAGAAAGTAATCTTTTCCAAATTGAAACTTTCCTTTAAAGAGCAATGCTCCATAAACAGCAATTTCAGCAATTCCTTTATGAACAGAATTCAATTCGTAAGGCTGACCAAAACCTATCATTCCTTTTTGAATTTTTCCGCTAAGCTGAATCTCGCCTTTTATCGAAGTAAATTTCACAGGCCCATAAAAGAAAACAGGAAGTTTTTTTGCTGTTTTAAAAGGGAATTTCTTGAAATTAAAATACAGCGTTTTGATCCAGTTTACTTTGCAGTAAAACTTGGTTTTATTGTAAAAAGAACGGCATTTTTTATAACTGCTCTGAATCATTTCTGTCTTTTTTTCGCTTCACAAATGAAGTAAATATTTCGCTTAAATTTATCTTTTTATTGATTTGGAACCAACTAAACCAAAAAGAAAGCAAAATCATAATGGATAAAAAAGTGTATTTTAAAACCTCAATTTCAATATATCTAACTAAAAATGCAGTGAGACAGATTGCAAAACACACGAGGTAAACTGCATAGAAATCTTTCTCAAAATACAAATTGTACCGTTTTTTAGTAATTATTTTTAAACCAATAAAATGGAATAAAAAATAAAAACAGAAACTAAAACCAAGACCTTCTAAACCATAAAAATAATAGCCTGAAATATTCATCAATAATGACAATATATTAAAACCAACGGCAGTTTTTACAAACATTTTCGAATCACCTTTGGCAATTAAAATAAATCCTATTGCCCATGAAACGGCACGAAACAACATTCCTAAAATTCCAATACAAATCATTGGAATTACAACATCAAATTTTGTAGTATAAATAAGCCGAACAATTACCGAACTTAAAGTAAGAAACAAAACAATGATTGGCGTGATAAGTAAAATTGAAATAAAAGCTTGCTGCTGTACACTGGTTCTAATTTGATTGTTATCTGTATTTACAGCCGCTAATTTTGGAAAATAATCGGTGCTCATCACTGTAAAAATAATTCCAACATAAGAATTCAGCAAAGTAAATCCTGCATTGTAAAAACCTACTTGTTCCAATCCGCCGGTTTTACCAATATAAATCTGAACTAAATAGGTTGACAAAAGCGTTAAAACACTGCTTATAGTCAGCATAAAACCCAATTTTACAATCCATTTTCCTTCGGCAATTACTGCTGTTTTTGAGATTTTTTCTTCCTCCATTTTTATTTTACTGGAATAATAAAATGAAAAAATTAAAGCAAATAATGACGCAATGAAAATGGTGGGAACTATGGCATTAATTCTTAAAAAATAATACAACGGAATGGAAAATAGCAATCCAAATAAATTACCATATAGATTGGCTACTGCTAAAAATCGGAATTGACGCAAGCCTTGCAAAACAGCTAATTGCCCTGAAGATAATTGTTTAAATAAAACGGTTACAGAAAGTAATGCAAACGAATAGGTTTGACTTGAATCGCCAAAAGCAATGATACTTAAGGCTTTTGAAAAAATTAAAGTAAGCAGCATTCCCACTATTCCAGTTATAAAAACAATCTTTTTTACAATTTGAATTGTTTTTGAAACTGTTTTTATATCATCGTTTTTATAATTTTCGGAAATGCTTTTTACTGCGCTGGTTTCAATTCCTAAACCTGAAATACTGTTTAAAACACTCAAAGTTGAGTTCAGCAAAGCAACAATTCCCATTCCTGCAGGACCGATAAAAACAGCAATTAACTTCGTCCTAATAACGGAGATTAAAATCAAAAAAAACTGTACTCCTCCAAAAACAGAAGTTGTTTTTAAAATATCTTGATATGATTTTTTACTATCAGACACTAATTAATATTGATTAAGTGTTTCGATAATAAAATCAACCTCTTCTTCTGTTAAAACAGGACTTATTGGTAAACTTAAAACTTCGTTGTGAATTTTTTCGGTGATAGGAAAAGATAAATTATTCCACTCTTTAAATGCATTTTGCTTGTGCGGCGGCACTGGATAATGAATTACGGTTTCAACATTATTATCTTTTAAATAATGCTGCAAATCGTCTCTGTTTTCAGTTCTAATGATAAATAAATGAAAAACGTGGTTATTAGAATCATCCCAATAAGGCAATATGATTTTATCGTTTTTAATTTCAGTCAAATAGCGTTTTGCAATTGCTCGCCGTTTACTATTATCAGCATCTAAATTGGGTAATTTTAAATTCAAAAATCCTGCCTGCAATTCATCTAATCTCGAATTTACGCCTAAATATTCGTTATAGTATTTTTGCTGCGAACCATAATTTCGAAGCGTAAAAAGCACTTTTGCCAACTCAAAATCGTTTGTCGTAATCGCTCCACCATCGCCCAAACAACCCAAATTTTTCCCCGGATAAAAGCTGTACGCTGCGCTTGACTTTAGATTTTTGACTGCTGATTTTTGATTGCTGATTTTATCTTCCTTTCTGTTTGGAATTTGGAATTTAGAATTATTAGAATTTTCAATCGCTCCATGCGATTGTGCGGCATCTTCTATTACTAAAAGATTATTTTGAACAGCAATTTCATTTATTCTATCCATTTCGGCCAATTGTCCGTAGAGATGAACTACTAAAACAGCTTTTGTTTTTGTTGTAATTTTCTCCTGAATCAAATCAGGATTTATATTGTAGGTTTCTAATTTTGGTTCCACTAAAACGGGAACTAGATCTTCTTGCAAAATGGCCAAAATACTGGCAATATAAGTGTTTACAGGAACAATAACTTCGTCGCCTTTTTGCAGTTTGCCAAGTTGTATGTAACCCTTAAAGATTAATACTAAAGCATCAAAACCATTTCCTACTCTAATACAGTATTTTGTTTGGCAATATTCGGCGAAAGCCTTTTCAAAAATTTCAACTTCTTTTCCTAAAATGTACCAGCCATTGTCTAAAACCATTTTCAGTTTTTCCTGAAAAGCAGTTTCATAAGGCTCGTTAATTTTTTTTAGATCTAGAAATGGTATCATATTTTGTATCAGCCACGGATTAAAAAGATTCACATAGATAATTCTAAAAATCTATTTGAATTAAATTGTGATCTCAAAAATAGGTATTTCGCTTATCAAAATACGTATAGCTCTCGAATAGAAATTATTTTATCTCGATTTTGTAAAAATCTTGATTGTAAATCGTACAGCCTAACTCTTCTTTTTGTTTGAGTAATCCAGCGTGATAACCTGAATCATTGTCATCATTTACAATTCCCATATCAAAAAAATGCTTTCCTTTTCGTTTGTATTTATGGATCAAATTGATGAATAAAAAATCGAGTGCTCTTACTTCTTCTCCTTTTTTAGAAGTGGCACCGTATTGTGATTTTACAATATTCTTGGTTTCAAAAATCGTTATGCCGGCAATAATTTCATCATACTGATATACAGAAAACTGTTTTATATTTTGAGGAAACCTGTTTTTCAATAAGGCAATTTCTTCTTTTGAATGAACTGGCTTTACATTAAACTTTTCTGATAATCTTGGTTCCAGAACTTCATTCCAAAAAGGCTGAAAATCTTCTTCTTCAATGATATCTAAATCAAGATTTTCAATTCGTCTAAAATGCTTTAGTTTACTTTTGGAAATCTTTAAAGGCAGATTTAAATTTACAGCTAAATTCATTTCTTTTCGTTCTAACACGGCACCTCTTTTAAATAAAAAAAAGTCGATTTCTTGATTTCCACCTGAAAGATAAAAACTTGGAATTGGTTTATAATAAAAGGTTTCAATGCTGTTTTCATTCAAAAAAAACAAAACGGCATCTAAAATTGACACTGCTTTTTCTCCGTTTAATTTGGCTGAAAAAACCAAACCGCCGTATGTAAGTCCTTGATGTGAATAAACAGAATTTGATCGTTTATTTGCAGGCAGAATAGCTCGTAATTTTTCATCCTCAAAAATTAAAAGCGAAAAATCTTTAAAACGATCTGCGTGATATTCCATAAAATCACGATGAAACAAAAACGTAGCATTTTTGGCCTGATCGATAAAATCATTCCAAATATCGTAATCGCTTTTCGTGTATTTTTTTACTATAAGGTTTTTCATTTTTCGACAGATTAAGTGATTTTTAAAATCATTAGCCAAAAAAAACCTTCTGATCCATTTAATCTGTGGCTAAAAATAAAAATCTTATTTATGATCAAATGCTTGTAAATGCCATTTGTATTTTACTGCAAGTAAACGTACAGAAATAATAACTACAGAAGTTACCAGATACAACGCATCGTCTGCCAGATTCCATTTTCTTAAAACAAAAAACACAACTCCGCCAAAAATACAGATGGTTGCATAGATTTCTCTTCTAAAAACGGTTGGGATTTCATTGCATAAAATATCTCGAAGTACACCGCCAAAACAAGCTGTCATTGTACCAAGCGCCACACAAATTACTGGATGCAGACCAACCATGATTCCTTTTTCAAGGCCTATCAAAGTAAAAACACCTAAACCAATTGTATCAAACAAAAACAAAGAGGTTCTAAGTTTATCAAATTTTTTTCTAAAAAGAATAGCCAGAAAAAAACCTAAGATAATAACATATACATATTGTAGATTGAGCATCCATCCCACTGGGGTTCTGCCAATTAAAACATCTCGCAGAGTTCCGCCTCCAACGGCGGTTACAAAAGCAATAATAAAAACACCAAACGGATCAAGCCTTTTGTGCATTGCCGTTAAAGCGCCAGACATTGCAAATGCCATTGTGCCGATAATATCTAATAAATGAAACATTCTTTTTTAAAGTTGCAAAGGTTTAAAGATGCAGAGATACAAAGATTAAACCATTTGCAACTCTATAAGTTGTTCTTTAAGTTGTTATTTTTTTACGTAAATCGGGCTTCTTTTTAGCAAATACTGCACAGAATCAATCCAGCTGTCTTTTACTGCTAAGAAAGGTTTACGTGTTTGCGAATATATTTTTGATGCATTTTTATACATATCAAAATATATGGTGTAATAGTAATACTCTTGCGTATTGGCTGTTGTAGTCGAAATATCGCTGGTTTTTACCTTCTTGTTATTGTCACTTACTTTTGCATTCCCGCTGTTGTAAGTCGTTGCCGTTGTGCCAGATCCAATAGTATATGAAATTTTAGCCGCTACAATATTATCAACGCCTAGAATTTTTTCAAGATCTTCAATTGGCGTTTCGTCAATATTTTTATAATCAATTCCAGCTTTACGAAGCAAACTGTTAGTCGTTCTTAAATCCTGAACCGTTAAAGGAAAAATATTTGATGATTTATCCAGCAGTTTATTGTAAAGATCATTTTGTGCAAATTTGGCCATATCTTCAGAACTTTCTTGTGTATCTGAGTTTAAATATGGAACTGGAAGTACTGCAATTGTATTTTGTTTCATTTCAGAAGAAACAACTGCTGTTGATCTTGTTGATGGAGAACTGCTTGCTGGCGTTACATCAAATGTTTGTGAACGTCCGCTTGCAAAATCAATACGAGCAATTTGTCCCGTATCTAACGAAATTTGCAGTGTTTCTCCCGGAAGAGAATATTCAACTGCTTTATCAGACATTTTACTAATTGTACATTCAATTACCTGATAATCTCTTTTTATAATTTTATCTAATTTTTTTGTGCCCTGAGCAAAGGCTGCAATAGATACCAAAAACAGTATCAAAACAACATGTAAGTTTTTAATTTTCATTATTTTATATTTAAATCTTCCTACTCTTTGGCTTTTCGGTTACGCCATTTTTAAAGAAACTTAGTGCTAAGTTCTTTAACAAATTTAAGAAATCATCTAACCCATTTTTAGCTTAAAAGCATTTTTTTTCGACGATTTGCGAAGTATGTTAAAAAATTATACTACAAATTTGAAAACTATCATTTTTCTGAATAAACTCTGCAGTATCGAACGACTAATTACAAAAAAAGTAACATTACATGTTTTGAGTGTAAAAATTATAATCTTTTAACACTATTCTAATAAAATCAACATTATTTCCGGATTGATTCTTTATTCCTGTTACATTTTCAATCTTAGCAACTAATTTATAAATCACTTCGTGATCGTTTTTTGCCTCAGCTTTTTGATATGTTTCTTTGATGATTCTCATATCATTATCAGATAATTTAATAACCAAAGGATAGGTTGGCACATAAGCGTCTCCAATTTCCTCAAGAATAGTGTGACTTATATTGATTTTGTTTTTTAGTGTAATTACTGCCGTTCCTGCAGCCATATCGCCTAAACGCTGTGCTTTTTTGCTCGAAACAACTGAAATTAAACCAACTAACCCGTAAAATGATGAAAAATCAATTATTCTAAAAAACCATCTCATTAAATAATCACCAAATCCTGCTTGATAACCATCTATTTTAACCACTTTTATTTTGACTAATTTCTTTCCAAAAGACTGACCTTCAAAAATACTTTCTAGAGTAATAGAGTAAATAATTAGAGGGAAATAAAGCATTAAAAATATTGCACCTCGTGACCAAGTATCTAAATTATCCATCAACGGACCAAGGTCAAGCCAATAAAAAACAAGCAGTGAAACAACAATTATGTATGATAATTTAATGCCTAAATCTATAAAATAAGCACCCATTCGCTCACCTACCGTGGCGGCGATAAAATTTATTCGAACATTTTGTGTCGTATTAATAGATAATTCTGACATATTTTATATTTTAGCCTTCAATGAGAGAAGTTGCATTTATAAAACAAAATAAAGAAAAATGGCTGGAATTTGAGCTAGCTATTTTCGGCAAAGCTAAGAAAAATCCTGACGAATTAGCTAATTTGTACATTCAATTAATGAATGACTTGTCGTATGCACAAACTTATTACCCTAAAAGTAAGACGGTTGTATACTTAAATCATCTTGCTTCGCAGATTTACCAAAAAATTTACAAAACGAAACGAACTGAAAAAAATAGAATCGTTGAATTTTTCAAAACCGAAGTTCCGCTGCTTTTATTTGAATACAAAAGATATTTGATGTACGCTTTTGTTTTATTTTTTGTGACTGTCGCAATTGGAGTCGTTTCGGCACGATATGATTCAAATTTTGTTCGTTTGATTTTAGGCGATGACTATGTAAATATGTCTCTGGATAACATCAAAAAAGGAAATCCAATGGCGGTTTACGGATCCGGATCAAACTGGGGAAGTTTTATCGGCATTACGATGAATAATCTTTATGTTGGTGCAAAATGTTATATGTTCGGAATTACCGGCGGTATTGGCACATTTTACATCTTTCTTCAAAATGCAATAATGCTGGGATCTTTTCAGTATTTTTTCTACGATCAAGGCGTATTCTGGAAAAGCGTTCGCGGTATTTGGATTCATGGTTCAATGGAAATTTTTGCAATTGTTATAGAATCTGCTGCAGGATTTATTTTAGGAGCTTCTATCTTATTTCCTAAAACTTTTTCGAGAATGAATTCATTTAAAATTGGTTTTAAAAACAGCTTCAAAATATTCTTGAGTACTTTTCCTTTTACAATAGGTGCTGGTTTTTTAGAAGGTTTTATAACCCGATATTCTATTGATATGCCTAATTGGTTAAGCAGTTTTATCATCCTGTTTACGTTAGCGATAATTTCATTTTATTACCTGATTTATCCTTTTATCGTTCATAAAAAAGTACAAAAACTATCTGCCAAATCGAATTAATCTACACCAGTAATGAATAAATTTTTATTTATTTTATCTTTTCTCTTTTTCTGCAGCATCTCGCATGCGCAGGATTCTTTGGTGACAGAAGAACCTCCAAAAATTAATTCAGTAAAATATACCGAAGCTGATATTCAAATTGATTCGAGTACTGTAGAAGCAAAAACATTCTCAAAAAATTTCAAAAAGAAATATACCGATCAAGATTTTATCTACGAGCAGAAAGCTCCAGAAAAAAGCTATTGGGATCGCTTTAAAGATTGGCTTGCCAGTATTCTGAGAAATATTTTCTCTTTCAGTACAACTGAAGCTTCATTAAAATTTACCGTTCTTTTTCTAAGAATCATCGCTATTCTGGTTATTGTTTTAGTGATTTATTTAATTGTAAAAGCCATTATCAATAAAGAAGGGCAATGGATTTTTGGCAAAAACTCGCAGAAAAGAACAGTTCATTATTCTGATATTGAAAAAAATATTCATCTTCTAGATTTCGAAAAACTGATAAAAGAAAGCCTTGCTTCGGGCGAAAAACGCACCGCTGTTCGATACTATTATCTTTGGCTTTTAAAAACGATGGCAGAGCATAATTATATTGAATGGGATATTGAAAAAACCAATTCAGATTATTTGTACGAACTTCAAAAACCAGCTCACAAAGAAGAGTTTACCTATTTATCTTATCTCTATAATTATATTTGGTACGGAGAATTTGAAATTAACGATACAACCTTCAACAAGGCTGAAAATCGATTTAAGAATGCTTTAAAAACCTTTAGCTGATGAGTAAAAATATCAAAATTTACATTGGAATTCTGGTTTTTATCTTGATCTTAATTTTAGTTTCAGATTACAACAAACCAAAACCTGTTGATTGGAGACCAACCTACTCTGTCAATGACAAAATCCCTTTTGGGTTGTATGTTTTTGACAAAGAAATTGGCGGTATTCTTAAAAATCAAAAAATTGAAAAAATTGCTGATGTCACACCGTATGAATTTTTAGATTCAAAATACGATGAAGACACTTTAGTGCAAACTTATACTGTAAAAGGTACTTTTCTAAACATTTCGGCACAAAATACTATTGATGATCAATCTATTAAAGAGATCATGTATTTTGTTTCACATGGAAATAATGCTTTTTTAAGCATGACCAATTTTCCAAAACCTTTATTAGACAGTCTTAAAATAGATTACAATTCTGGTTTTCTTCAAACCGATAATAATTCTGTTTGGATGGCGAATAAAAAACTGAGTTCAAAAATCTATAAATCATCAGGCAATATTGTTGATTACTTTTCTAAAATCGACACTTTAAACACTACTGTTTTAGGTTACCAAGGAAATCCAAAAGAGAAAAAAAATATCAACTTTATAAAAGTTGCCTACAAAAGCGGTTATTTCTATCTGCACATGAATCCCGTGGCTTTTACCAATTATAATTTGCTAAAAGAAGATCGATATCAATATACTGAAAATGTATTATCATACATTCCGAAAGGCAATATTTACTGGTATACTAAAGGACAAAACAATGAAAATATTTCAGAATCACCGCTTCGTTATATTCTAAGTCAGCCCGCATTAAAATGGGCTTGGTATTTATTTTTAATCGGAATGCTGATTTTTATGATATTCAATGCAAAACGAAAACAGCGTATTGTTCCTATTTTGCAGCCATTAGCAAATTCTACTATAGATTTTACTAAAACAATAGGTAATTTGTACTATCAAGAAGGAGATCATACCAATATTATTGATAAAAAAATCATTTATTTCTTAGAAAAAATTCGAACTGAATATTTAATCGATACCACAAAGCTTGATGATGATTTTGTAAAAAAACTGCATCATAAAACTGGAAAAAACGAAACAGATATTCAGGAACTTATATTTTTAATCAACGAACATCGAAACGGTTATCATGCCAGTATTGAACAAGATTTAATTAGAATTAATACTGCAATTGAAAAGATTTTAAACTAATATTTTATACCCTTAAATAAAAAACATACACAATCATGGACGATATTAATACTCAAGAAACTGAAATCACCAATGAAAATGTGAATTTTGAAGCCAGAATAAATCTAGCTCCGCTTTTAGAACACGTAAACGAGATCAAAAAAGAACTAGAAACTGTAATTGTTGGCCAGCACAAAATGGTCGATCAGCTTTTAGTTGCCATTTTATCAAACGGTCACGTTTTATTAGAAGGTGTTCCTGGAGTTGCAAAAACAATTACAGCAAAGCTACTTTCAAAAACATTAAACATTGGCTTTAGCCGAATTCAGTTTACGCCGGATTTAATGCCTTCGGACATTCTGGGAACTTCAATTTTTAATTTGAAAAGCTCAGAATTTGAATTTAAAAAAGGCCCGATTTTTTCTAACTTAATTTTAATTGACGAGATTAATCGTGCTCCAGCAAAAACTCAGGCCGCACTTTTTGAAGTTATGGAAGAACGCCAAATTACAATTGATGGTTCTGCCTATCAATTAGAAACTCCGTTTTTAGTAATTGCAACCCAAAATCCAATTGAGCAAGAAGGAACATATCGTTTGCCAGAAGCACAGTTAGACCGTTTCTTGTTTAAAATTACAATTGATTATCCAAAATTAAACGAAGAAATTTTAATTATCCAGAGAGAACATTTATTGCAGGATCATGGCAAATTAGAAGCCATTAAAACCATTCTTTCATCATCTGAAATAAACAACTATCAAGCTTTAGTAAAACAGATTAGAGTAGAGCAAAATTTATTAGAATACATTGCAAGAATCGTAGTTAACACTCGTGAAAATGCCTTTTTATATTTGGGAGCTTCGCCTCGAGCGTCTATTGCGATTTTAAATGCTGCCAAAGGATTTGCTGCTATTCGCGGACGTGATTTTGTTACGCCGGAAGATATTAAAGAAGCTGCTATTCCTGTTTTACAACATCGTGTGATTGTCACTCCAGAACGTGAAATGGAAGGAATTACAAGCTCTGAAATTATCAAACAAATTATCGAAACAGTAGAGATTCCGAGATAAAATGTTAATAGTGAATTATAACTTTCAATTCTGTCCTGCTGAGCGAAGTCGAAGCAAACTTGAAACGTGAAACCTGAAACTTGAAAAAAAGTGAATTTTATAAAAAGTCTATATCTGAATAATTTCTTTTTCTATGTGCTTTTGGGCATTATAGGATTATTTGTCTGCGCTTTTATTTTTCCAAATTTGTACAATGCTGTATGGTTTGTATTTTTGATTCTATTCACTTTCTTAGCCCTTGATATTCTGATATTATATCTCACAAAAACTGGAATCGAAGCAGAAAGAATTACGCCCGAAAAGCTTTCAAATGGAGATTTAAATCCTGTAAATATTCAAATAAAAAACTATTATACCTTTCCTATTTTAGTTAAGATAATTGATGAAATTCCATTTCAATTTCAAGTGCGCGATTTTAAAATCGTAAAAAAAATCAAAGCTTCAGATCAAAAAGAAATTGGCTATGATTTACGCCCAACAGAACGTGGTGAATATTATTTTGGCTATTTAAATATTTATGTATCATCTCCTTTACGATTAATTTCCCGCCGATTTTCATTTGCCAAAGATCAAATGGTTCCAACATATCCGTCGTATATTCAGTTGAGAAAATACGATTTATTGGCGTTTTCTAATAATTTATATCAATACGGAATCAAAAAAATACGCCGAATTGGTCACACAATGGAGTTTGAACAAATTAAAGAATATGTTCAAGGCGACGATCTTAGAACTATAAACTGGAAAGCCACTGCAAAGAAAAACACTTTGATGGTGAACCAATTTCAAGACGAAAAATCGCAATCGGTTTACATGGCAATTGATAAAGGGCGTGTGATGCAAATGCCTTTTAATGGATTAAGTTTATTAGATTATGCGATAAATTCGACTTTAGTTTTATCCAATGTAATTCTGAAAAAACAAGATAAAGCAGGTCTTTTCGCTTTCTCTAAAAAAGTAGAAAACAGAGTTTTTGCTGAAAGAAGAGGCTCTCAAATGCAAAAAATACTGGAAACTTTATACAACATTAAAACTGATTTTTTCGAAAGTGATTACAGCAGATTGTATGTCGATATTAAGAAAAATATCAACCAAAGAAGCTTAATAATCCTGTACACCAATTTTGATACTATGGACGGTTTAAATCGCCAATTACCATATTTAAAAGGAATTGCAAAAAGCCACTTATTGGTAGTTGTCTTTTTTCAGAATACAGAATTAAACGATATCATCAACAAAAAAACGGATACTATACAAGAAGTTTACGATAAAGTTATTGCCGAAAAATTCATGTTCGAGAAACGCCTTATTGCAAATGAATTAAAGAAATACGGAATCCATTCCGTTTTAACGCAGCCAGAGAATCTGACTTTAGATGCTATTAATAAATATTTGGAAATTAAGGCGCGAGGGATTTTATAACAACGTAAATTGCAGTTTAAAAAATGAATTGTATCAAACAATTATTTTCAAAACTATATTTTTAAAATCTTTGAACCTTTGTAACTTACAACCTTTGTAACTAAAAAAAACATGAAAAAACTATTTTTAACCGCATTTATTTTAATAAGCTTTTTAAGCAGCGCACAAAAAACAGAAAACATTATTGTAATTACCACAGATGGCTTTAGATGGCAGGAAGTTTTTAAAGGACTAGATCCTGCAATTGCCAATGATAAAAAATTCAATCAAGGTGACAGCACTTATATTTATAAAAACTACGCTGGTGCTGATTATGCATCATCTCGTAAAAAAATAATGCCTTTTTTCTGGTCAGAAATTGTTTCAAAAGGACAAATTTATGGCAATCGTGATCTTGGCAACAAAGTCGATGTCGCAAATCCATATTGGTTTAGTTATCCTGGGTACAGCGAAATCATGACAGGAAATGTTGATCTTAAGGTAAATTCAAACAGCTACAAAGCCAATCCGAATGTAAATATTTTAGAGTATTTAAATCAGCAGCCAAAAATAAAAGGCAAAACCGCAGCTTTTGGGGCTTGGGATGCTTTTGACCGAATTCTAAACGAAGAACGAAGCGGTTTCCCTGTTATTTCAGCTTTTGATAATGTGGGAGGAAGTAAACCAACGGCAACTCAAAAATTGTTGAATGATATGCGTAATAACTCGTACAAACCTTTTAATGAAGGTGAATGTCTTGATGTTTTTACACATTATCAAGCGATGAATGAGCTAAAAACCAACAAACCAAAAGTACTTTATGTTGCTTATGGAGAAACAGATGAATGGGCACATCATGGACAATACAAATCGTATCTTGACGCTGCCAATCAAGTAGATAAATGGATTAAAGAAATCTGGGATTTTGTACAAAATGACCCGCAATACAAAAATAAAACAACCATTTTCATTACAGTCGATCACGGACGCGGCGACAAAATAAAAACACAATGGACAGATCATGGTTCTGACATCGCCGGCGCATCACAAATTTGGTTTGCAGCAATGGGCCCTGAAATTGCTCCAAAAGGTGAAATCAAAACAGAATCTCAAATTTATCAAAAACAGTTTGCTCAAACTATTGCCAAAATTATGGGATACACTTTTAGCGCAGATCATCCTGTAGATATTGAGGTTAAAGAAGTTTTTAAGAAATAAAAATCTTGCTTTTGCCACGAATTTCACAAATTTACACGAATTAAATTTTACTTATCACTGGTAAAAATTTGTGAAAATTTGTGAAATTCGTGGCAATTTTTTTATTTCTATTTGTTCAGTAAACACCAGCAAGGTTTTCAAAACCAAGTAAAAAAATAACCTATCAACCTTTGCTGCTTTGAACCTTTGTAACTTTTAGAAAAAACTCTGTACCTTTGAACCTTTGCAACTTTGAGCCTTTAAAAAAATGAAACAAATTACTTCAGTCCAAAATCCGTTTATAAAATCGCTTGTTTTATTACAAGAAAAAGCAAAAGCCCGAAAACAAACCGGAACATTTTTGATTGAAGGACAACGCGAAATTTCACTTGCTATAAAAGGCGGCTTTGAAATTGAAACGGTTTTATTTTTACCTGAATTAGTTACAGAAAATCAAATTTATGAACTAGTTTCTAAATCGGTTCAATTGATCGAAATTAACAAAGAAGTTTACCAAAAACTGGCGTATCGAGATACAACCGAAGGTATTTTGGCAGTTGCCAAAACCAAATCTTTAAAACTGTCTGATTTAAAATTATCAAACAATCCTTTAATTTTAGTTGCCGAATCTCCTGAAAAACCAGGAAACATTGGTGCACTTTTACGTACTGCAGATGCAGCAAACTTAGATGCCGTATTAATTGCAAATCCAAAAAGCGATTTATACAATCCAAATATAGTACGTTCCAGCGTTGGCTGCTTATTTACCAATCAAATTGCCACAGGAAGCACAGAAGAAATCATTACTTTTTTGAAAGAAAAAAAGATCGATTTTTACTGCGCTACCTTACAAAATTCAACTTCTTATCATACCCAAAACTTCACAACTCCAACCGCTTTAGTTGTTGGCACAGAAGCCACTGGATTAACCCAAGATTGGCGTGATGCAGCAACACAAAATATCATTATCCCGATGCAGGGCGAAATAGACAGTATGAATGTTTCTGTAGCCGCCGCGATTTTAATTTTTGAAGCCAAACGTCAAAGAGGATTTAACTAAAAAAACTTTCCATCATGAATTACAAATTATCGCTTTTAGCATTATTATTTAGCTTTTCTGTTTCAGCACAAATAACCAATCAAGAAGTAGATGACTTGGTAAATCGAACTATAAAAACTTTTAATGTTCCAGGAATTGCAGTTGCGATTGTAAAAGACGGCAAAGTAGTTTTATCTAAAGGATATGGCGTAAAATCAGTTCTAACACAACAAAAAGTAGATGAAAATACATTGTTTGGAATTGCTTCAAACAGTAAAGCTTTTACATCTGCGGCGTTAGCAATGCTGGTTGACGAAGGTAAAATAAAATGGGACGATAAAGTAATTACTTATCTTCCAGATTTTAAAATGTATGATGATTTTGTAACTCGCGAATTTACAATCCGTGATTTACTAACGCACAGAAGCGGACTTGGTCTTGGCGCAGGTGATTTGATGATTTGGCCTGACGGAAGCGATTTTAAAGCTCAAGATATTATTCATAATTTACGTTATTTAAAACCTGTTTCGAGTTTTAGAACAAAGTACGATTACGACAATTTAATGTATATAATTGCGGGCGAAATTGTACATGTGGTAAGCAAACAAACTTGGGCTGATTTTGTTGAAGAACGAATCATGAAACCATTAGAAATGACCAATAGTGTGGCATCAATAAAACGTTTAAAAGATACCACAAACGTAATTACGCCACACGTTCCGATTGATGGAAAATTGAAAACAATAAAACGTTATGAAAATCAGCTTTTTGATGGCGCTGCGGGAATTTATTCTAGTGTAAACGACATGAGTAAATGGGCAATTCTGCAAATCAATAACGGAAAATACGGCGACAATAAACACTTATTTTCAGAGAAAGAGCATGACGAAATGTGGCAGTTACAAACTATAATTCCAACCAAAACAAGACCTCCTTACAATACTCATTTTAACGGATATGGTTTAGGCTGGTTTTTAAGCGATGTAAAAGGATACAAACAAGTTTCACACACAGGCGGATTAGAAGGTAATGTTACACAAACTACTTTGATTCCAGAATTAGGATTAGGAATTATCGTTTTAACCAATCAACAGTCTGGAGCGGCATTCAGTGCCATTACAAATACAATTAAAGACAGTTATTTAGGCATAAAATCTGATGATTATGTCACGGTTTACAGCAACCGAATGAAAGCCAGCGAAGAATCTGCTGATAAAGTTACTGACGAAGTTTGGGCTGTTGTGGCAAAAAATAAAAAAGACAAGCTAAAGGTTGATTTTTCGAAAATTATTGGCACTTACAAAGACAATTGGTTTGGCGAAATAACGATTACAGAGAAAAAAGGAAAGCTGTATTTTGCTTCAAAACGTTCGCCGCAGCTTGCTGGTGAAGTCTTTTTCTATAAAGATGGCAATTATGTTGTAAAATGGAATAATGCCTTTTTTCATGCAGATGCTCATTTGCTTTTCAAATACGATGAAAACGGAA
Organism: Flavobacterium sp. YO64; assembly: GCF_004119505.1. Classification (NCBI taxonomy): domain Bacteria; kingdom Pseudomonadati; phylum Bacteroidota; class Flavobacteriia; order Flavobacteriales; family Flavobacteriaceae; genus Flavobacterium; species Flavobacterium sp. YO64. The sequence goes on along the minus strand of NZ_NRQV01000013.1, from coordinate 80,032 downwards.
ATGTGGTTAACTTAAAAATGCTTCCAATTTCTGACCTGACTGATTTTAGTTATGATTTTCAAGATTTAGATTTTTCTAAAAAGTAATTTTTGTTTCAGGTTTCAAGTTTCAGGTTTCCGGTTTCAGGTCGAAAACTTGGTTTGAAAAGTGGATTCAAAAACTTGAAACTTGAAACCTGAAACCAACTAATTTCATTCTAAAAATCAGAGATCGATTCCCTTGCGTATATTCATTTTTTTTCCTATTTTTAGTACTTGAACCATGCCGTTATGATAGAAATAGATACAGAAAAAGAAAACAAAGCGATTGCGCAGGAGTACAAAGAATTACTACGAATTAGTTATCAGACTTTATCACCCACTGATAAAAAACTGATTAGAAAGGCTTTTGATGTAGCTGTAGATGCTCACAAAGAGCAAAGACGCAAATCTGGAGAAGCGTATATCTTTCATCCTATTGCAGTTGCAAAAATTGTTGCCTCAGAAATTGGTCTGGGAGCAACTTCTATTGCCGCAGCTTTATTACACGATGTTGTTGAAGATACTCCAATGACTGTAGAAGATATTGAGCGATTATTCAACCCAAAAGTCGCACAGTTAGTTGAAGGTTTAACAAAAATTTCATTAGTACAAAAAGATCTAAATGCCTCTATGCAGGCAGAGAATTTTAGAAAAATGATCTTGACGCTTAATGATGATGTACGTGTAATTTTGATTAAACTCGCCGATCGTTTACATAATATGCAAACGATGGATTCGATGGCGGAATACAAGCAGACCAAAATCGCCTCTGAAACACTTTATATTTATGCTCCTCTCGCTCATCGTTTAGGACTTTATAATATTAAAACTAAACTAGAAGATTTAGGTTTAAAATATACAGAACCTGCCGTTTACAATGATATTGTAAGCAAAATTAGAGAAACTAAGGAAGAGCAAGATGCTTACATCAAAGACATTTCGGATGTTTTGAAGAAATCTTTAGATGCTGAGAATGTTGATTACATTATAAAAGGCCGTCCAAAATCCATTTACTCGATTCGTCGAAAAATGCGCGCTCAAAATGTAAGTTTTGATGAAGTTTATGACAAGTTTGCATTGCGAATTGTTTACAAATCTGATCCGCATGACGAAAAATTTATTGCTTGGAAAATCTATTCGATTGTAACAGATCATTACAGACCAAGCCCTAGTCGTTTACGCGACTGGATTTCATCACCAAAATCAACAGGTTACGAAGCACTTCACATTACCGTTATGGGACCAAAAGGCCGTTGGGTCGAAGTTCAGGTAAGAAGTGAACGTATGGATGAAATTGCCGAAAAAGGATATGCAGCACATTACAAATATAAAAACGGTGCAACTGAAGAAAGCGGTTTAGATACTTGGCTGAATTTACTTCGTGAAGCACTCGAAAATCAGGAAACCAATGCGGTTGATTTTGTTGAAGATTTTAAAATGAATTTATATTCTAAAGAAATCTTCGTGTTTACTCCAAAAGGAGAAATCAAATCACTGCCCAAAGGTGCGACTTCGCTTGATTTTGCATTCAGTATTCACTCTGAAATTGGAATTAAAACAAGAGGTACTCGTGTAAATGGTCGTCTGGTTCCTTTAAATCATGAACTTAAAAGCGGCGATCAAGTTGAAGTTATAACTTCTGTAAATCAAAAACCAACTGTAAACTGGCTCGAATATGTAACAACTTCTAGAGCAAAAAATAAGATTAAAAACGTTCTAAACGAGAACACCAAAAAAATTGCTGAAGAAGGAAAAGAATTACTTACCAGAAAATTAAAGCATTTAAAAATTACGCTTAACGAGCAAACTACAAACGAATTAGTTAACTTTTTTAAATTAAAAACAAGCTTAGATTTATTCTATCGTGTTGGGATTGGCGCTATCGAAAATCAACAGTTAAAAGATTACGCGGCACAAAAAAGCAATACATTTATTAATTTCTTTAAAAATAAAATTAAAAGGAATAAAGATACAACCTCTTCAGAGGACATCCACAGACCCGTTATCAGCAGTAATTACGATATGTTGGTTTTTGGAACTGAACATGATAAACTGGATTACAAACTATCGCAATGCTGTAATCCTATTCCAGGTGATGACGTTTTTGGTTTTGTAACCATCAACGAAGGAATCAAAGTACATAAAAAAGACTGTCCGAACGCTATTGGAATGCAGTCTAATTATGCATACCGAATTATGAGCGCCAAATGGATCGATTCTTCTCAAGAAGAATTTAAGGCGATTATAAATATTACCGGAATGGATGTTTTAGGTCTTACCAATCAATTGACTCGTGTCATTTCAAACAATATGAGCGTTAATATTCAAAGTATTTCATTGAGTACTGATGCGGGAATTTTTCACGGACAGATTGCTGTTATTGTTCAAAACAATACTATTTTGAAAAAAATGATCAATGCAATTAAGAAAATTGACGGTGTTGACAAGGTTACGAGAGAGTACAGAACCTAACTTTTTAGGGAAACTATAAGAATTTTGTAACGAAACTTTAAACCCGAAACTTTTATTCATTAAAAATAAAAAATTATCTTTGCCGGATATGACACTCATTTCAACTGACAACACTAAGAATCAAGAAATTGTAAAAAATGTTTTTACAATGTATCTTGAACAAAAAGGGCATCGCAAAACTCCTGAGCGTTATGCTATACTTCAGGAAATCTACGATAGCGAGGAGCATTTTGATATTGAAAACTTATATATCAAAATGAAAAACAAAAACTATCGTGTGAGCAGAGCTACTTTGTACAACACGATCGAGTTATTGTTAGACTGCGCTTTGGTTAGAAAACATCAATTTGGGCAAAATCAAGCTTATTATGAAAAATCGTATTTCGACAAACAGCACGATCATATTATCATGACTGATTCTGGCGAAGTAATTGAATTTTGCGATCCAAGAATTCAAACCATCAAAAAAACAATCGAAGAAATATTTGATATCGAAATTACGAATCATTCACTTTATTTCTACGGAAACAAAAAGCAAAAGCAATAATCCCGAACAGGCATTATTTACAAAATAAAAATAAAAAAAATTAACTACATTAATCAGTAGGACAACTCAGCTTGTCCCAACGCAAATTAAAACAGAATGACGGTAGATTTATTACTAGGATTACAATGGGGAGATGAAGGTAAAGGGAAAATTGTTGACGTTCTTACCTCAAATTATGATATTATTGCACGTTTTCAAGGAGGACCAAACGCAGGACATACACTAGAATTTGACGGAATTAAACACGTACTTAGAACCATTCCTTCAGGGATTTTTCATAAAAACTCAGTAAATATCATCGGAAATGGAGTTGTAATTGATCCAGTAGTTTTTCAAAAAGAAATTGAAGGTTTAGAGAAATTTAAACTTGACATCAAAAGCAAATTAATCATTTCTAGAAAAGCACATTTAATTTTACCGACACACCGTTTACTTGATGCCGCTTCTGAAGCGTCAAAAGGAAAAGCTAAAATTGGTTCTACTCTTAAAGGAATTGGACCAACTTACATGGATAAAACAGGTAGAAACGGTTTACGTGTTGGAGATATTGAATTAGAAGACTTTAAAGATCGTTACAGAGCTTTAGCTGACAAACATGAAGCAATGATTGCTTTTTATGATGTTAACATTCAATATAACTTAGCAGAACTTGAAAAAGAATTTTTCGAAGCTATCGAAGAATTGAAAAAATTAGATTTTATTGATAGTGAAGAATACATGCACCAAGCTCAAAAAGCTGGTAAATCTATTCTATGTGAAGGCGCTCAAGGTTCATTATTAGATGTTGATTTTGGAACTTATCCATTTGTAACTTCATCTAACACTACTGCTGCTGGAGCTTGTACTGGTTTAGGAATTGCTCCTAACAAAATCAAAGAAGTTTATGGAATTTTTAAAGCTTATGTAACACGTGTTGGAAGCGGACCTTTCCCAACTGAACTTTTTGACGAAGTTGGTGCTACTATGGCAAAAATTGGTAACGAATTTGGATCTGTAACAGGAAGACAAAGACGTTGCGGATGGTTAGACCTTGTAGCTTTAAAATACGCCGTTCAAGTTAACGGAGTTACTCAGTTAATGATGATGAAAGGTGATGTACTTTCTGGTTTTGAAACTTTAAAAGTGTGTACAGAGTATAACTATAAAGGACAAAATATTGCTCATTTCCCTTACAATATTGAGCCAGAAAACGTTACTCCAGTTTACAAAGAATTTAAAGGCTGGAAAGCTGATTTAACAGGTTTAACAACTTACGATCAATTGCCAATTGAGCTAAAAGAATATATTGAGTTTATTGAGAAAGAAATCGAAGTGCCAATCAAAATTATATCGGTTGGACCAGACAGAAAGCAAACAATAACAAAATAATACCTTTAAAACGCTCTGATAATCAGGGCGTTTTTTTTTTATACAAATCTATTCGCCATATGAAAAACCCAAAAATTAAAATTACAGAAACATCTTTACTGTCAGACAATTGGTATATTTTAAATAAAGTAAATTTTACTTATCAAAAAGAAAACGAAAAAATTCAGACGCATGTACGCGAAGTTTATGACCGAGGAAATGGAGCTGGAATTTTATTATACAATACCACAAAAAAAACAGTTATTTTAACGCGTCAATTTCGTTTACCAACTTTTTTAAATTGCAACAAAACAGGAATGATGATTGAAGTTTGCGCAGGACTTCTAGACCAAGATAATCCTGAAGAATGCATCATTCGTGAAACTGAAGAAGAAACAGGTTATCGTATAAAAAAAGTTCAAAAAGTAGTAGAAACCTACATGTCTCCAGGTGCTGTAACCGAAATTTTATATTTGTTTACGGGTGAATATGATGAAAGCATGAAAGTCAGCGATGGCGGAGGATTGGATTCTGAACAGGAAAATATAGAAGTTCTGGAATATACCTTTGACGAAGCTTATGCAATGATCGAATCTGGAGAAATTGTTGATGCTAAAACTATTATTTTATTGCAGCATGCTAAAATAAAAGGTTTAATTTAAAGTTTTTTAGTATTTTAGATTTGAAAAACAATAAAAATGTCTAAATACAAAACAATCTTTATTTTACTTTTTTCATTTTTTCAACTATTCTCACAAAACAAAATAGATTCGTCTGAACTTAAAAAAACTGATTCTTTGCAAATTTTTCCAAAAAACAATTTAATGAGTGAATTAATTGGAAACTGGAGAATGATTGATGACACACCGTCATGGGTTATGAGAGAAGACGATGCTATTGTTGGACAAATGATAACAATTACTACAGAAGAAATCCAATTTTTCGACTTAACCAAACATGCTAAAAGTTGGAAAAAAGTCAATACTGAAAAAATAACATATTTTAACCAATTAGGCAATCAATCCTCATATTCAGAATTAGTTTATGCAAATAATCAAATTTGGCTATTTTACATTGATAAAAAATCAGGATATTTAAAACTAACACACACAGGAGATAAACTATCCGATTCTGATACAGGAAGAACTGAATTTCTTTGCTCAGTGCTTACAAAAAAATATTTTAAGCTACTTTGATTTTCTCAGATAAAAAAACAGGTAGATGAAAATCAAACAAACATTTCTAAAAATTATGTAACCCTTTTATTCCATTCTATTTTTAACTTTATTTTCATAAAAGTTCATCTTATGAAAAAGTTATATTATACAGCGAATTTATCGTTCTTCTTAATGTTAGTTTTATTAGGAGCGTGCAAGAAAAACGACAAAGCAAACCTAACCGAAAATACTAAGCCTAAAAAAACGATTGAATACAAGAAACCAAAATCATCTGTTTCCTTTCAAATTGAAAAAACAAAAGATTGGTTAAAAATTAATGAAGCCGACAGTAGCAAACTTGATATTCTTTATGCTTTAAACAGAACGGATAAAGCAAATTTAAAAAAACTCGACTCTGTTGTTATTCCAACAGATTTTAGCGGTGATTTGGTTTATTACATGCCATTTCCCTTGCATATTTCTGCATTGGAAGAAGTATCTAAAATTATTCTTTTCTCTTATCCTGCACAAACTTTTGCCGCTTATGAAAATGGAGAATTAGTTTATACTGGACCAACAAATATGGGAAGAAAAAAAGATCCTACACCAACAGGATTATTCTTCACGAATTGGAAAGCTGAAAAAACAACAAGTACTTTTAATGACGAATGGGATTTAAAATGGAATTTCAATATAGAGAACAAACTAGGTGTTGGTTTTCATGAATACGAACTTCCTGGTTATCCAGCATCACATTCTTGCTTAAGATTATTAGAAAAAGATGCTAAATATCTCTACAAATTTGCTGATGAATGGATTTTGAAAGACAAGGAAAATGTAAAAGTAAAAGGAACTCCAGTTATAGTTTTTGGAAACTATAATTTTGACGGTCCAAAACCTTGGCTGCAATTAACTTCTAATCCAAAAGCTCTAAATATTTCTGAATCTGAAATTGAAAATGAAGTAAAACCATTTATTCCACAGATTTTAGAGAATCAAAAATTGAGAGAAGCGGAACAAAACACTTCACTATAAAATTAAAAGGCGTAAGAATTAAATCTTACGCCTTTTTTTTATATAATTAAAACTAAAAATTATCTAGAATAATTTGGAGCTTCCTTTGTGATCGTTACGTTATGCGGATGACTTTCTGTAATTCCGCTTGAAGTAATTCTAACAAAACGTCCTGATTCTTGTAAAGTAGGAATATCTTTTGAACCACAGTAGCCCATTCCTGCACGAAGACCTCCAATAAATTGAAGCATACTTTCGTTTAATTCTCCTTTGTAAGGAACACGACCAACAATTCCTTCTGGAACTAATTTTTTAACATCGTCTTCAACATCTTGAAAATAACGATCTTTTGAACCAGTTTGCATTGCTTCAACAGATCCCATTCCGCGGTAAGATTTGAATTTTCTTCCTTCAAAAATAATAGTTTCACCTGGAGACTCTTTTGTTCCTGCTAATAATGAACCTAACATTACACAGTCAGCACCTGCAGCGATTGCTTTAGGAATATCTCCAGTATAACGAATTCCACCATCAGCAATAACTGGAACTCCAGTTCCTTTAATAGCTGCAGCAACTTCTAAAACTGCTGAAAACTGAGGAAAACCAACACCTGCAACGATACGTGTAGTACAGATTGAACCTGGTCCGATTCCTACTTTTACACCGTCAGCACCATTTTCTACTAAATATTTAGCAGCTTCCGGCGTTGCAATGTTTCCAACAATTACATCTATTTGAGGGAATTTTGATTTTACTTCTTTTAATGTGTTTACCACACCTTCTGTGTGTCCGTGTGCAGTATCTATAATGATTGCGTCTACACCTGCATTTACTAAAGCTTCAGCTCTTTGAACTGCATCTCCAGTAACTCCAATTGCAGCAGCAACTCTTAAACGGCCAAATGAATCTTTATTAGCGATTGGTTTTTGAGTCAGTTTTGTAATATCTCTGAAGGTAATTAAACCAACTAATTCATTCTTAGCGTTTACAACTGGCAATTTTTCAATTTTATGCCCTTGTAAGACAACTTCCGCCTGCTCTAACGAAGTTCCTTCGGCAACAGTCACTAAATTTTTGCTTGTCATTACCTCAGCGATTGGTCTTGCACCATTTTTCTCGAAACGTAAATCACGATTGGTAACAATTCCTTTCAGAATTCTATTTTCGTCAACGATTGGAATACCGCCAATTCCAAATTCTTTCATAGCATTTTTCGCGTCTGCAATAGTCGAAGTTGTTGGTAATGTTACCGGATCGATAATCATCCCAGCTTCTGCACGCTTTACTTTTCTAACCTCTGCAGCTTGCTGCTCGATAGTCATGTTTTTATGTAAAACACTAATTCCTCCTTCTTGCGCCATAGCGATTGCCATTGCACTTTCGGTAACAGTATCCATAGCAGCAGATACGATTGGAACGTTTAATGTTATGTTTCTTGAGAATTTCGATTTGATGCTCACTTCGCGGGGAAGCACATTCGAGTAGTTAGGTACTAATAATACATCGTCGTAAGTTAAACCTTCGCCGATAATCTTGGAGTTGTGTGCTATCATGTTGCAATTTCTAGTTGAATTGCGTGCAAATATAGTGAATAAATTGGAAACTTGAATACTAACTTATTCATAAATTTACTCTTACAAGGAAATACTTACAATTTAAAACTTCAAATACGAAGTTTCAAATTCCAATAAAAGCAAAACCTGAGATATTAATTCTTTGAATCTTGAAAAACAAAATTGAACCCAAATTGAAATGCAATACTATTTGCTTTTGAAACATCTTTGTATTCAAAAACATTATCTACAAGAACATACATATTTAATTTTCCAAGAGTTCCAGAAACACCTAAACCGATGTTCGTATAAGAATAGGGATCAACTGTATAAGTTGCTTTTACATCCAATTTCTCCGTAATACTGCGTTTATAAAAAGCGGTTAATGCAGCGTAAGGATCTTTTGGCATCGTCATGGCAAATAATTGTACTCCAACTGCATTAAGGTATTTTCGTTCGCTAGAACCTTTGCAATTACAATCTTCGTCTGATCGTGTTTCACCAAAAGAATACTGAATAGAAGAATTAAATTTAACAGGACGCCAAGTTGTATATTTATTATAAAGTTTCTCTTCTGGAATAGCCTTTTCAAAATCATCTATAATATCATTGGGTTCATCAGTCGCGCCAAAACTAGGATTTACTCCATCGTACTTATAACTTCCTTTGTAAGTTCTGGTTTCAACATCTTTTGATTGTCTTATAAAACCAACATCAAGCACACTTGCAGTAAGCTGAAGATTGTCTTCGATATTATAAGTAAGTCCGGCATCGAATCCTAAACCAAGACTTCCATTAAAAAAAGTATTGTGTGCAATATCCTTAGGAATACTTCCATCATACTCGTCTTTTGTAAACTTTGCTATTCCGGCGGTTCTAAGCTCTAAATTTGATTCAATTATTTGCGTATACATATTTGTTCCCGTGCCTTGTGCTGTATAAATGTATCCTGAATTTTTGGTTGAAGTTGCATTAGCACCGCTCGAATAAATTTTAGCACGTCCGCCCAAAACGAGTTTTTTATTTAATTTTTTATGAAAACCAACATGAAAAACAGAAAGCACTTCGGCACGAACATTTATATCGGCTAGATTGAAAGATTTCCCCATATAATTCTGATTTCCATCAACAGCTAAAATTGCAGCATCTTTTGGAAAATACATTAAAAAATCAAATTCCTGATAAGCTCCGAATGAAACATAAGATTTACTTTCCTGACCTCCCACTCTAAATCCGCCAGAGAATATTTCAAGCTGTTGATTAACCTGTGTTTTATCATTTGCCGATGATTTATTGATAACATTTCGAACTTTATCATTAAAATCTACACCATTATTAGCAAACAGATCATAAGCAGAAAAGCTGCTTGAACCAACATTTCCTGAAACTCCTGATAGAACTGGAATCCCAAAATAGAATTTATAAGACACATCAGCACCTGGATTAACGAGGGAAGACTGTGGAATTGATGTAAAGTTGTATAATATTTGTTTATTCTGAGCGAAAGATGAAAATTGAAAAATCAAGATCACAATTAAAAGTGTTTTTTTCATTGTATTTTCATATAAACAATTGCACCTGATTTTAGTTTTAAGTTACCTGAAATTGTTCCTGTACCTGATCCTGAAACTATACGCACAACAAAGGCTATTTTTACAGACTTTTTCAGTCTGACTAATCGCTCTCCTTCAAAAATCTCAGCGGGATATTTTATAATATTTGAACCTCCTGTATAGGTTGGAACATTTAAAGAAATAGTTTCTAACGGCGTATTATTAGTATCAATTAGTATCAAATCAACCTCAAAAGCTCTATTAATTGTATTTTCGATTTCAAAATTAAACTCAGTTTTTATCAAATTTTCATTGAAGAACTTGTTTTTAAAAACATCAAAATCTTCTAGAGCCGGTGGTATTGGAAATCCAGAACCATTGTCTACAATTTGATCTGCAGTAACACTAAAATAAGCCAGATTGGCAACAAAAGTTGGTTGAAGTACCAGATCATCGACCTGATCAAAATCTAAATCACTCGAACAGGAGAGAAATAAAATCGACGAAAACAAAACTATAGCTATTCTATTTATGAAATTTGATCTCATGCTTGTTTTATATAGTATAAATAAAAACGTCTTTCGTTAATTAGATATTGCTTAATTACTAAATTATTGTAATCTTTTTCAATGGAACTTTCCAAACAATTTTGAAGCTTCGTTATAAGCACTTTCAAAGCTTAAGGAATTAAGTCCCGTTGTTTTTTTATTAGCAGTAAAATAAGAGATCAATTTTTCGGTTGGCATATTTCCTGTTAGTTTATCTGTTGCCATCGGACAGCCGCCAAATCCTTGAATTGCTCCATCAAAACGTGTACATCCTGCTTTTGCAGCGGCATCAATTTTCTCAAACCAACTATTGGGAGTAGTGTGCAAATGCGCTCCAAACTCAATTTGCGGATATTTCGGAATTAAATTGGAAAAAAGATAGGTAATAACTTCTGGCGTCGAACTTCCAACAGTATCTGAAAGTGATAAAATTTTTACGCCCATTCCTGCCAGTTTTTCTGTCCATTCAGCCACGATTTCAACATTCCACGGATCTCCATAAGGATTTCCAAATCCCATTGAAAGATAAGTAACAACCTCTTTCTTTTTTTTATCGGCAATCTCTAGAATTTCTTCAAGAGTTATCAAAGATTCTGCAATGGTTTTATGGGTATTACGCATTTGAAAATTCTCTGATATCGAAAAAGGAAAGCCTAAATACTGAATTGACTCATGTTCTGAAGCCAAAGCTGCTCCTTGTGTATTTGCAATTATCGACAAAAGCTTACTTGTAGTTTGAGACAAATCAAGTTGTGCTAAAACCTCGGCAGTATCTTGCATTTGCGGAATTGCTTTAGGCGATACAAAACTTCCAAAATCAATAGTATCAAACCCTACACGAAGTAAAGCCTGAATATAGGTCACTTTATTTTTTGTGGGAATAAATGCTTTAATACCTTGCATGGCATCTCGCGGACATTCGATAATCTTGATTTCTGTATTCAAAACTTACTCTTTTGTAAAGGCTAAGTTAGTTCCTTTTTTAAAGAAATAAAAATTAAGTCGTTTTGTATAATTCGTTTTTTTAACCATGTAAGTGTCATAACTATTAGCACATTTATTCCTATGCTATTACCAAAAATAGTAATAAAAATAAATATTCCTAAAAACGGTAATAAATACAAATATTACCTATAAATGTAATATTTAAAAATATTACCTATATTTGTAATAGAAATTCTATCATTTTTTAATTATATTTGATGTTATGATTAGTGTAATTACAGGCGACATAATTGATTCCAGACAACAGCAATCAAAACATTGGGTTGAGGATTTAAAAAAAATCCTAGCTCAATTTGGCGATACACCAAATCAATGGGAAATCTACAGAGGCGATGAATTTCAAATTGAAATTGAAAATCCCGAAGAGGCTTTATTAACTGCCATTTTAATAAAAGCACGTTTAAGAGCTATAAAACTAGATGCCCGAATGAGTATTGGTTTTGGCAGCAAAACACATAATGCCGCAAAAATATCCGAAAGTAACGGAACTGCTTTTATTCATTCCGGCGAACTTTTTGGAACTTTAAAAAAACAAAAGGTAACACTGGCTCTACGAACTGCCGACATTGATTTTAATGAAAAACTGAATCTAATGTTGCAGCTGGCTTTAACCTTTATGGACAACTGGCTGGTACAATCTGCTGAATTTACAGCTTTGGCAATAGAAAATCCAACTCTGTCTCAAGAAGAAATTGGTCATAAATTAGGTATTAACCAAGCCGCTGTGAGCCGCAGGCAAAAACGTGCTCAATTTGATTTGGTTATCACTTTAGACCGCTATTTTAGAACGCAAATAAAACAACTTACAGCTCCATGATTTTATTTATAAAACTGTTTTTAGCTCATTTATTAGGAGATTTTATATGGCAGCCCAACAAATGGGTCGCTGATAAAGAAACGAAGAAACATAAAAGTTTTTATTTATATCTTCATGTTTTACTGCACGGAATTTTGGCAGCAATTCTAGTTGGAGAAATCAATTTTATACCTTACGCAGCATTCATAGCCATTACCCACGGCTTTATAGATTTTATCAAACTTAATTTTCAGAAGAAGAAAACGAAACGCACTTGGTTTGTTGTAGACCAAATTGTACATATTTTGATTCTGATTGGCATCAGCCTTTTATACCAAAATAAAAATATGATTCATTTTTGGCTTGATGATAAATTTTGGATTTTAGTAACGGGAATTATATTTATAACTAAACCTGCTTCTATTTTTATTAAAACCATCATCTCAATTTGGAGTCCTGAAAGTCAAAACAGTAATCAAGATAACTCACTTGCCAATGCAGGAAATTACATTGGCCTATTAGAGCGTTTATTTATATTCTGCTTTATCCTTTTGGGGCATTTTGAAGCAATTGGATTTTTGCTGGCCGCAAAATCTATTTTTAGGTTTGGAGATTTAAAAGAAGCCAAAGATCGAAAACTAACTGAATATGTTTTGATTGGCACTTTAATCAGTTTTGGAATCGCAATACTTGTTGGACAAGTTGTTCAGATACTAATTTTATAACTGACTTAAAACTTTCTTGTTTATAGCTTTTATAAGTGCAGGGCCTTCATAAATAAAACCTGTGTATAATTGCACTAAACTTGCACCTGCATTAAGTTTTTCGATTGCATCATCTGCAGAATGAATTCCTCCTACTCCAATAATTGGAAATGCTTTATTGCTTTTTTCCGAAAGAAAACGAATTACTTCTGTAGAACGTTTTGTTAACGGCTTTCCAGACAAACCTCCCGTTTCAGATTGGTTTTGAGATTGTAAACCATCTCTTGAAATAGTCGTATTTGTAGCAATTACACCCGCAATTTGAGTTGTTTTTACAATATCAATAATATCTAACAATTGCTCATCTGTAAGATCTGGAGCAATTTTTAAAAGAATTGGTTTTACTTTTTGAGTGCTAGTTTTTTGTTTCTCGATATTTCGATCTTGCAAAGTCTGCAATAAAGCTGTTAAAGGCTCTTTATCTTGTAATGCTCTTAGATTTGGTGTATTTGGAGAGCTTACATTTACCACAAAATAATCAACATGATTAAACAAAGCATCGAAACAAATGATATAATCATCAACCGCATTTTCATTTGGTGTCACTTTATTTTTTCCGATATTTCCACCAATTAAAACTCCTGAATTCTTTTTCAAACGTTCTACAGCTTCAATAACTCCGCCATTATTAAAGCCCATTCGGTTAATAATTGCCTGATCTTCTTTTAAACGGAACAAACGTTTTTTAGGATTTCCTTCCTGACCAACCGGCGTTACAGTTCCAATTTCGATAAAACCAAAACCAAAATCAGAAAGTTCCTTATACAACTTGGCATCTTTGTCAAATCCAGCCGCAAGTCCAACTGGATTTTTGAATTTAATTCCAAAAACTTCTCTTTCTAAACGAGAATCTTTTACCTCATAAATAGATCGTATAATTGATGAAACTCCAGGGATTTTTGAAATGAATTTTACAAATGAAAAAGTAAAGTAATGCACTTCTTCAGGATCAAACCAAAAAAGTATCGGACGGATTATCAATTTATACATAAGTGTGTTGTTGTTATTTTTTTCGGATGCAAATTTAAATATTATAGTTTAAAAAGGTGCTTTTTACAGAAAACAAATTACAAGAGTTTTCAAATCAATTTTAACATAAAAATTAAAAACATTTTAAAAAACTAAAAATATTGAGTCAAAATTTACTTTTTTGACGTTGCAAGTTATAAAATGAAACGATTTAAGCTCTTCGCACAAACCTGTTTGGGTCATTTATTATTTAATTTTGAGCTATTTACAGCTTTAAACTAATATTTCATTAATACAGACTCTAAATGTTTTCTACTATTAATCATATTAAGATAACAGTTTTCCTGGCAACGATTTTTTATTTAGTCAGTTACAACAGTATTACAGCTCAAGAAAGCGAAAAGAAAACATTTAGTCCGCATCATCAAATAGGAATATCAATTAATCATGCTCATGTTTTTGAAGGGCGTGATGACGAAGGAAATCATGAAGTATTAAATCTCCCTGCATGGGGAGTTGATTACACGTATCAATTTCACGAAAAATGGGCAATTGGTCTGCATACCGATTTTATTATTGAAAAATTTAAAGTCGAAAAAACATATGCAAGCGGTGACGATAAAGAAACTGTCGAACGCAGTTATCCTATCGCTCCTGCAGTTATGGGAATCTATAAACCTAGCGAATCATGGAGTATTCTTTTAGGATTTGGAGGAGAATTTGCCAAAGAAGAAGATTTCTTTTTGACGCGAGCCGGAGTAGAATATGGTTATGAACTTCCAAAAGATTGGGAAATATTTGGAACTTTCAGCTACGACTTAAAATGGAATGCATATGACAGTTGGGGAATTGGTTTAGGAATTGCAAAAAACTTTGGAAGAAAATAGCCGTACTAAGTAACTATAAATTATTACAAACATTCTAAACATATGCATAACGCAAACATTCTAACAAACGTATCGAATACTTTTCTTCTCAGCTTAGTACTATTATTTAGTTTAGATGGTTCAGCGCAGCAATTGAAAGAAAAAGATACTACTAAACTAATGAATGTTCGTTATGGAGATAAGGGAATAGAACTACAAACCAAAGACAATAAATTTCTATTTCAATTACAAAGCCGATTTCAATTTAGATTTTCTACTCCCTATGATACTGATCCTTTAACTTATGATGATTACAGCCAAGATGCCAAAACCACCTTTAAAATAAACCGCGCCAGACTTAAAATTGGCGGACACGCTTTTGAACCTTGGTTGAAATACTACTGGGAATATGAATTAAGCCAGTCCAATTTACTAGACTTTAGAATAATGATTGAAAAATGGGAATGGCTGAGCTTTAAAGTCGGGCAATGGAAAACTGAATTTACCCGCGAACGTTTTATCAGCAGCGGTGAACAGCAAATGGTCGAACGATCACTTATTAACCGCCCTTTTACCGTCGATCGCCAATTGGGTTTTGAAGTGTACGGACATTTGAAAGGGAGCGGTATTGCCGATTTTAATTATTGGGCAGCTGCTTTAACAGGAACAGGTCGAGGCAGTACTTCAAACGATGACAATAATTTAATGTACTTTGGAAGAGCACAGTGGAACTTTTTGGGACGCTTTCTTGATTTTGAAGGCTGCGATTTAGAGTTTCATGAAAAACCCACTCCAATTGTTGCTTTTTCTGCCATAACCAATAGAAGCCCTTATACTCGCTTTTCTCAAGCAGGAGGAGGTTCTTTAGACGGGTTTGAAAATGGCTTACCTGGTCAATACAGAGTAAATCAATGGAATTTAGAAACTGCATTTATGTATCGCGGTTTTTCTTGGCAAAGCGAATTGCATACCAAAGAAATTATTGATAAATTGAATAATAATGACATAACAACTTTAAAAGGATACTATGTTCAGGCTGGTTATTTTTTTCACAATGTACTTGATTGGTGGCCAAAACACTTAGAAATGGCAGGAAGACACGCTTCCTATCGCCCAGATAACAGTATAAAACAAAATTTGCAAAACGAAACAACCCTTGCTTTTAACTGGTTCTTTAAGGGGCATAAAAACAAGCTCACTTCAGAGGTTTCCTATTTTAGTTTTCAGGACAAAACCTTGCCTTTAGAACAAGGCTGGCGTTTTAGAATACAATGGGATATTTCTCTATAACAGTTAAAATGACATTGCAGCAATTCAAAATATTCGATTTAAAATTCTATACAAAGTATATTTTTTAATAACTTTAACCAACATAAAAATCTGAAAATGAAAAACTTAACTAAAACTCTAAAAAAAGGTGCATTACTATTTTTAGCTGGATCATTTTTTTTGATTTCAATAGATAGTACTGCACAGCGTCGAGGCGGTGGTGGCGCACATAGACCTGCCGGCGGAATGCAGAGAGGCGGTGGTGCAATACAAAACAGACCAGCAACTCAAGCGAGACCAGCAGCAAATAGACCCGGCGCAAATAATTCGGGAACTAAAATAAACAGACCTTCTAACTCTTCCAACTCAAAAATTGGTGGTAGAACTACAACCAACAATAGAAATTCAAATACTGTAAATAGAAACAAAACAGGAAACAGAAATACCAATATTAGCGGCAATACTGTTAATCGAAATAGAAACAACGTCAATATTAATGTTAACAACAGCGTTCACGTTCGCAACAACCGTAATACGGTAGTGAGACCAGGCTACAGACCATATACACGTCCTCCTTATGTATATGGCGGATATCGCTACAACTGCTATCACCCGTATTACCCACGTCCTTACGCACCATTTTATTGGGGACCAGTTTGGCATCCTTGGGGATTTTTCGTAGCAACTCTAGCAGTTACAGCAATCGTAGTCAGCGTCGAAAATGAAAAATATCATTACGATCAAGGCGTTTGGTACAGCTCTACAAATGGAGGTTATACAGCAGTGCCTGCTCCAGTTGGAGGTACCGTAAACAATATTCCGAGTGGAGCCGAAACTGTCAATACTGGAACAGTCAATAACTATTATTACGGAGGAACGTATTATGAAAAAGACGGAAGTAATTATAAAGTTGTTGCACCAACAGCAGGAACTTTAGTAGACAATCTGCCTGAAGGCGGTGAAGAAGTAACTATTGGAGACAATAAATACGTAAAATTTGGAGAGACCTACTACCAATCCGTTCAAGTTGATGGAAAGAATAAATATGAAGTTGTGAATGTTGAAAAAGACAATTAATTTTTAAATTCTACTAATTCAGTATACTATTAAAAATAATTTTATTTACTTTTATACCTATCTATTAACAACCATTATCAGCTTAAAATTTTTACAATGAAAAATAAAACCTACTGGATATTTGCCGTGCTGACTATCTCTATTATTTCAATTGCTTATGGCTACACCAAACTAATCTCACCAAAGCAAAAAATGGCAGTAATGGATTGTGCCGAAAAGCCTGATACATCTATAGCTTCAGTTTTTACTCCAACTATTGAAAATAAAAATAAACCATCAGGAACAGCTCCAAAAGGAATGGTTTGGATTCCTGGAGGCGAATTTTCAATGGGAAGCAATGTTGAAGATGAAAGTTTATGCAGTATAAAAGGTGTTACAAAAGATGCCGCTCCTGTACATAGAGTTTATGTTGACGGGTATTATATGGACGAAACCGAAGTTACAAATGAACAATATGCTGAATTTGTAAAAGCTACGGGATACATAACTGTTGCTGAACAAAAACCAACTAAAGAAGAATTTCCAACAGCTGCCGAAGAAGATCTAGTAACGGGTTCTGTAGTATTTAATCCTACTGATGCTGCTGTAAATTTGAACAATTTTCTGCAATGGTGGGCCTATATTCCTGAAACGGACTGGAAACATCCGCTTGGTCCTCAAAGTTCTTTAAAAGGAAAAGAAAAATATCCAGTTGTACATATTACTTACGAAGATGCTGCTGCCTATGCAAAATGGGCAGGAAAAAGACTTCCAACTGAGGCGGAATGGGAATTTGCGGCAAGAGGTGGTAAAACGGGAGAAATTTACGCTTGGGGAAATGTTTTAAAACCTAAAGGAAAATTTCAAGCCAATATTTACCAAGGACATTTTCCAATTAAAGATGGAGATACAGGCGAAGATGGTTTTAAAGGCATTGCTCCAGTAAAACAATATGCTCCAAACTCCTACGGTCTTTACGATGTTGCTGGAAATGTTTGGGAATGGACAAGCGATTGGTACAGTGTAGATTACTATAAATCTTTAAGCGAAAGCGGAAAAGTAGCCAAAAATCCACAAGGTCCCGATGCTTACAATGATCCTGCAGATCCAAGCCAAATAAAACGCGTGCATCGAGGCGGTTCATTTTTATGTACAGATCAATATTGCACCAGATATATGGTTGGAACCAGAGGAAAAGGAGAAATTCGATCTGCAGCCAATCATCTTGGTTTTAGATGCGTTAAAAGTATTTAAAGGAAAAAATCATATTAAAAAAGGATTCTGTTTTCAGAATCCTTTTTTTGTTTTTAGAGACAACTTACTCAATATATCTGCTGAAAAAATTACTTATATTTGCTAAAAATTAAAAAAAATGCAACACATCATAGATCGTTTTATCAGTTATGTAACAATTGATACTGAATCAGATCCGAATTCGAAAACTACTCCAAGTACAGAAAAACAATGGAATCTTGCTAACAAATTAGTTGAAGAACTAAAAACTATAGGTTTGACAGAGGTTACTATTGACGACAAAGCTTATATCATGGCGACTTTGCCAAGCAATGTTGATCATGAAGTGCCTACAATTGGATTTGTTTCTCATTTTGATACTTCTCCAGATTTTAGCGGTGCAAATGTAAAACCACAAATTGTAGAAAATTATGATGGAAAAGACATTGTTCTAAATGCGGAAAAAAACATCATTTTATCTCCAGATTATTTCAAAGATTTATTGCAATATAAAGGACAAACTATTATTACAACTGACGGAACTACTTTGTTGGGTGCCGATGATAAGGCTGGAATTACTGAGATTGTTTCCGCAATGGAATATTTAATTCAGCATCCGGAAATTAAACACGGAAAAATTAGAATTGGTTTTACACCTGACGAAGAAATTGGCCGCGGTGCACATCATTTTGATGTTGAAAAATTTGGTGCTCAATGGGCATACACGATGGATGGAAGCCAAATTGGCGAATTAGAATACGAAAATTTCAATGCAGCGGGCGCGAAAATTACTTTCAAAGGAAAAAGCGTTCACCCAGGATATGCTAAAGGAAAAATGATAAACTCAATGCTGCTGGCAAATGATTTTATCAATGAACTTCCAAAAGGTGAAACACCGCAAGAAACAAAAGGTTACGAAGGTTTTTTCCATGTACATCATATAAAAGGCACTATCGAAGAAACTGTTTTAGAATTAATTATTCGTGATCATAACAAAAAGAAATTCGAAAAACGTAAAGAGTTAATCGTTAAAATTGCTAAAAAATTCAACAAGAAGTTTGCTAAGAAATTTGGCGAAGATATTGTAATTGCTGAAGTAAAAGATCAATATTACAACATGAAAGAAAAGGTACTTCCTGTTAAACATATTGTAGATATTGCTGAAAAAGCAATGCGAGAACTAGACATTAAACCAATCATAAAGCCAATTCGAGGTGGAACTGATGGCTCTCAATTGTCTTTCATGGGATTACCTTGCCCAAATATATTTGCAGGTGGACATAATTTTCATGGAAAGTACGAATATGTTCCTGCCGAAAGTATTCAGAAAGCAACAGATGTTATTGTAAAAATTGCAGAACTTACTGCAATTCCAGGAATTTTTGAAGCAGCCGAAAAACCTAAAAAGAAAAAATAATTGGAACCTAATTCTGATAAAAAACACGTTTGGGACAAAGTCAATAATTGGCAGGAAGAATTACTTTTCCTTAAGTCAATTATTGATAAAACTGAACTAGTTGAAACGATAAAATGGGGCGGCCCTATTTATGTTTACGACAAAAAAAATGTTATTGGAATTGGAGGTTTTAAAAATTACTTTGCTATTTGGTTTCTTAACGGAGTTTTTCTAAAAGACGAAAAAAAGAGACTTATCAATGCTCAGGAAGACAAAACAAAATCTATGCGTCAATGGCGTTTTACTTCGAAAGAAGAGGTTAACGAAAAAGAGGTTTTAGAATATATCTTAGAAGCGATTGAAAATGAAAAGCAGGGTAAAATCATTAAACCTTCAAAAAAGGAAATGATAGTCTCTGTACTTCTTGACAAAGAAATGATTCAAAACCCAGCCTTAAAGGAAGCTTTTCATAAGTTTACCCCTTACAAGCAGTACGAGTTTTTAGAATATATAGAAAGTGCTAAGCAGGAAAAAACGAAACTTTCGAGGATCGAAAAAGTGATTCCGATGTTATTAGCAAATGTTGGACTGAATGATAAATACAGATAGTATTTAAAAAATTAAATTCCACGTTATACAAAACCTTTGTCAAAGTTTAAAACTTTGACAAAGGTTTTTCTTTTTTGTCATTTCGAGGTACGAGAAATCGCACTAGAAACTCTACAAAGATTGACGATATGCTTTGCGGAATTTCTAGTGCGATTTCTCCCTTCGGTCGAAATGATAAAAAACAACAAAAAAAATCCCAAACTCCTTTTGGAATTTGGGATTTCAAATATTGTAATTTAAAAAATTAAGCCTTTTTATTCAAAGCAGCGCTCATTTCCATAGAAATAGCCGAACGCTCTATTTTTAATTTTCCAGACATTGTTTCAATGATAACTGAAGTTTCAGCAAGCTCAACAACTTTACCGTGGAAACCGCTTTTTGTAATTATTTTATCACCTACTTTTAGGCTGCTTTCAAATTCTTTTTCGTTTTTTGCTCTTTTTTGCTGTGGTCTGATCATGAAGAAATAGATTACCACAAACATTAATAGAAATGGCGCAAATTGAGTTAATTGTCCCATAATTGAAATTCTGTTTTTGATTTATATTAATATTTTCTTTTGGAATTTATAAACTGGAATTTATCCTTTTTACATTAGTCCTCTTCCAACTTTAACCATTTTTTTATTGGTTGTAAGTTCCTTAACAAGATTATCTAAAATTCCGTTGATAAAAATACTACTTTTTGGTGTAGAATACTCTTTTGCAATTTCTAAATATTCGTTAAGAGTTACTTTTACTGGAATTGAAGGGAATTTCAAGAATTCGCAAATTGCCATTTTTAAGATAATCGTATCAATTTCGGCAATCCTTTCACTGTCCCAATTTGGTGTTTTATCATCATATTCTTTAGCTAAAACAGCTTCGTTTAAAACTGTTCTTCTAAATAAATCTTTAGCAAAATCCTTATCCTCAACATCTTTATACAATTTAGGAACTCTAAAATCGTCTGGATCTTCAGTTTTAATTGCTTTCAATTGTTTAATGATATGTGTATTTACAACCGGAATATCATCAACCCAAGTTAATTTATCGTCTTCAAGATATTCGTATAATTTATCATTTGGAACAATAACTTCAGCAAATAAATCAGCAATAAACTGTTTGTCTTCCTCAAAAGTATTAACGTTGTTGCTCATGTATTTTTTATACAAATCGCTTGCTTTAATATCATTTAAAAGTAAAATGATATAATCATCGTTTAACGTCCAGTTGTTGATTTTACGATTTTCTAAAGCGATACTAAGGGAATTGCTCTCGGCAAGAAGTTGAAAAATTTTGTTTTTAATAAATTTTTCGTTTGGATTACGTTCTGCAGCAGTTGCAAGATGTTTTTTGCTTGAAAGATGTAAAAAAACAGATTCTTTTTTGCAAATTTCAATCAATGAAGAAAGCATTATAAGATATAAATCCTGAATATTATCAATGCTGTAAAAAAGAAACTTCTCTTCTTTTTCCATATTATCAGAACCGCTTTGATGCATTGCATAAATGGACTGCATTACTTTAACGCGTATGTGTCTTCTATTTACCACCTTGTAAGAACATTTAAAAATTAGTCTGCAAAATTAGGAATTTCAATCCTTATATTAAAATTAAATCAACAAAAAAAGTCTCGATTATTAGCCCTATTTTAAAGATTACTTAAAAAATACGACTAAAACCGAGACTCTAAATTCTAAAATAAGCTTTTATTACTTTTTGCTGTTTTCAATTTTTCTTGCATCAATACGATTTTGAGCAATTGTAAGTGCAGCTTTATGCGTAGTCATTCCGTTTTTCACAGCATAATCGATAATCTCTAAAGTAGTATTGTAGATATTTTCTGTTTTCGCCATGATTTCTGCTTTACCGTAATGCTCTAATTCAGCATAAACATTGATAATTCCACCAGCGTTGATTAAGAAATCTGGAGCATATAAAATTCCTCTTTCTTGTAATCTCGCACCGTGAACATTCTCATCTGCCAATTGGTTGTTTGCAGCACCAGCAATAACTTTAGCTTTAATTTTGTTAACTGTATTATCGTTAATAGTTGCTCCCATTGCACATGGCGCATAAATATCAACATCTGCAGTATATAAATCCTCACCAGTATAAATTGTCGCATTGTATTTTGAAGCAACCTGATATAATTTTTCTTCGTTAATATCAGTAATGGTTACCTGAGCTCCTTCTTTAGTTAAATATTTAACCAAAGTTTCACCCACGTGTCCAATTCCTTGAACTAAAACTTTTTTACCATCTAAAACATCAGAACCAAATTGGCTTTTTGCTGCCGCTTTCATTCCTAGATAAACACCGTAAGCTGTTACAGGAGAAGGATTTCCAGAACCACCTCTTTCTTCAGAGATTCCAGTTACGTAAGGAGTTACATCTCTTACTGTATCCATATCTTTAGTTTCCATTCCAACATCTTCAGCAGTAATATATCTTCCGCTTAAAGAGTGAACAAACTCACCAAATTTACGCATTAATTCAGGTGTTTTTTGCGTTTTAGCATCACCAATAATTACTGCTTTACCACCTCCGATATTCAAACCGGTGATAGCTGATTTATAAGTCATACCTCTTGAAAGACGCAAAACATCGTTTAACGCTTCCCATTCAGTATTGTAATTCCACATTCTAGTACCACCTAAAGCTGGACCCATAACCGAATTATGAATACCAATAATTGCTTTTAAACCTGTATCTTTGTCATTGCAAAATACAATTTGTTCGTGATCGTCAAAAGATAATTGACCAAAAACAGGATCCATTTTTTGAAGTTCCTTTCCAGTTGCGAAAGCTGCATCCATAGCGCTAGTATTAATTAGTTAAAATTATGAATTTGTCAAAAAGACTTCTCAAACTTAAACAAAAAATACACTTGTGCTAATTTTTTATCTATATAATAACAATTACACAATATATTATTTCTGATTTAATTGCATTTTATTATAATTTTAATTAAGAATAATTCATAAAATTAAATCAATTCAATATTGAATCTCTTAAAAAAATGAAAGAATTAAGCTATTTAAACAAATATTTCATTAAGTACAAATACAGTTTTTCTTTAGGTATTTTAATCACCATAATCGCACAAATATTTTTCTTATTTACTCCAAAATTAGTCAGCAAGTGTTTTGACGTCATCGAGCGCTTTCTAAAATTATCAGAATCAGATCGAAACTCTGCAATCATTGTCGATTTCTATCAGCGAGAATTAATTCATAACGCACTATTAATCACTGCAAGTGCTATTGTTGGTGGATTTTTAACCTTTTTAATGCGTCAAACTTTGATTGTAATGTCGCGTCATATTGAGTTTGATTTGAAAAATGAGGTTTTTAAACAATACGAAAATCTTTCTCAAAATTTCTACAAGCAAAACCGAACGGGAGATTTGATGAACAGAATCAGCGAAGACGTTTCTAAAGTTCGTATGTATGTAGGTCCTGCAGTAATGTATTCTATAAATACTTTTATTCGTTTTGCGATTGTTATACTATATATGTATAATGTTTCGCCTTTACTTACTTTATATACCATTCTGCCTTTACCAATTTTATCCTATTGTATTTTCAAACTAAGTTCTGAAATCAATAAGCGTAGCACCACCTTTCAACAATACTTATCAAAAGTTTCGAGTTTTTCGCAGGAAATATTTTCAGGAATTAGAGTTATAAAAGCATATTCCCTAGAAAACCAACATCAAAACAACATGATTGATCTTGCGGAAGAGAGCAAACGTAAAAGCTTAAGTCTAGCAAGAGTTCAATCGCTATTTGGTCCTTTAATGATTGCTCTGATCGGAATCAGTAATTTAGTTGTGATTTATTTTGGAGGCGTAATGTACATTAACGGAACCATTCCGAATATTGGAACTATTGCCGAATTTATACTATATGTAAATATGCTTACATGGCCTGTTGCTTCCTTAGGATGGGTTTCATCAATGGTTCAAGAAGCCGAAGCGTCTCAAAAGCGTCTAAATGATTTTTTGAAAATCGAGCCAGAAATCAAAAACAACAATCCAAACTCATCTGATATTCAAGGTTCAATTGCTTTTGAAAATGTAAGTTTTACTTATGATGACACTAATATTGAAGCTTTAAAAAATGTCACTTTTACGGTAAAAAAGGGAGAAACATTAGCCATTTTAGGAAAAACTGGTTCTGGAAAATCAACTATCTTATCTTTAATATCACGTTTGTATGATGTTACTGATGGAAGAATAACGATTGACGGAAATGAAATCAGTACTTTAAACTTAAATGATTTGCGAAATAATATTGGAATTGTTCCTCAAGACGCATTCTTGTTTTCAGACACAATCAAGAACAACATCAAATTTGGCAATCAAAATGCAACAGATGAAGAAGTGATTGAAGCCGCCAAAAGTGCCGTTGTACATGATAATATTGCCGCTTTCAACAAACAATACGACACTATTTTAGGTGAAAGAGGCATAACGCTTTCAGGCGGACAAAAACAACGTGTGTCGATTGCGAGGGCAATTATAAAAAATCCAGCCATTTTACTTTTTGACGATTGTTTATCTGCGGTAGATACCGAAACAGAAGAAACAATCTTAAATAACCTTTTTGAAATTTGTAAAGATAAAACTACAATAATAGTAAGCCATCGTGTTTCCTCTGCAAAGAATGCTGATAAAATTATAATTTTAGAAGATGGTAAAATCATTCAACAAGGCTCTCATAATCAATTAATAAATCAGGAGGGCTATTATTCATCGTTATATTTAAAACAACTTTCGGAAAAAGAATTACTTTAATTGTTGCGTAATAGATAATTTTTTATGATTTTTGAGTACTATTAATTCCAAAAAATGATAGAACGTATTATGAGAGAAAATGACATGTTAGAAAAAGAAGAGATTTTTTCTAAAGTATTACGAGCAGGAAGAAGAACTTATTTCTTTGATGTGAGAGCTACTAAAGCTGACGATTATTATATCACAATTACTGAGAGTAAAAAATTTACTGAAGAAGATGGTTCTTTTCATTTTAAAAAACACAAAATTTATTTATACAAAGAAGATTTTAGTGCTTTTGCCGAAATATTAGAAGAAATGACTTCATACGTTTTGAACCACAAAGGCGAAGAAGTAATTTCTGAGAGACACCAAAAAGATTTTAAAAAAGAATACAGTTCTGATAAACCTGAAGGACAAAGATCTAGCTTTACAGATATCGATTTTGACGATATTTAGTCCCATTATAACTTTTTAAAAAGTACAAGTCCAAAATGCTAAACATTTTGGACTTTTTTTATATATTTAAACTCTATAAATTTAGTCGAGATAAAACTAGACCTAAACTTTTAAACTAACCATTTTAATATATAAAAATTCCACGAAATGGAAATACAACTATTAATATTACCAGGCTTGGGAAACTCAGGCGACAAACATTGGCAGACCTTTTGGCATGAAAAATTTAAAAATTCTATTCGTTTAGTTCAGGATAATTGGGATGAACCTGTTCGCGAAGATTGGATATTCCGCTTAAACGAAGCCGTTTCTAAACTTGACAAACCAACTATTTTGATTGCACATAGTTTAGCCGTTTCTTTAGTATTGCACTGGGCAGAAACGAATAACAACAAAAATATCGCAGGCGCATTACTGGTCGCTCCCGCAGATGTCGATTCGCCCGAACACACACCAGATGTTATTAGAAATTTTTCGCCAATGCCGCTTTATAAATTACCATTTCCGTCGATAGTTGTAGCCAGCGAAAATGATCCTTACTCTTTGTTTGAAAGAAAGCGGTATTTTGCTGAAAAATGGGGAAGTGATTTTGTAAATGTCGGGAGGCAAGGCCACATTAACTCCGATTCTGATTTAAAATATTGGGAAGAAGGACAAGCGATTTTGCAAAAGCTGATATCGAATATTAATAAGTAACAAGTAATCAATATTCAGATTTTTAATGTTCAGTTATTTACTTATCTAAAACTGAACATTAAAAATCTGAACACTGAACACTATCCTATACGAAGCCCGTTTTCAACCTTAAAATCTGGAGCTAATAAAATAACATCTCCTTCCTCACCTACAGCGCCCAGAACAAGACATTCGCTCATAAATTTTCCTATTTGTTTTTTAGGAAAGTTTACAACTGCCACAATTTGCCTGTTTAGTAAATCTGCTTTTTGGTAGCGTTTTGTAATTTGTGCAGATGATTTTCTAATGCCAATTTCGGCACCAAAATCTATCGTTAGTTGATACGCAGGTTTTCTCGCTTCAGGAAAATCATTTACCTCTACGATAGTTCCAACTCTCATATCTGTTCTTTCAAATTCGTTCCAAGTTAAATCCATTTTTTAATTTTTGATTATTTACAAACCTATAAATTTTGTCCATAATATCATTATTTCTACAATCTATTTTTTAGAGTTCACTTTACTCTTGAAAGCAGCTCGAGAAGAATTATTCTTGTGCTCTTTTTTTTACAGAAATTAAACCCTATTTTTGAGAACTAATTTTTCATAAAAATGGCACGAACTCCTTCAAATATGATTCCTTTGGGAACAATTGCTCCCAATTTTTATCTAAAAGATACCAATTCTAATAATGAATATTCATTTGAAGATTTGAAAGGATCAAAAGGAACTCTTGTTATTTTTATGTGCAATCATTGCCCGTTTGTTCTTCATGTAATCAAAGAAATCGTAATGATTGCAAATGATTATCGCGTTCAAGGACTTGGTGTAATAGCCATTTCAAGCAACGACATTGAAAAATATCCTGAAGATTCGCCAGAAATGATGACCGAATTTGCTTTTAAAAACAAAATTGATTTTCCTTATCTATTTGATGAAACGCAGGAAATTGCAAAAGCTTATGATGCGGCCTGCACTCCGGACTTTTATTTATTCGACAGCCAAAATCGATTATTTTACAGAGGGCAGCTTGATGATTCAAGACCTGGAAACGGAATTCCGTTAAGCGGAAGCGATTTAAGAAGCGCCATTGATGCCTTAATTTACAATCGTTCTTTAAATACAATTCAAAAACCAAGTATAGGCTGTAATATCAAATGGAAATAAAGAGTGTACACCTTTAAAAAAGTTTACCTATCTTTGTCCTTTCTAATAAACAAATACTCATTTTGAGCACTATAACAATATTTACAGTTTGCCTCCTGCTGTTTTCTTTACGAAGAGAACTGTCTGGTGCTGTTTTTATTTCACATAGTAAGGCCTTTATTAATTAGGCCTCCGTCTATTCCAATTTCTTCTTTCAGGCGGAGGATTTATACCACATTTTAATATTTATTTTTATTTGAAAGAGTAACTTCTCTCAAATAATTTTTTGCTTTTTTTAATTCAACAATTTCAAAGCATTTATTGTACGAAATCTACAATTTGATTTTTTTTGAATTAACAATTATCTAACCAGCCTGAACGAAGAACAAAATTAAAACACAAACATTTAAATTATAATAATAAAATATAGATATATGAAACCAACACCCACATTCTGTAAAACAGATTATCAATTTTTAAGAGAATTGATATTAAAAAGTAAAAACTCAACAAATACTAAAGAAGCAAATCAGCTTTCGCAAGAACTAGATCGTGCAGTTATCAGCAAGGAAGGCGAAATGGACAGCTCTGTTATCCGAATTAATTCTTTTGTAACAATCGAAGATGTAAAGGCAAATAAACAAATGAAAATTCAGATCGTTTTACCTTCATCTGCAGACGTAAAACAATCTAAAATTTCGATTCTTGCTCCACTAAGCGTTGCTATCATCGGATTTAAAGAAAATGACGAAGTCGATTGGGAATTACCTGCTGGTATAAAGACTTTAAAAATAATAGCAGTAGACAATACGGCTGTACATAATTTATAACTTTTTAAACACCTCATTCTGTGACGGTGTTTTTTTTATATCTATCTAAAACAAAAAAAACTATTCAATAGACTTACTGAATAGTTTTAATTATCATTTCTTAAGAGCAAATTATAATTGCGAATGAATATAATTTGTTATTGATGCCATTTTCACATCATCTAACTTTGCTTTCTTCTGCATACGCACCAAAATTGGCTGCCAATCTTCTTTCGTAAAATCTTTTGGTTCGTACAATTTGTGACATCTTGCACAACTATTATCATACAAATTTTTACCCTCTGCTAATTCAGGAGTTAATTCGGCTGCTTTTACCGTTTTAGAAGCCGGCACAGTTGTTTCTGCTGTCGCGGCAGTTGTTTTTTTTGTACCGCACGATGCTAAAAGTAACGTTACAACTGCTAAAGTTAGAATTTTTGTTTTCATTGCCTTGATTTATTTTTAAGTAAATATAAAAAAAATCCCATTCGTCTTGCGAATGGGATTCTATTTAAAATCAATTTAAACTTTATCAGTTTTATTATTTTACGTCCATTAATTCAACGTCAAAAATCAAAGTTGCGTTTGGCGGAATTACTCCTCCTGCACCTGATGGTCCGTAAGCTAAATCAGAAGGAATTACAAAACGAGCTTTGTCTCCAACTTGCAATAAAGCAATACCTTCATCCCATCCTTCAATAACTTGACCTTGACCTAATCTAAATTCGATTGGTTTTTTACGTGGGTAAGATGAATCAAAAACTTTTCCGTTTTCTAAAGATCCTTCATAGTGAACAGAAACTGTTTTTCCAGCTTCAGCTTGTTTACCATCACCTTTTTGAATCATTTTGTAACGTAAACCGCTTTCTGTTTTATCAAAACCAGCAGCTAATTGCTCCATTTTTGCTTCTGATTCTGCTTTTAAAGCTGCTTCACGTTTCAAACGAGCACCTTTTAAACCAATAAAAGCTTCAATTGCATTCCATTTTTGAGCTTCTTCACCAACTCTAATAATTTCTAAAGTTTCAAGTCCGTCACCTTGAGCAACAGCATCAACTACATCTTGTCCTTCGATAACATGGCCAAAAACAGTATGTTTCCCGTCTAACCAAGGAGTTGGAACGTGAGTGATAAAAAACTGAGAACCATTACTTCCTGGACCAGAATTTGCCATAGACAAAACTCCTGGACGATCGTGTTTTAAACTTGACACAAATTCATCATCAAATTTATAACCTGGATCTCCAGTTCCAGTTCCTTTTGGGCATCCACCTTGAATCATGAAATCAGGAATTACTCTATGAAAGTTTAATCCATCATAAAATTTTTGTCCTTGAGGTTTTACTTTATTCTCCATATTTCCTTCTGCAAGAGCTACAAAATTCCCTACGGTTCCTGGTGTTAAATCGTGTGTTAGTTTTACTAAAATCGCACCTTTACTAGTGTTAAATTTAGCGTATATTCCGTTTTCCATTGTTGTTATTTTTAATTTGATTGCAAATTTACAAATTAATTTTTTATCAATTTGTGCTTTCTATTTTTTTAGATTTTGATTTATAAGTAAGTCCATAAACGGTTAATGCCAATAATGACAATACCATACAGCCAATTGCCACAGCGTGCCATCCTCCGAATTTCCACAACAATAATCCGTATGCAGATCCCGC
Source organism: Flavobacterium sp. YO64 (assembly GCF_004119505.1). Taxonomy (NCBI): domain Bacteria; kingdom Pseudomonadati; phylum Bacteroidota; class Flavobacteriia; order Flavobacteriales; family Flavobacteriaceae; genus Flavobacterium; species Flavobacterium sp. YO64. Next base: position 50,342 of record NZ_NRQV01000013.1, on the reverse strand, counting down.
AGCGGTTCCTAGAAAACTAAATGACATAAATACGGTATTTAATCTGTTTCTGGCTTCGGGTAATAGAGAATAAACTCTCGTTTGGTTTGAAATGTGCACTCCTTGAATTCCAATATCAATAAACACAATTCCAATCGCAATTCCGATTACACTTTCTATAGAAAAATAGAAAATTAAAAAGCTTATTAAAATCAATAAACATCCATAGCCAACTGCAATTCTAGAATTTCCTTTGTCTCCAATTTTCCCAACCAAAGGCGCTGCCAATGCTCCAGAAGCACCAACTATACCAAATAAACCAATTGTTGCACTATTAAAATGAAATGGTTCTCCTGAAAGCAATAAAACCATAGTAGTCCAGAATGCCCCAAACTGAGCAAAGCTAAAAACATTAATTAGTGTAGCTTCACGCAAAACGGGCTGTGTTTTTATAAGTGTAAACAAAGATTTTATCAACTCGCCATAAGTACCTTTAAACTGAGGTTTATTCACAGGAAATTTACTTTGGATGACAAAAAAGATCAAAAGACAAATTCCGGCTGCGATATAAAACATGGATCTCCAACCTAAAATCTGACCGATAAAACCACTTAGAGTTCTAGAAAGAAGAATTCCTACTAACAAACCGCTCATAATGGTTCCAATTACTTTTCCTCTTTGTTCAGGAGTACTTAATGAGGCTGCTAATGGTAAAATTAACTGTGGTACAATTGATGTAATCCCAATTAGTAAAGACGCAATTTGTAAAACCAAAAAGCTTTTGGCCACTGCTGCAATAAGTAATGCTATTACAGAAGCAAAAGTGGTTATTAAAATTTGTTTTTTACGTTCTAGTTTATCACCAAGCGGCACCATAAAAAACAACCCAATAGCGTAACCCGCCTGAGTTAAATACGTTATAGTTCCGGCGCTGGCTTCTGGAATTTTAAATTCGTTGGCAATTAAAACAATTAAAGGCTGGCAGTAATAAAGATTTGCAACGATAAGACCAGTGCAAACTGCCATAAAAAGGACATTCGTTTTGGATAAATTCATTTTGCAAAAATACTATTCTAATTGGAACCAAAACTTTAAAAAAAATATAAAATTTCTAAAGTCTCCATTAAAACCAAGCCTTTTTATACCAATTATGCAGTATCTGAAAACTGTATTATTTCATAAAACCTTCACGCATTGGACTAAAAACATCGGTTAGAAGACCGCTTTCTAAGCAAACAACACCATGAATAGCATGAGGCGGAATGTAAAAACTATCTCCTTCTTTCAGAGTCTGCGTGACACCGCTTATTGTAACATCAAATTTACCGCTTGAAACGTAAGTAACTTGAGAATGATAATGTTCATGCAAGACACCAATTCCTCCTTTTTCAAAATGCACATTAACAAGCATAACGCGATCATCAAAAGCCAATATTTTACGTTTGATTCCTTCGCCTACAACTTCCCATTCTATTTCATCTCCTTTAATAAACTCTTTACTTGTTCCGAAACTCATATTATTTTATTTTTATTGAATGCTTTTAAGGTCTTTTCTTATTAACTGTAATCCTTCAACTAAATTGTTTTCCCTAAAATACTTTTCTAATTCATTTAACCTTTTTACATTATCATACTGAAACCCCGAATATAATTTTCTTTGACAAAGAGAACATAGTCTAATAGAATGTCTATCTGTTTCTATCATACTATTGGTTCCATTCATGACGCAATTTACTTCAATACAATGATGCAAACCAAACATATGCCCAATCTCATGCGAACAAATTTTCAGCAATCGATCTAAGCATAAATTAAAATCAGCCTCTTTCTGCATTCTATAAATAGAACTTACTGCAATTTTATCTCTGTAAGATGCCAGACCAAAAACATAATTCCATTCTGGTTTTGGATACAAATCCTTTTCAGTTATTGCCATTAATGCAATTCTTTTATCAGGACTTTCTTGTTTCAAAACATCTGTCAAAATATATCCTGCTAAAAATTGTTCTTGTCCAACATCTCCAATTCGTCTGGCATGATTTGGAATAATATCATTTGAAACCGTTTCCAAAACCTTGGTTTCAAGCTGAAAGAATATTTGCAAGTATTGACGAACCAATTCAATTTGCTTTAATTGTGAAGAATTAAATTTTCCAATTGGTTTTAAATAGATAATATCCTCTTCTTTTGTTGGAACAACATGTTTAGTCCGAACAAATTGTTCAAAACTTTGTCCTTTCTCTTTATGAGAAAACAACCAATCTCCAAAAACTGGTTCCTCAAGCTTAACATCATTAACTTTAATAGCTACAAAATAAGGTTGAGGCGGTAAAATTTGCTGGGCGTTTAACTGTGACTTTGAATTATTTTCTTCTTTCTTATTCGAATGACAAGAACAAAAAATTACAAACACCAACAAAACAAGTTTCTTCATAAATTATTACTTATTCAGATTAAATTTTTTGAAATAAAATCGCAGCTGGTTTTAATTGAATCAATAGTATTGGGGATATAATTATTCTCCTGTTCTACAAAAAAATACGTCATTCCTGATATTTTTCGCTGCTTGAAAATAGGTTTAAAATCAATAGATCCAGAACCAATTTCAGCATTCAAACTCTGGTTTTCTTTATCCATATCTTTTACATGCCACATTTTAAAACGCCACGGATTTGCAGCAAACAACTCAAGAGGATTGTTGCCTGAGCGAGCAACCCAGTATAAATCTAATTCAAAAAACACTAAATCTTTTTCTGTTTCCTTTAGCAAAATATCATAACCTGTAGCACCGTTTTCTAGTTTTTGAAACTCAAAATCGTGATTATGATACGCAAATTTCAACCCTTCTTGTTTACACATTTTGGCTGCTTCATTCAAACGTGCAGCAATCTTTTTATAATCATCACTATTTTTTCTATACGCTTCATCAATCCATGGAACGGTTAAGAAATCACTTTTTAAAACTTTTGCTGCCTTAATAGCAGCAACCAATTCTTCTTTATTTCCATCATAAAGAAAACTCCCTAAATTATAATGACCGCTGACGGCTTTCAAATCATTTTCATCCAAAATCTTTTTCAATTCTGAAGGAGTTAATCCCCAAAACTGATCTTTGATTGAAAATCCGTAAGTTTCAACAATAGAATAACCAGAATCTGATACTTTCTTTAAAGTTGATTTTACATCTTTTTGAAGTTCCTCACGCAGTGTATATAACTGCAAGCCAATTTCTTTTTTTTCCATATTAAATGCTAATGAGGGCAAAACTAAAACTGCCGCTCCTGCCAAACTACTGTTTATTATAAAATTTCTTCTTGTTACCATCTTTATAAGAAAAAGTAAAACTTAAAACTACACAAATTGATTTTCAAAATCACGAATAAAGTCATCTAGAGCAATTGTAATCTCTTTATTTATGATTTCTCTTTTTTTATTCCTTTTTTCCTTACTCTATTTTACTTTGAGTCTTCTTCTTCAAAGTTATCGAAATAAGTAAAATCTTTTGTAATCATTCCATTTTCGATTGTAAAAATAGTACAGATTGGCAGTTCAAATTTTGAATTATCAGGCGCAGTACCAGTTGAAACAAATTCAACAATTATATGTTTCTCTCCAGAGGGATATATTTGAACAATATTGTCTTTTAAATCTGGAAAAACTTCATTTAATGCTGCATATTTTTCCTGAATTTGTTTGCGAGTTTGCTTTACAATTCCTTGTCCTAATGATGGATCTTTAAAATCGGCAGTTTCAGTATACATTTCTGCCATTTTTTTCCAATTATGGCTATTGAAATATTCAAAATATTGTTTTACTACTTTTTCGTTTTGTGTGGTATCCATTGGTTTTGATTGATTTTGGTTGTTACAGGAAGCAAGTACAAAAATTATAGCAAGTATTATTATTCCATTTTTCATCTATTATTGATTTTTAAGCTTCAATAAAAGTAGTTAAATTTAACAATAATTCACTTAAAGAAACAACAAAAAAGACAACCTTATCCCATTGATTACAAACTACTAAACAAAAAAAAGGCTGTATTAAAATTAATTCGTAAAAACGATTTGCTGAGGAGGATAATTCTGCTTTTCATTTTTATACGAATACACTTTCCCTTCAAAATCAATGTATATATAGGTATAATTCCAATAACTAGGTCCAGCAATTCTCGATTCTGTATTATTAGAATTTTTATAAACTTGATCTGCATAAACCAATATCTGCCCTCGAGCATTGTCAACAGTTCGAATAGGAAAACCCCAGCTTTTAATAAGACTATGTCTCGTTTTACCCGTTAAACCGTCTAAAGTATTTTTTGAGCTTGAGCAAGAGGCAAGAATTACGATCGTGATTAATACTATATATTTTTTCATCTTTTATATTTTGGCTTATTACTTCATATATTGCTTTATAAAAATAATCTTTCTCTCAAAAGAAGAAATAAACCAAGGATTATCAATAGTTTAAATAAACATTAACTTAAACTATTCTCAATGCTCAAATATTTCCATTTAACACACCTAAATGTTTCAAATATTAAATCATTAAAACTTCAAATATTAACTTTGTATCTTTGCAGCAAAACTTTTGAAGAAAAACAATGCGAATTGACATTATAACGATTTTGCCGGAATTATTAAGAAGCCCGTTTGAGGCATCGATTATGAAACGTGCTATTGATAAGGGTTTAGTAGAAGTACATTTTCATAATTTACGCGACTATACAACCAACAAACAAAAAAGTGTTGATGATTACCCTTTTGGCGGAGGTGCCGGAATGGTAATGACTGTACAGCCAATTGACGATTGTATCACACACTTAAAAAGTGAACGCGAGTATGATGAAATCATTTATATGTCACCAGACGGTGAAACATTAAACCAAAAAATGGCCAACAAAATGTCTATGTATGAAAACATTATCATTTTATGCGGACATTACAAAGGTGTTGATCAGCGTGTAAGGGATCATTTTATTACGAAAGAAATTTCTATTGGCGATTATGTTTTATCTGGTGGTGAATTAGGTGCTCTAGTTTTATCTGATGCTTTAATTCGATTAATTCCAGGAGTTTTGAGCGATGAAACCTCAGCATTAACAGACAGTTTTCAAGATAATTTACTTTCGGGCCCCATTTATACAAGACCGGCTGATTATAAAGGATGGAAAGTTCCTGATGTTTTAACGAGCGGACATTTTGCCAAAATTGATAAATGGCGCGAAGATATGGCTTATGAGCACACTAAAAATAGAAGACCTGATCTTTTAGAATAAATTTCAAATATTTAAAATTCCAAACACCAATTAATCAAACAGTTAACAAATTGAAATTTGGAATTTATTTTTATTGGAATTTTATTTTTTTTACTTACATTTGCACCCGAATTGGACTAACCTCTGGCGAGATCCGTGAATGTTACTCTAAATAAAACTATAATAATAAAATTATCATGGCAGATTTATTAAAATTCGTTCAAGACGAATTCGTTGCTAGAAAAGATTTCCCTGAATTTGGAGCTGGAGATACTATTACAGTATTCTACGAAATTAAAGAGGGTGAAAAAACAAGAACTCAGTTTTTTAAAGGAGTTGTTATTCAAAGAAGAGGTTCTGGTAACACAGAAACTTTCACGATTCGTAAAATGTCTGGAGCTATTGGAGTTGAGCGTATCTTCCCAGTAAACTTACCAGCTTTACAAAAAATCGAAATCAACAAGAAAGGTTCTGTTCGTAGAGCTAGAATTTTCTACTTCAGAGAACTTACTGGTAAAAAAGCTAAGATTAAAGATAAAAGAAGATAATCATTTATCTAATTGTTATAAAAAACTCGTTTCATATCATTTGAAACGAGTTTTTTTTTGGTCCAAATTTCCAAAATAATAAAACCGCAATTTTTTAATATCAAAATCATCGATTTGGCAATTTAACGTGTGCGAATTAGCAATCTGATAATTCCAGTATTTCTCGGTAAAACTATACCGTTTTCGGACTGTTTTTATTATATTTGCTCCGCTCATTTTGAGCCGACTATATCATTCACATCGCCATTCTTTGACGACACGATTATAAAAAAAAAAAATGACACAGAATTCAAAAATTTTTTACACCTTAACTGATGAGGCGCCGTTATTAGCGACTTACTCTTTATTACCTATTGTTCAAGCTTTTACTTCCACAGCTGGTATTGCTATTGAAACTAGAGATATCTCGTTAGCAGGAAGAATTTTATCTAATTTCCCTGAGTCTTTAACAGATGCTCAAAAAACAGGTGACGCTTTGGCTGAATTGGGTCAATTAGCTACAAAGCCAGAAGCTAATATTATCAAGTTACCAAACGTTTCTGCATCTGTACCACAATTAAAAGCTGCTATTGCTGAATTGCAATCACATGGTTATAACATCCCTAATTTCCCAGAAGATCCACAAAACGATGCTGAAAAGGAAATTAAAGCAAAATATGCAAAAGTATTAGGTTCTGCAGTAAACCCAGTTTTACGTGAAGGAAACTCTGATCGTAGAGCTCCAAGAGCCGTTAAAAACTTTGCAAAAGCAAATCCGCACTCAATGGGCGCTTGGTCTGCTGACTCAAAAACTAAGGTAGCTTCTATGCCTAATGGTGACTTTTACGGAAGTGAAAAATCACTTACGGTTACTGAAGCTAATGATGTAAAAATTGAATTTGTTGCTAAAGATGGTTCTACAACTGTTCTTAAAGCAAGTACTCCTTTAAAAGCTGGTGAAATTATCGACAGCTCTGTAATGCATTTAAAAGCTTTAAAAAGTTTTGTTGCCGAAGCAATTGCTGAAGCTAAAGCTGCTGGAGTTTTACTTTCTGTGCACTTAAAAGCTACAATGATGAAAGTTTCAGATCCAATTATCTTTGGCGCTATCGTTGAAGTTTATTTTGCAGATCTTTTCAAAAAATACGAAACTTTATTCAAAGAATTAAACATTGACACCAGAAATGGTTTAGGTGATATCTATGCAAAAATTGCAGGAAAACCTGAGCAGGCTGAAGTTGAAGCTGCAATCAATGCCGCTATCGAAAACGGACCAGCTCTTGCAATGGTAAATTCTGATAAAGGAATTACAAACTTACACGTTCCTTCTGACGTAATTGTAGACGCATCTATGCCTGCAATGATTCGTACTTCTGGACAGATGTACAACAAAGAAGGAAAACAACAAGATACAATCGCCATTATTCCAGATCGTTCTTATGCTGGAATTTATACTGCAACTATCGATTTCTGTAAAAAACACGGTGCTTTTGATCCTAAAACAATGGGAAGTGTTCCTAACGTTGGATTAATGGCTCAAAAAGCAGAAGAATACGGATCTCACGATAAAACTTTCCAATTGAAAGAAGAAGGTGTTGTTCGCGTTGTTGATGCAAATGGAACTGTGTTAATGGAGCAAAACGTTGAAGCAAATGATATTTTCAGAATGTGTCAGGCAAAAGACGCTCCTATTCAAGACTGGGTTAAACTAGCCGTAAACAGAGCTCGCTTATCAAGTACTCCTGCTGTTTTCTGGTTAGACGAAAACAGAGCGCATGACAGAGAATTGATTGCAAAAGTTCAAAAATACCTTAAAGATTACGATACTACAAACCTAGATATTCGCATTTTAAACCCAGTTGCTGCAACTGAATTTACTTTGGATAGAATCATCAAAGGTTTAGATACTATCTCTGTAACTGGAAACGTTTTACGTGACTATTTAACAGATTTATTCCCAATTTTAGAATTAGGAACTTCTGCAAAAATGTTATCTATTGTTCCTTTAATGAACGGTGGCGGATTGTTTGAAACTGGTGCTGGAGGATCTGCTCCTAAACACGTTGAGCAATTTACAGAAGAAGGATATTTACGTTGGGATTCATTAGGAGAGTTTTTAGCTCTTGGTGCTTCTTTAGAGCATTTAGGACAAACTTTAAACAATTCTAAAGCAATTGTTTTAGCTGAAACTCTTGACGAAGCAAATGATAAATTCTTAGCAAACGATAAATCTCCAGCTCGTAAAGTTGGACAAATCGACAACCGTGGTTCTCACTTTTATCTTGCATTCTATTGGGCTCAGGCTTTGGCTGCTCAAAATAAAGATGCAGAATTAAAAGCTATCTTTACTCCAATTGCTGCTGAATTTGAAGCTAATGAAGCTAAAATTGATGCTGAATTAATTGGTGCACAAGGAAAACCTCAGACTCTTGGCGGATACTATCAGCCAACGCCTGAATTGGTAAGCAAAGCAATGCGTCCTAGTGAAACATTCAATGCAATTATTGCTAAAATAAAATAATTCAGCCGCACTGTTGTGCGTCTCTATAACAAATACAGAAAGGACAACTCGCAAGGTTGTCCTTTTTTTATTCTTAACTAATGTTTAACAAAATTCAGTCTGCTATATTTAGTAAGAATTATTAACTATGTAGTTCAAAACCAAAGCAATGATTACAAAAAAGATTAGTTTACTTCTTATCCTTATTTTTACCACATTTGCTTCTTTTTCTCAGGAAAAATTTACCCTCAGCGGAACCATAAAAGATTCTAAAAACAACGAAAGTTTAATTGGTGTAAACGTTTACATTCCTGCTTTAAAAATTGGAACCACAACAAACGAATATGGTTTTTATTCCCTTACAGTTCCTAGCGGCGAACATGAAATTGAAATTAGTTATTTAGGTTACCAAACTATTCATAAAACCATTATTTTAGATCAAAACACTAAAAATAACTTCTCTATCAGCGAAAGTGGTCAAGAACTTCAAGAAGTTATTATTAAAGATAATAAAGGCAAAATAAATATTAAGTCGCCAGAAATGAGTGTCAACAAACTCTCTATTTCTACCATTAAAAAAATGCCTGTAGTATTAGGTGAAGTCGACGTTATTAAATCCATTTTACTGCTTCCCGGAGTAACTAATGCAGGCGAAGGCGCATCTGGATTTAATGTGCGAGGCGGCGGCGCTGATCAAAATTTAATTTTATTAGATGAAGCTACTATATTTAACTCTTCACATGTATTTGGTTTTTTCTCTGTTTTTAATCCAGATGCAATCAAAGATTTAAAATTGTATAAAGGAGGAATCCCTGCCAGATTTGGCGGCCGTGCCTCTTCAGTTTTAGATATTTATCAAAAGGACGGAAGCAGTAAAAATTTTCACATGAATGGAGGAATTGGTTTAATATCAAGCCGATTACTTTTAGAAGGTCCAATTGTAAAAGACAAAGGTTCTTTTTTAATTGGCGGAAGAGCTTCATATGCTCATTTATTCTTAAAACTATCCGAAGAAAACAAAGACAACTCTGCTTATTTCTATGATCTAAATGCGAAATTCAGTTATAAATTAAACGATAACAACAGCTTATATTTATCTGGTTATTTTGGAAGAGACGTTTTCAGCCTTAATAAAAACTTTACGAATACTTACGGAAACTCTACTTTAAATCTTCGTTGGAATCACTTGTATTCTAATAAACTATTCTCAAATTTATCCTTGATATACAGTGATTATTATTATGGTCTTGATCTGGATTTTGTTGGTTTCAAATGGGATTCAGGTATCAAAAACTATAATATTAAATACGATTTCAAGAACTACATTTCGGATAAATTCAAACTAAATTATGGCTTAAACGGGATTTATTATGATTTTAATCCCGGAACTATTAAACCAAGCAATACTACATCTGGAATAAATCCAGATCAACTGGATCGAAAATATGCATTTGAACCATCAATTTATTTAGATGCCGAAAATCAGCTTTCTAAAAAAATAACGCTGGCATTTGGATTACGCTACAGTTTGTTTTATCGTTTAGGTGCATCGACCATTAATTATTATGACAATAATAATCCTGTCCTTTTTAACACGGATATGCAGATTTACGAAAAAGCAACTCCATCTTCTACAAAATATTTTGGTTCTAATAAAGTCATTCAGAATTACAACAACTTAGAACCAAGATTCTCTATCTCTTATCAATTAAATGACGATCAAGCAATAAAAGCAAGTTACAATCGCATGGCGCAATATCTTCAGTTAATTTCGAATACCTCATCTCCTACTCCGCTGGATGTCTGGATGCCTAGTGATAATTATATTAAACCGCAGCTTGCTGATCAAGTCGCTTTGGGGTATTTTAGAAATATTAATAACGGTGTTTATTCTCTTGAAGTTGAAACCTATTATAAGAAAATCAAAAATAGACTAGATTATATTGATGGCGCTGATTTAATTGCAAATGACGCGATTGAGCAAGTAATTTTAAACGGACAAATGCGTGCATATGGCTTAGAAATTATGATGAAGAAAAATGAAGGTAAATTTAATGGATGGATTTCTTATACATTATCTAAGTCAGAACAACAAACACCGGGAAGAACTCCTGAAGAAACAGGCATCAATAACGGACAGTGGTACAGTTCTGCTTATGACAAAACACATAATTTAGCCGTAACATCAGCTTACAATTTAAACGATAAATGGTCATTTGGCGCTAATTTCATTTTACAATCCGGACAACCTGTAACTTACCCAAACGGTCAATATGAATATTTAGGAATTACAGTTCCAAGTTATGGGCTTCGAAATAAAGATCGCTTACCTGCTTATCATCATTTAGATATTTCGGCCACTTTAACACCAAGAAAAAACAAAGACAGAAATTGGAAAGCCGAATGGGTTTTTAGTATATACAATCTCTACAATCGCCAAAATGCAGCATCAATCAACTTTAGGCAAAACCTAGATACAGGAGTAAATGAAGCTGTACGATTGTCAATCTTTGGTATGGTGCCTGCTGTTAGCTATAATTTTAAATTTTAAAGAAATTTCAGTTCTGTAGAGAAACAAAAAGATATGTTATGAAAAAAATTATTTTATTAATCGTATTATTTACATCTGCACTTTTTACAAGTTGTGAAGAAGTTGTAGAGGTAGATCTTGATACAGCGCCTCCAAAATTAGTAATTGAAGCCTCTATAAACTGGCAAAAAGGCACAACGGGAAAACAGCAGGCAATAAAACTAACTACAACTACGGGCTATTTTGAAAATAAGGTACCAATAGTTTCTGGAGCTGTTGTTTATATTAAAAACAGTAAAAACAAACGATTTAATTTTACTGAAGTCCCAAAAACAGGTCGATATATTTGTAATGATTTTGAACCAAAAATTGAAGAAACCTATACATTAACCATTATTAGCAGCGGAAGCACTTACACCGCAAGTGAAACTCTAAAATCTGTAGCGCCAATAACTAGAATTGAACAGAATAATAAAGGCGGTATTACAGGAACTGATATAGAAATAAGAGCCTTTTATAACGATCCAGCAAATGAGGATAATTTTTACTTATATAAATACGAGTATTCAAAAAAAGTAACCTCTACTTATTATGTTGCCGAAGATAAATTCTATCAAGGCAATGAATACTTTAGTAAATCAGATGATGAAGATATTGAAGTAGGCAATGAGATTCAAGTAACACATTTGGGCATCTCAAAACAATATTACAATTACATGAGCATTTTAGTAAGCATTGCGGGAAGTAATGCTGGAGGTCCATTTCAATCACCGCCTGCAACTGTAAGAGGAAACATTATCAACACAACAGATAAGACAAATTATCCGTTAGGGTATTTTGCACTCAGCGAAACTGATTCAAAAAAATATAAAATTGAACTAAATGATAAAAATGGAAGCACAAATTAAAATCGCAACCGAAAAAAAACTCATTGGAAAACGAATCAATATGTCATTTATTGAAAATCGAACGTTTCAATTATGGAGCAGCTTTATGCCAAAACGCCGTGAAATTAAAAATTCAATTGACTCTAATTTATATTCTTTAGAAGTTTTTTCACCAAACCATTTTGACAATTTTGATCCCAATAAGAGTTTTCAAAAATGGGCAGCAGTAGCCGTTACTAATTTTGACGTAATTCCGTCAGAAATGGAAACACTTGTAATTCCAACTGGTTTATATGCCGTTTTTATTCATTATGGTCCGGCATCTGAAGGACATAAAACCTACCATTCTATTTTTGCAGAATGGCTTCCAAAATCAGAATATACTGTTGATGACAGGCCTCATTTTGCAGTAATGGATCATAAATACAAAAAAGACGATCCAAACTCTGAAGAGGAAATCTGGATACCGATAAGAAATAGAGACTAATTTTCAACTAAAAAAATATGCTGATAGAAACATTAAAATCACTATTCAATCGGGATTTGAACAAATTAAAAGTCGAAATAGAATCATACCAAAATGAAAATCAACTTTGGGCAATCGACAAAAATATTTCAAACTCTGGTGGAAATCTCTGCCTTCATTTAATTGGCAACATCAACACTTATATTGGTGCCGAAATAGGAAAAACAGGATATGTTAGAAATCGTCCATTAGAATTTTCTCTAAAAGATATTCCTAAATCCGAATTAATTGGTAAAATCGAGGAAACCATTATCGTGGTAAACAATACTCTTGATCTTTTATCCGAAGAAGATTTAAACACTATTTATCCGCAGATTGTTTTTGAAAAAGAAATGACTACAGGATTCTTTTTCGTTCATCTTTCTACACATTTAGCCTATCATCTTGGACAAATTAATTATCACAGACGATTATTGGATTTATAATTGTAGATTTTAGAGTGTTGCTTTTAAATTGTTCGAAAATCTTTTTTCAAAAAAAACTAAAATCTAAAATCAGAAATCTAAAATTGTAAACAGTACCTTTGCGTCACATTCAAAAAAAATAACATGTCATCACACCATATAGTTCGCGACGATCAGGAACCCGCTTTAATAATTGCAAACGGCGCCGCCTGCAATCCTGAATTATTAGGTCAATTATTAGAATGGTCTCCGCTTGTTATTGTATTAGATTCAGCCATTGAACGCGTTATAGATTTAGGCATTAAAATCGATGTCCTTTTAGGTGATTTTGATCGTGGTTTTGATCCCGAAGTATATAAAACTTCACAATATCCTATCGAAATCGTTCACACGCCAGATCAAAATAAAACTGATTTAGAGAAAGCTTTTGATTATTTAATAGAAAGAAAAATTCCTGCCGTAAATGTAGTTTGGGCTACCGGAAGACGCGCAGATCATACGATTACCAATCTTACCAATATTGTTCGTTACCGCACTTTACTTAAAATTGTGATTCTCGACGATCATTCAAAAATATTTTTACTGCCAACAAAATTCGAAAAATGGTATACTGCCAAAACACCTATTTCGTTAATTCCAATTGGAGTTGTAAATGGCATTTTTTCCAAAAATCTAAAGTACGAATTGCAGGACGATACGCTTACAATGGGTTACAGAACAGGAAGCAGTAATTCTGTAGAACAAGATGGACTCGTAACTATAACGCATCGTGAAGGTGATTTACTTTTAATGGAGTGTTTTGATTAGAAACATTTAAAAATAAAAAGTCCCAGCGGGACGCAATATTTATAGATCAAAATCTCTTGTTCTAATTAAAGCCCCAGCGGGGTGACACACAAAACCTATGTCACTCCGCTGGAGCTTTTGTTTTAATTATAAATTAATTGGCTATAAATATTACGCTCCTCTGGAGCATTCTTTAAAGGAAGGAATACCTATCTTTGCACAGAAATCAATAAAAATGAAAGCAGAAAACAATTCTCAAAAAGACAATTTACATCATAGAAATATTCATCGCTCACGCTATGATTTTGAATTGCTTATTTCAAATTGTCCTGAATTAAAAACTTTTATTTCTATTAATAAATATGGTATTGAAACTATTGATTTTAGCAATCCGCTTGCTGTAAAAACGCTAAACAAAGCTTTACTTCAAACCTATTACGAAATTCAAAACTGGGATATTCCTAAAAATTATCTTTGCCCTCCAATTCCAGGCAGAGCCGATTATATTCACTATATAGCCGATTTATTGGCAGAAACGAATAATGGTCAAATTCCCGAAGGTAATTCTGTTTTAGGATTAGATATCGGAACGGGTGCAAATTTAATCTATCCGATATTAGGAAATTCCATTTACAATTGGAGTTTTGTCGCAACAGATATTTATAAAACTTCAATCGAAAACTGCAGTAAAATTATCGAAGCAAACCCAAAATTAATTGATGCAATTAGTTTACAACAGCAGACAGAATCTCGATTTATTTTTAAAAACATAATTATTCCCGAAGATCGTTTTACATTTACTATGTGTAATCCACCTTTTCACGCATCGGCAGAAGAAGCGAATAAAAGCACTTCTAGAAAAGTATCTAATTTAAATCCGAAGGAAAAGAAAAACACAAATCCAGTATTAAATTTTGGCGGTCAAAATGCTGAATTATGGTGTAATGGCGGCGAAATTGGTTTTGTAACTCAAATGATTTACGAAAGTGTAAAATATGCTTCGCAAGTTTTATGGTTCACAACATTAGTTTCTAAAAAAGAAAATCTACCCTCTATTTACAAAACCCTGAAAAAAGTAAATGCAGTTTCGGTAAAAACCATCGAAATGTCGCAAGGGCAAAAAAACAGCCGTATCGTGGCTTGGAGTTTTTTGAGTAAACCCGAGCAGCAAAAGTGGACGCTTTAAAATATTGATTTTCAACTTCAAAACCTTGATTTTATAATTTGCTTTTGGTAAGTTTACTATAAACTATTCAATATCAAAATCATGGCAGATTATATTGGTTACCTAGCATCATTTTTTATTGTAGGAGGTTTTTTATTGAAAGACCTCAAAAAAATACGTCTAATTAATTTTTTCGGATGCATGTGTTTTGTGATATACGGTATCTTTTTAAAAGATTACAGAGACGTTAGTCAATGGCTTCTCCCTGTTATTATTCCCAACGGAATTTTAGCATTGGTACAAGTCTATCACTTAACTGTGCAAAAAAACGAACCTTAGAATTATGATATTTTAAAACAAAATTCTGATACAGAAACGCTTTTCTAGAATTGTATCTTTAGCTAAATTGAATTTTATTGCAATGCAAAAATTATACTTCAGATTAGTCCTAATATTATTAGTAATCACAAGCTGCTCGTCAATTAAAGAAGCAAAATTTAATGATTATATATTCGAAACCAAAAGCGAAAAAAAGACGTATTTAAATGCGTACGACAAAGCATTAAAACTTTGGGATATTCCTTATACCGAAGAAAATGTAAAGACAAGTTTTGGAACGGCACATGTAAATATCGCGGGACCAAAAAATGCAAAAAGTTTGGTTTTACTTCACGGAATGGACGCAACCTCAACCATGTGGTATCCTAACATTAAGGCTTTAGCAAAAAATCATAGAATTTATGCGATCGATTTTTTGATGGAACCCGGAAAATCAATTTTAACAACAAAACCGCTTTCTTCAAAAGAAATTGTGATTTGGTACAATGAAATTTTCAGTTTCTATAAATTAAAACAATTCGATATTATTGGAGCATCAAGAGGCGGCTGGATTGCAGCATTATTAGCTTCTGAAAAAACAAATTCTATTGATAAAATAGTTCTACTAAGTCCCGCACAGACTTTTAAATTCATAGATAAAGTCAGAAAAACAAGTTCTGCATTGCTGTTGAAGCTTTTCCCAAGTGAAAAAAAATTCAATAAAACACTAGAAACATTCTCAACGCATCCCGAAAACATAAACCCTATTTACAAAAGGCAGTTTTATTTGGCAAACAAATATGCAAAATCAAATTCCAGTATGCTTAAAATGCGTCCGTTTTCAGATGAAGAATTACAATCAATTACAAATCCAGTATTAGTATTAATTGGAGATCATGACGTTATTAACTCTGAAGAAAGTCTAACAAGAGCTCAAAAATTTTTAATAAACTGCAAAACTCAAACTATTAAAGATGCGGGGCATTTTTTAACCATTGACCAAGCGAAAATTACAAATGACGCTGTCATTAAATTTTTAGAATAGAATTCAAACTTTGTATCTTTACAAAACTAATCTTCATCCACAAAAAATGAATTTCCAAGTAACTTCAGAATATAGTCCAAAAGGAGATCAACCTCAAGCAATTCAAAAATTGTCGCAAGGTATAGTCGACGGCGAAAAATATCAAACTTTATTAGGAGTTACAGGATCTGGTAAAACATTTACAGTAGCCAATGTTATTCAAGAAGTACAGCGTCCAACGTTGGTTTTAGCGCATAATAAAACTTTGGCGGCACAATTATATTCAGAGTTCAAACAATTTTTTCCAAATAATGCGGTTGAGTATTTCGTTTCTTATTACGACTATTATCAGCCTGAGGCTTTTATGCCAGTTACAGGGGTTTTTATTGAAAAAGATTTATCTATCAATGAAGAACTCGAAAAAATGCGTTTAAGCACTACTTCTTCTTTACTTTCAGGAAGACGTGATGTTTTAGTTGTAGCTTCAGTTTCTTGCTTGTATGGTATTGGAAATCCTGTAGAATTTCAAAAAAACGTAATCGAAATAACTCGAGATCAAGTTATTTCGAGAACTAAATTACTGCATAGTCTTGTACAGAGTTTATACGCTAGAACCGAAGCCGATTTTAATCCGGGAACTTTTAGAATTAAAGGGGATACTGTTGAAGTTTATCCCAGTTATGCTGATGATGCGTATCGAATTCACTTTTTTGGAGATGAAATTGAAGAAATCGAAGCTTTTGATCCCAAAACTTCACAGGTTATTGAAAAATTTAAAAGATTAACGATCTATCCCGCCAATATGTTTGTGACTTCTCCTGAAGTTTTGCAAGGAGCAATCTGGGAAATTCAACAAGATTTGGTAAAACAAGTTGATTATTTCAAAGAAATAGGCAAACATTTAGAAGCCAAACGTCTTGAAGAACGAACCAATTTTGATTTAGAAATGATTCGAGAATTGGGATACTGTTCTGGAATTGAAAATTATTCGCGTTATCTTGACGGACGTGAAGCCGGAACAAGACCTTTCTGTTTATTAGACTATTTTCCAAGTGATTATTTAATGGTTGTTGATGAAAGCCACGTAACGGTTTCGCAAGTTCACGCCATGTACGGAGGCGACCGCAGCCGAAAAGAAAATTTGGTTGAATATGGTTTTAGACTTCCTGCCGCAATGGACAACAGACCTTTGAAATTTGAAGAATTTGAAGCTATGCAGAATCAGGTTATTTACGTTTCGGCAACTCCTGCAGATTATGAATTGCAAAAATCTGATGGAATTTATGTAGAGCAAATTATTCGTCCGACAGGATTATTAGATCCGATTATTGAAGTAAGACCAAGTTTAAATCAGATCGATGATTTGATCGAAGAAATACAAGTTCGATGTGAACTTGATGAAAGAGTTTTGGTAACTACCTTGACGAAAAGAATGGCCGAAGAATTAGCCAAATATTTAACTAAAGTAAACATTCGATGCCGTTACATTCATTCTGATGTTGATACTTTAGAACGAATCGAAATCATGCAGGATTTACGAAAAGGTATTTTTGATGTCTTAATCGGAGTCAACCTGCTTCGTGAAGGTTTAGATTTACCCGAAGTTTCTCTTGTTGCCATTCTTGATGCTGATAAAGAAGGTTTTTTACGTAACCATAGATCTTTAACACAGACTATTGGGCGCGCAGCCAGAAACTTAAATGGAAAAGCGATTATGTATGCTGATAAAATTACCGCAAGCATGCAAAGAACAATAGACGAAACTAATTATCGAAGAACTAAACAGATTAACTACAATACAGAGCACGGTATTACACCTCAGGCACTAAACAAAAAAATAGACAGCGCTTTTACAAAAAATCCTTTGGTAGAATACGAATTAGGACATACGTTACCTGCTGCTGCTGAACCTGAAACGGCTTATTTATCTAAATCTGAGTTAGAAAAAATGATTCGAGAAAAAAGAAAATCAATGGAAAAAGCAGCAAAAGAGTTAGACTTTATGCAAGCTGCCAAACTGCGTGACGATATTAAAAAACTACAAGATCAATTAGCTTAAAAAAAACACAATACACTAATTATCAATTATTTAAAATAATTTCATACATTTACTCGTCCATAATCTATCTGGAATTTTTTCTTACTTCAAAACTAGATAAATTATGAATACTAAATTTATTCTTACTACTGCAGCACTTTGCGGCGTAGTAGTATCAAATTTCGGGCAGATTAAACCACAGCCCGCCCCAGAAAAAATCGTCGTAGATGAATATTTCGGTGAAAAGATAGAAGATCCCTATCGCTATCTTGAAAATCTAAATGATCCCAATGTGGTTACTTGGATGAAAGCTAATGCTGATTATGCACGGGCAAAACTAAATGAAGTACCAGAACGTCAAAATCTCTTTAAAAAACTTAAAGAGCTTGATGCAAGAAAAGAAAGCACTATCTCTGATTTACAAATTACAGAAAACGATCATTATTTCTATTTAAAACGAAATGCCAACGAGGAAAATGGTAAACTATATCAGAGAATTGGCTACAAAGGAACAGAAAAACTGCTTTTTGATCCAGAAACTTATAAAAAAATAACGGGAGTAAATTACAATATAAGCTCTATAACGCCTAATGAAAAAGGAGATAAAGTAGCCGTAGAAATTGCTCCAAGCGGTTCTGAAAGTGCTGAATTACTTATTGTAAGCAGCAATGGAAAAGTTTATCCTGAAGTATTCGACAGATGCTGGTTCAGTACCCCTTCCTGGATGCCTGACGGAAATTCATTTACATACGGAAGGTTAAACTCTGCAAATGTTACCGATCCAAACAGATTATTAAACTCTAAAGTGTATTATCATAAATTAGGTGAAGACCCAAATAAAGATGTAGAATTTTTGTCGAGTGCAACTAATCCAGAACTTAATATAGGAGCTGAAGAATTTCCCTTGAATCTCTATCATAAAAATTCAAATAAAAACTATGGCTTGGTTCTTACTGTAGACAATCGAATTAAGTTGTACGATACTGATTTAAAAGACAATTTCAAACCCACAAAATGGACCAATTTAGTTGACAAAAAAGATGAAGTAACGAATTACAATGTTGATAAAGAGTTTATTTATTACTTGACTTATAAAAATGCTTCTAATTATAAAATTATCAAAGTTCCCATTTCAGACCCAAACATAGAAAAAGCAGAAACAGTTATTCCCGAGCCAAAAAATGGAAATATTACCAATTTTACACTTACAAAAGATGGTTTATATTATTCCCTTACTGAAAATGGTGTGCAGGCAAAAGTATTTTTCTTAGCAAAAGGAAAAAAGGAACCTATCGAATTAAAATTGCCTTTTCAAGCAGGTTCAGCTTCATTTTTAACTGTAAATGAAAATAAAAGCGATATTTGGATAACACTATCAGGCTGGACTTCTCCCACAAAACGCTATTTGTATAATCCATTATCAAATACATTTACTTTTCAGCCCATGACAAAACCTATTGAATATCCAGAATTCAAAGATATAGTCTCTAAAGAAATCATGGTTCCCTCCCATGATGGCACTTTGGTTCCTGTTTCGATCATTTATAATAAAAACACGAAACTAAATGGAGATAATCCAGTTCTAATGGTAGGATATGGCGCTTATGGAATCTCTATGGAACCACGATTTAGTGCCGGTTTTGCATTACCTTATTGCACTTATGGAGGCATTTATGTTGTTGCACATGTTAGAGGCGGCGGAGAATTAGGAGAAGCTTGGCATAAAGCAGGTTTTAAAACGACTAAACCTAATACATGGAAAGATTTAATTGCGGTTACTGAATATTTAATTAAAGAAAAATATTCTTCGCCTAAAAGAATCGCTATTTGGAGCGCAAGTGCAGGCGGTATATTAATTGGAAGAGCAATTACAGAACGACCTGATCTGTTTGCCGCTGCCATTCCCGAAGTAGGCGCATTTAATACAATCCGCTCAGAACTATCACCAAATGGTCCGGGCAATATTCCTGAATTTGGAACTGTAAAAGACAAAACAGAATTCAAAGCGCTGCTAGAAATGGATTCGTTTCATCATATTAAAAAAGGAACTGCATATCCAGCAACATTAATAACGGCAGGAATGAATGATCCGCGTGTAATTGCTTGGGAACCGGCAAAATTTGCAGCTTCACTTCAAAATGCAAATACTTCCAGTAATCCTATACTTTTTTTAACGGACTTTGAATCCGGTCACGGAATGGGCGACAGTGCAACAAAAAGCATAGAAAAAAATAGTGACTTAATCAGTTTTGCCTACACTCATACTGGACATCCTAAATTTCAGCCTTCAAAAAAAATAAAACCGTAATAAAACAAGAATTTAAAACGGTATATTTTATTCCTTTTTCTTGACCTAATTGTGTTGTTCCTGAAATACTTTGAGCAGTACTTTTGGGTCAATTAAAGCATTTGGTGCTTTTTCCATAAGATCCAAAACACGTTTTACAGCGCCCGGATTTAATCCCATTTCAATTGCAATCTGCTGAATTGCTTTTGCTTCTTTTTCATGCAAAATGCCGTCACAGTGCATAATCAGCGCCAATCTGTAAAATTGTTGAATACGCTGAAATTCAGATTTAATTACTTTAGCAGTATATTCTTGATGAAATAAATCCTGAAAAAGAGCACGATCAACATTCAGTTCCTGCGCAACCAGCCACAAAAATTCCAGCTCGCGTTTATGCAATTGACCATCAACTGTCGAGAAAGCAATCATTTCTAAAAGTAAACTTCTCTTTTCTTCTTCGGTATTCATCAAATTTGTTATTTTTAGCTAAAATATTATATTTAAATCTAAAACACAAAAGAACTGATGATTAGAGGGGTTTTCTTTTTTATTTTTCTCTGTTTTGCAATTGGAAATGCTCAAGAAAGCACCGCTTCAAAAAACGTATCAACTTTTACAATTGAAGCTCCTCAACTCAAAACCACCAAAAAAATCTGGATTTATTTACCCGAAGGTTATTTGGCTTCAGCCAAAAAATACAGCGTTATTTATATGCATGATGCTCAGAATTTATTTGATGCTAAAACTTCTTATTCCGGCGAATGGAATGTCGATGAAAAATTAGACAGTCTTAAAGCTCCAGTAATCGTAGTTGGAATTGAACATGGCAATGAAAAACGCATTGATGAATTAACGCCATACAAAAATGAAAAATACGGCGGCGGAAAAGCAGACGATTATCTTGATTTTATTGTAAAAACTTTAAAACCTTACATCGACACACATTATAGAACCAAAACCAAAGCAAAAAACACTGCCATAATGGGAAGTTCACTTGGCGGTTTAGTTTCTTATTATGCTATTCTTAAATATCCTGAAGTTTTTGGCAAGGCGGGTGTTTTTTCCCCGTCATTTTGGTTTTCAAATGATATTTATACTTTAACGGAACAGACGCCAAAAAATAAAACGCAAATTTATTTTCTCTGCGGAGATAAAGAGAGCGACGATATGGTAAGCGATTTAAATAAAATGGAACGTTTAGTGGACAAAAACCGCTGCTATTGCCTACATCTTACTAAAACAAAGATTGTACAAGGCGGCGAACACAAGGAAAAACTATGGCGAGACGGCTTTACAAAAGCGGTTCTTTGGCTTGGTTATTGAGCAAAATACAGACAAAAAAACAGCATCAAATATGAAACTAATTTTAAAAGAATATAACCTAAAGCTAAAACATACTTTTACTATTTCGAGAGAATCAATTGATTTTCAGCCTTCGTTAATCGTTGAGCTGCAAAGCGATGGTTTTTCGGGTTTTGGAGAAGCTACTTCAAACCCATATTACAAAACCACAGTTCCAATGATGATGGAAGATTTAGAAAAAATCAGAACCATTATTGAAAGTACTGAAAATGAAACTCCCGAAGTATTTTGGTCAAAAATTCATCCGTATTTAAAAGATGATATGTTTGCACTTTGCGCTTTAGACTTGGCTTATAATGATTTGTATGCACGCAAAAAAGGCAAAAAATTATATGAGTTATGGAACTACACCATCGAAAGAAATCCAATGACAGATTATACAATCGGGATTGCTTCTATTGAAAAAATGGTTTCAAAAATGCAGGAACTACCGTGGCCGATCTATAAAATTAAATTGGGAACTAAAGAAGATATTGCAATTGTAAAAGAGCTTCGTAAACACACAAACGCCGTTTTTAGAATTGATGCAAATTGCGGCTGGGGAGTAGAAGAAACGATCAACAATGCTATAGAACTAAAAAAACTAGGTGTAGAATTTTTAGAACAGCCTATGAAAGCAGACAATTGGGAAGCACATAGAGAAGTTTTCAAACATTCTGTTTTACCTATTATTGCTGACGAAAGTTGTATTATTGAAGAAGACGTTGCTAAATGTTTTAATCATTTTCACGGTGTAAATGTAAAATTGGTAAAATGCGGCGGATTAACTCCAGGAAAACGTATGATTGAAGAAGCTAAAAAACTAGGATTGAGAACTATGGTGGGCTGTATGACCGAATCTACTGTGGGTATTTCTGCAATCGCTCATTTATTGCCTCAACTTGATTATGTGGATATGGATGGAGCACTGCTTTTAGCGGAAGATATTGCAACTGGCGTAACTATAAAAGATGGTGTTGTAAGTTATTCTAATCTAAACGGAACTGGTGTTACACTGTTGTAAAAAATGAAAGTCGAAAAATTTCCCGATCGAGTTATTGAAATTGACCAAGAACAGTTTTTGTATTTTGGCGGAACTGCTTATTTAGGACTTCCAACCAATAAAGCTTTTCAGAATCTGGTCGTTAAAAACATTTTAAACTGGGGAACTACTTATGGCAGTTCAAGAACCGCAAACATCAAATTAAAGGCTTATGATGAAGGCGAAACCTTTTTAGCTTCACATATTGGTTCAGAAAGTGCTGTTACTGTTTCTTCTGGAATGCTGGCGGGAAAATTGGTTATAGATTTAATAAAGAAGCAAACTGACTGTTTTTTTCATTTGAATGATACACATAATGCAATCCGAATCGAAAGTAGCATTCCGTTATTTGTAAATAATCAATTAAACGAACGTTTATTAGATTCAAAGCGGGAGAAAATAGCGATTCTTACTGATGGAGTTCCTTCGTTTGAAACAAAACCTGTTGATTTGTCTTTCTTAAAGCAAATTCCAAATCATAAAGAAATTACATTGCTTATTGACGAATCTCATTCATTGGGAATTGTCGGTAAAAATGGTTCTGGAATTTATTCTTCAATTGACTTTTCTATTAAAAGAAAAATAATGGTTTCGTCTTTAGGAAAAGCATTTGGATTAACTGGCGGTGTTATTGCATCTGATTTAAAATTTATCAATGAAATAAAGGAGTTAGAAACTTTTACCAGCGCAGCTGGAATGAACCCTGCATTTGTGCAAACACTTTCAGATGCGGCAGAAATCTACACTTTGCAACACAAAAAACTCTTAGACAATTTAGAATATATCGATTCGATTTTAATCAAAAACAACAATATTCTATTTGATAAAAACTATCCTTTGATTTATCTTTTATCAAATGAATTAGTAGAAAAACTAAAACAAGAAAAAATAATTATCGCCAGTTTTAAATACACCAAAGAAGCAGAACCATTAAATCGCATAGTAATTACCGCAAACCATTTAAAAGAAGATTTAGATAAGTTAGTTCAGGTCTTAAATCATAAATAAAAAAGTTTGCCGCGAATTACACAAATTTTCACGAATTAAAATTTTAAATAAATTAGTGGAAATTTGTGTAATTCGCAGCGAAAAAAAATACTCTAAATCTTTGCTTTTAAAACGTACCTTTGTAAAAAATAAACGATGACAAATAACGATATACTTAAAAAACTTCGCGTGGCTTTGATGCTCCGTGATGACCAAATAGTTGAAATTTTAGAATTAGTAGATTTTAGAATTTCAAAATCAGAATTAGGTGCTTTTTTTAGAGCCGAAGATCATCCAAACTATATGGAATGCGGCGATCAGGTTTTGCGTAATTTCTTAAACGGATTGGTAATTCATTTGAGAGGAACTAAAGAAAATCCGAAAAACCCAACAGATGTTTTAGCAAAACATAAATCTGAAATTCCAAAGAAAGAAACTTCTAAAGAAAGACCAGAATTTAAAGCTTCTCCAAAAGATTCAGAAAAATATAGAGGTGATCAAAGTTCATCAAAGTCAGGTTCATCAGCTGGAAAACCTAAAAAGAAAGCATTTCCTAAAGGAAATGGAAAACCATCTGTTGTAGAAAAAGTGGTTTTCAAAAACGGCAATAAGAAAAAATCGTAATTGAGAATTTAACCGCAAAGCACGCAAAGTTTTTACTTAAAAAATCGCGTGCTTTGCGGTTAAAAATCTATATCTTATTCTCTTCTATTTTATCAAAAAAAGCATCTTTAAAAGTAGCACCAATTGGCAATTCTTTTCCGTTTACAAAAACAGAAAAATTATCAGTAGATTCAATATGCTGTAAAGAAATCGCATGCGATTTATGAATCTGAATAAAATCATTTTCAGGAAGTGATTCTATTACATTTTTTAATGACGAATGTGTAATAATCTGCTGTTTCGAAGTATGAATACAAACGTAATTCTGCAGACTTTCTACATACAAAATATCGTTTAGAAAAATCTTCTGGAATTTATTCTTTCCATCTGTTTTGATGAATAGAAAATCGGGAGTATTATTCTGACTTGAAACAATCGTTTTTGATTCCGAATTCAGCTTTGAAACTGCTTGATAAAAACGTTCAAACGAAATGGGTTTTAATAAATAATCAACCGCGTTCAATTCAAAACCTTCCAAGGCAAAATCAGGATATGCCGTTGTAAAAATAACTTTAATATCTTTTGAAATAATTTTAGAAATCTGTAAACCTGTTAATTGCGGCATTTGAATATCTAAAAAAATAACATCAACTGCTTGTGTATTTATAAATTCTAAAGCCTTTAATGAATCATTAAAAACTCCCGTTTTTTCAAGAAAATTAACTTTACCAATATAATTCTCCAGAATACGAGTTGCCGGCGGTTCATCGTCAACAATAATACATTTAAAAGCCATAAATTATTTTTTTAGTGGTATTTTTAAGTAAGTTTTAAAGGTATTATTTTCTTCTGTTTTTTCAAGTACAAATTTACCTTTATACATATACTCTAATCTTTTGGTTAAGTTATCAAAACCAATTCCTGTCGAAGAATAATTCTCGCCTTCAACAATATAATTAAATGTTGAAATCTCTAAAAAATCCTCTTTTATTTTAATCAAAATAACTGCTTTTTCCTGTTCACTATTAAATTTTCCGTGTTTAAAAACATTCTCTACAAAATGAATCAAAGCTGATGAAAGAATTCTTTCATTCGAATAATTTCCTTCAATAGAAAAATCCAGATACAATTGATCTTCAAATCGTTTTTTCTGTAAATGAATATAATTCTGAATAAATTGAACTTCTTTTGAAAGTACTGCCTCATCTTTATCAGTTTCAGTAATAACATAGCGCAGTAAATCGGAAAGCACTAAAACATCCGAGGCCATTTCATCATCTTTTAAAACCAACTGACTGTAAAAAGAATTCAGCGTATTAAACAAAAAATGAGGACTCACCTGAGCTTTCAACATTTGAAATTGAGCTTTTTTATTCTCTAAAAGTAATTCTTGATTTTGCTGCTGTGCACTCTGAAACTGCCAAAACAAATAACTCAGCGCGCTAAAAATAACAGCAGGTAATCCAAAAAAGAAATTATCACGAATATAAAAACTCCATTCTAAATCGCCAACATGATAGTTATGCACTCCAATAATATTAAACATAATTACTTCCTGAAAAACATATCTGACTCCAGCAAAAAGGGTTAACGAAAATGGAATGCTTAAAAAATAAAAATGAATTTTCTTTCGATTCAAAAACCAATCACAAACCGTATAAAAATTGACTATATAAACTACAAAAACAGAAAGAAAAAAAGTCGATGTAATCCAAAAGTAAAGCTTGGTTCGCTCGACCATTATTATTTTATTGTTAATTCCATAATCCCAAAGACAGTAGGTTAAAAACAATCCAAGAAAAAGGATAATGTGGTAGTAAAAAGGAATTTTAAGTTTCATAAATATCAGTTATAAGTTCAAAAATACAATTATGACTTTAAATCTAAATGGTATTTATATGAAACCCCATTTTTTTAATGATGAACCATGAAAAATAGTATACCAACATTTTGAAAACAAAATATCGACAGTTGGTCAAGTGAAACTAAGTGTTCATCAAAACCGAAAAAAAAGCCTAGAATCTGCCCCTACATTTGCAATGAATTTAAACACAAAATCATCATGAAAAAAATCATCTTATTACTAGCCCTTATTACATTTAACCTATCATCTGCTCAAACAAAAAAGAAACAAATCTTGTTAATTGGAACTTTTCATTTTGCAAATCCAGGAAATGATGTTGCCAAAATAAAGACATTTAATGTTATGTCTGAAAAAAGTCAAAAAGAGCTTGAAACCATGAGCGACAAAATCAAGAAATTTGGCCCAGACAAAATTTTTGTTGAATGGAGATTCACCAAACAAGCTGAATTAGATAAGTTTTACAATAAAAACACTGATAGTCTTTTCAAAAAAGATGCAAACGAAATTACGCAATTGGCACTTCGCACGGCGAAAAAACTAAATCACAAAAAATTATACGCAATTGATTATCGCACTCCTTTTCCTTACGATAGTTTAATGATGAGTATGGAAAAAGCGGATCAAAAGGATTTGATGGAGAAGACTAAAAACATGATGGCACAATATCAGAACGAACAAAATGAGAGAATTTCAAAAAGCACTTTAACAGAACTTATGCTTTATTTCAATGAAAAAGAAACGGACAAAGATAACTTACAATGGTACTTAGAAGTAGCAAACAGAACTGGAAAACCAGATGATTTTACAGGCGCCTCTTTAGTGACAAATTGGTACAAACGAAACTTATACATGTATTCTTTAATCCAAAAGCTAACTGAAAGCAAAGATGATAAAATAATGGTTCTAGTTGGCGGCGGCCATGCTGCGATGTTTAGACAGCTTATTGAAAATGATCCAACGTTTGAACTTGTAGACTTATCGACTGTTTTGAAATAAACTGAGTGATTTAACCGCAAACACGCAAAGATTTTTTAAATATAATACTCTTCATAAACGTAAAGTTCGCAAAGCTTATCATATAGCTTTGCGAACTTTGCGTTTGTATTCACAATCCTTAGCAAAAAAACTTTGCGTGCTTTGCGGTTAAATAAAAAAATCCACTCCGAAGTGGAATGGATTTTCTATATAATTTGATTTCTTATTTAATTAAGAAAGAGCAGCTTTAACTTGGTCAGCAGCTTCCTGGAATTGAACTGCAGATAAGATTGGCATACCTGAATTGTCAATTAATTCTTTTGCAATTTCAGCATTTGTTCCTTGCAAACGAACAATGATTGGCACATTGATAGCGTCTCCCATGTTTTTGTAAGCATCAACAACACCTTGAGCAACACGGTCACAACGAACGATACCTCCAAAGATGTTAATTAAGATAGCTTTTACGTTTGGATCTTTCAAGATAATTCTGAAAGCTGTTTCAACACGTTTTGCATCAGCAGTTCCACCAACGTCAAGGAAGTTAGCAGGCTCGAAACCAGCGTATTTAATTAAATCCATAGTCGCCATTGCAAGACCAGCTCCGTTTACCATACATCCTACAGTACCGTCAAGGTCAACATAGTTTAGACCAACTTCTTTAGCTTCAACTTCGATTGGATTCTCCTCACGGATATCTCTCATTTCAGCATATTTTGGTTGTCTGTATAAAGCGTTATCGTCGATATTAACTTTAGCATCAACAGCTAAAATTTTGTTATCAGATGTTTTTAAAACTGGGTTGATTTCAAACATTGAAGCATCAGAACCAATGTAAGCATTGTATAATGCATCGATGAACTTAACCATTTCTTTGAAAGCATTTCCAGAAAGACCTAAGTTAAAGGCAATTCTTCTTGCTTGGAAACCTTGTAATCCAACAGATGGATCGATTTCTTCAGTAAAGATTAAGTGTGGAGTGTGCTCAGCAACTTCTTCGATATCCATTCCACCTTCAGTAGAATACATAATCATGTTACGACCTGTACCTCTATTCAATAAAACAGAAACATAAAATTCAGAAGTTTCGCTTTCACCTGGATAGTAAACATCTTCAGCAACTAAAACTTTGTTTACTTTTTTACCTTCAGCAGATGTCTGAGGTGTAATTAATTGCATTCCGATGATTTGTCCAGCGATTTCTTCAACTTGTTGCAAGTTTTTAGCCAACTTAACTCCACCACCTTTTCCACGACCACCTGCGTGAATTTGTGCTTTAATAACATGCCATCCTGTACCAGTTTCGGCAGTTAATTGTTTTGCAGCAGCTACAGCTTCAACCGCATTGTTAGCCACAATTCCGCGTTGAATGCGTACTCCGTAACTTGCTAAAATTTCTTTTCCTTGATATTCGTGTATGTTCATAATATAGAATTTGTCTGGTTCTGAATTTATTTCAGAATAAAAGTGCGACAAAAGTAGCAAAATTCAACTTAATAGTAAAATCTTTTTCAATTAAAAAACACCTCAAATAGGTATTATAGGATTATTCTTTTTCAAAGCAAACAAATCGTTACCGAAACACTTTGTTAATGTTAACTTAAAATCACTATATCGTTTGAGATTTAACAAAAAATTCACCGAATTCAGTAGCTCAACGACGATTTTTCTTAATATATTTTAAAGTGCATTGTCATTTTATCATTTCGCAATGGTCAATATAACATTATTATCAATTAAGAAGCGTTTTTCTATTATTACAACAAAAATGTAAGTCAATTTATAATTTCAATACATTATGTTTAACGAAATCTTTATTTTTGTAGAAAAAATATCAAGAATGAAAGTTAAAGAACAAGGGCTTTATTTGCCTGAATTTGAACACGACAATTGTGGTGCAGGATTTATTTGTAATTTGAATGGTATTAAATCAAACGATATTATTCACAAAGCATTAGACATCTTAATTAAATTGGAACATCGTGGTGCCGTTAGTTCTGATGGAAGAACTGGAGACGGAGCAGGGATTTTGTTTGATATCCCTCATGATTTTTTTAAAAAAGTTTGTGACTTTGAAATCCCAGAAGCGCGTGAGTATGCAGTAGGAATGGTTTTTTTACCAAAAAGCAAAAACCAAGTTTCTTTTTGTATTAATGCATTTGAGGCAACTATTAAAGACCAAAACTTAAAAGTTTTAGGTTGGAGAGATGTGCCAGTTGACGTTGAAAATTTAGGGCAGATCGCCGCAGAAAAAGAACCAACAGTTAAACAAGTTTTCGTTTCTAAAAACGGACAAGATTTAACGGAACAAGAATTTAATGCAAAACTTTTTGCTGCTAGAAAAATTGCTGAACATGCTGTAAGAGGATCTAAAACCTCTGAAAGCCACATGTTTTATTTTACTAGTTTATCGACAACTACTATAATATATAAAGGTCTATTGATGCCGGAAGACATCAGCCGTTATTATATAGATTTGAAAGATCCAGACTTGGTGACTCGTTTAGCACTTGTACACCAACGTTTCTCTACAAATACATTCCCATCTTGGGACTTAGCTCAACCGTTTAGATACATGTGTCATAATGGTGAGATCAACACACTTCGTGGAAACGTAAGCCGTATGCGTGCTCGTGAAGAGCTTATGCAAAGCAAAGTTTTTGGCGATGATATCAAAAAATTATTCCCAATTATCTTAGAAGGAAAATCAGATTCTGCTTCTATGGATATGGTGGTTGAACTTTTATTAATGACAGGTCGTTCTCTTCCAGAGGCAATGATGATGGTTGTTCCTGAAGCTTGGGAAAAACATCAAACCATGTCTCCAGAAAAAAGAGCTTTCTATGAATACAACGCTTGTATCATGGAACCTTGGGATGGCCCTGCTTCTATTCCATTTACAGATGGAAACGTAATTGGTGCTTTACTAGACAGAAACGGATTGCGTCCTTCTCGTTATACATTAACACACAGTGGTTTCGTAATCATGTCATCAGAAATTGGTGTATTAGATATCGATCCAGAAGATGTAATTCAGCACGGACGTTTAGAGCCAGGAAAAATGTTCTTGGTTGACATGAATGAAGGTCGTATCGTCGAAGACGAAGAAGTAAAAAAATCAATCGTTACAAAACGTCCTTACCAAGAATGGTTAGATGCTAACTTATTGCCTCTTGCTAAAGTTCCTTATACCAACAACCCTACTCCTGTTGAAAAACTAGATTTTTTAACAAGACAGCGTTTGTTTGGTTACACAATTGAAGATTTAAAAACAATCATCAACCCAATGGGAGGTCAAGGAGCTGAAGCAATCAGTTCTATGGGTAACGATACACCATTGGCAGTATTGTCAGATCAGCCTCAATTGTTATACAACTATTTCAAACAATTATTTGCTCAGGTTACCAATCCGCCTTTGGATGGTATTCGTGAAGAAATTATTACTGATATTAGTTTAGCGATTGGCGGTGATTTCAATATTTTTGAAATTGAGTCAAAACAATGTAAAAAACTAAAAATTCAAAATCCAGTTATTTCTAATGAGGATTTAGATAAAATCAGAAACATTGACCACGCAGATTTCAAATCGGCTACCATTTCTACTTTATACAAAATAGAAAAAGGAGTAAATGGTTTAGAACGTGCTCTTGAAAAATGTGTTCAAGCAACTTTTAAAGCTGTTTCTGAAGGATGCAACATTATCATTCTTTCTGATAGAGGTGTTAGCGAAGAACTAGCTCCAATTCCAATGTTATTGGCTTGTTCTTACATTCACCACTCTCTAAACATTTTACAGGTTCGTTCTAAATTCGGAATCATCATCGAATCTGCTGAACCACGCGAACCTCATCATTTTGCTTTATTATTCGGATACGGCGCAAGTGCAATCAATCCGTACATGGTAAACGAAATCATTTACGATCAAGTTGCACAAGGTTTCATCACTGGAGTAAAAGCAGATTACGCTGTAGTTAACTACAATAAAGCGATTGCAAAAGGAATCGTTAAAATCATGAACAAAATTGGTATCTCTACTTTACATTCATACAGAGCTGCTCAAATTTTCGAGATTTTAGGTTTAAACAAAACATTTACTTCAAAATACTTCCCTTACACTCCATCAAGAATTGAAGGAATTGGTTTAATGGAAGTTGAAAAAGAGGTTAAAAAACGTTTCCAAAAAGCTTTCCCAAATTCAAAAGTAGCAAGTTTGCTTTCTCTTGAAATTGGAGGTATTTACAGATGGAGACGTGGTGGTGAAAAACACATGTTTAACCCAACCACTATTTCTAAATTACAACAAGCGGTTCGTTTAAACAGCCCAGAAAGTTATAAAGAATACTCAAATGCCGTTAATGAGCAAAGCTCAAACTTAATGACGATTAGAGGTTTATTTGAATTCAATAATTTAGATCCAATTTCTATTGACGAAGTAGAGCCTTGGACAGAAATTGTAAAAAAATTCAAAACGGGTGCAATGTCTTACGGATCTATTTCTAGAGAAGCACACGAGAATTTAGCGATTGCAATGAACAGAATCGGTGGAAAAAGTAACTCTGGAGAAGGTGGAGAAGATCCAAAACGTTTCCAGAAAGAAATTAACGGAGATTCTAGAAACTCTGCAATCAAACAAGTTGCGTCAGGACGTTTTGGTGTTTCGATCAACTATTTGACAAACGCTAAAGAAATTCAGATTAAAATGGCTCAAGGTGCGAAACCTGGTGAAGGTGGACAGTTACCTGGAGAAAAAGTTGTGCCTTGGATTGCTGAAACAAGAAACTCTACACCTTATGTAGGTTTAATTTCGCCTCCTCCTCACCACGATATTTATTCAATTGAGGATTTATCTCAGTTAATTTACGATTTGAAAAATGCAAACCGTGAAGCACGTGTAAACGTAAAATTAGTTTCTGAAGTTGGAGTTGGAACCATCGCTGCCGGTGTTGCCAAAGCAAAAGCTGACGTTATCTTAATTTCTGGTTACGACGGAGGAACGGGAGCTGCACCATTAACATCTTTACAGCACACAGGTATTCCATGGGAACTTGGTTTAGCGGAAGCGCAGCAGACTTTGATATTAAATGATTTAAGAAGCCGTGTAGTTTTAGAGTGTGACGGACAGCTGAAAACAGGTCGTGATGTCGCTATCGCAGCTTTATTAGGAGCTGAAGAATTTGGTTTTGCAACTGCACCGCTTGTAGCTTCTGGATGTATCATGATGAGAGCTTGTCACTTAAATACTTGCCCGGTTGGTATTGCAACTCAGGATCCTGAATTAAGAAAAAATTTCAAAGGAACTCCAGAGCACGTAATCAACTTCATGTATTTCATTGCTGAAGAGCTAAGAGAAATCATGGCGCAGTTAGGTTTCAGAACTTTAAAAGAAATGGTAGGTCAGTCACAAAAATTAAATGTGAACAAAGCCATCAAACATTATAAAGCAAATGGTTTAGACTTGTCACCAATTCTATACAAACCGGAAAAAGCGAAAACGCAGCCAAATCACAACACAACTACTCAAGATCACCAACTTGAAAACGTATTAGATTTTGACATTATTAAAGAAGCGATTCCGTCTATTTATAGAAAAGAGAAAACAAGAGTAACCTTTAAAATTAAAAATACAGACCGTTCTGTAGGTGCGATTTTGAGTAACGAAATCTCAAAAATCTACGGCGCACAAGGATTACCTGATGACACTATTTTAGTTGATTTTGAAGGTTCTGCCGGACAAAGTTTTGGTGCTTTTGCAACAAACGGATTGTCATTTAAAATTCACGGAAACTGTAATGATTATTTAGGAAAAGGTCTTTCTGGAGGAAAATTAATTGTAAAAGTACCTCCTACTGCAACTTTTAAACCTGAAGACAATATCATTATCGGAAACGTTGCCCTTTACGGAGCTATTACCGGAGAGGCTTATATTAATGGAATGGCCGGAGAACGTTTCTGTGTGAGAAATTCTGGAGCAACAGCAGTTGTTGAAGGAATTGGAGACCACGGATGCGAATACATGACCGGTGGTACAGTAGTAGTTTTAGGAAAAACAGGAAGAAACTTCGCAGCTGGTATGAGCGGTGGTGTAGCTTATGTTTACGATCCAAATAAGAAATTCGATTCGACAGTTTGTAACATGGAAATGGTTGCATTCGATCCGTTAGAAGAAGAGGACGTTACGAAACTAAGACGATTGATCAAAAATCATTCATTGTACACAAGCAGTCCATTAGCAAAAAGAATTTTAGCAGACTGGGAAAACCAACAACAGCACTTCGTAAAAGTAATGCCAACTGATTACAAAAAAGCATTACAAAGAATTGCAGAAGAAAAACAAATAGAAGAATTAATAGCTTAATTAAAAGGTTCTGAGATACAAAGGTGCAGAGGTGCTAAGTTTTTAACTCACCTCTCACATTTTACAACTCACAACTAAATTTATTTAAATGTCATGGGTAAAATAGGCGGATTTAAAGAATATAACAGAGCCGACGAAAGTAATTTAGCAGTAGCAGAACGTGTTTCTAACTACAACGAATTCACTATTCCGTTAGCAAAAGATAAAGTAAAAGAACAAGGTTCAAGATGTATGGATTGTGGTATTCCTTTTTGCCACAGTGGTTGTCCGTTAGGAAATTTAATTCCGGACTTCAACGATATGGTACATCAGGAAGAATGGCAAAGTGCATTAGAGATTTTACAATCGACTAATAACTTTCCAGAATTTACAGGTCGTTTATGCCCTGCTCCATGCGAAAAAGCATGTGTATTAGGAATCATTAAAGATCCAGTATCAATCGAAAACATTGAGAAAAACATTGTTGAAATTGGTTTTGCTGAAGGCTGGATCAAACCACAGACTCCAAAAACAAGAACTGGTAAAACAGTTGCCGTTATTGGTTCAGGACCTGCGGGACTTGCAGCTGCACAGCAATTAAACAGAGCAGGACACACCGTTACCGTTTTTGAAAGAGACAATGCAATTGGAGGTTTATTACGTTACGGAATTCCGAACTTCAAATTAGAAAAAGGAATCATCGACCGTCGTGTTGCAATTCTTGAAGCAGAAGGAATCACTTTCAAAACTGATGTAAATGTTGGTGTTAACTTTAGTGTAGCAGAATTAAACGCATTTGATTCTATCGTTTTATGCGGAGGAGCAACTGAAAGAAGAAGTTTGCCAACTAAAGGAATCGAAAGCAAAGGCGTTGTTCAGGCAATGGATTTCTTAACACAACAAACTAAAGTTTTATTTGGAGAATCAATTCCAGATCAAGTTAAAGCAACTGGTAAAGATGTAATCGTTATTGGTGGTGGAGATACTGGTTCTGACTGTATTGGAACTTCAAACAGACACGGAGCAAAATCAGTAACTAACTTTGAGATTTTACCAAAACCTCCAGTTGGAAGAAGCGAGTCAACTCCTTGGCCTTTCTGGCCGTTGCAACTGAAAACATCATCTTCTCACGAAGAAGGCTGCGACAGAAACTGGTTAATCAACACTAAAGAATTTATTTCTAACGATAAAGGCGAATTAACTGGTTTAAAAACCGTTGAAGTACAATGGAAAATGACTCCAGGTCAGCGCCCTGAATTAATCGAAAAAGAAGGTTCTGAGAAAATTTGGCCTTGCGATTTAGCTTTATTAGCTTTAGGATTTACAGGTCCAGAAAAAACTTTAAGCGAGCAATTAGGAATCGAAACTGATTTTAGAAGCAATTACAAAGCGCATAACTATCAGACAAACGTTCCTCACATTTTCACTGCGGGTGATATGAGAAGAGGACAATCATTAATCGTGTGGGCTATTTCAGAAGGTCGCGAAGCAGCAAGAGAGGTAGATTTGTTCTTAATGGGCTCTACTAACTTGCCTACTAAAGGAAAAGGAGATTTACCGAGCTTATAATTTAAGGTTCTGAGGTTCTTAGATGCTAAGATACTAAGTTTTTTTCCTTGCATTTTATTAATCTTTTCCGATAAACAACATAACTACTAACAAACCCTTGAATTTATATTCAGGGGTTTTGTTTTTTTTATTTGCCACGAATTACACAAATTTCCACTAATTTCTCTTTTTTGCTCGCTTCTAAAATTAAATATAGCACGTGGTTTCAACCACGGGGACACAATATATGATGACGTCCAATCCGCAACGTTTCCCGTGGTCGAAACCACGGGCTATGTTTTAGTATTTTGCGAAAAATAAAAATTAAAAAATCTGATTTTCAAATATTGCCCGTGGTTTCAACCACGGGAACTCAATATATAATTACGCCCAATTCGTAACGTTTCCCGTGGTTTCAACCACGGGCTATGTTTTAGCATTTTGCGAAAAATCTTAGACTAAAAAATTCGTGTAAATTAGAGAAATTCGTGGCAAACAAAAATAATCTGTGAAAATCATTTTAATCTGTGGCAAAAAAACAATTTTAATAGCATTTTAGAATTAGTCAAATCCGTGTAATTCGTGGCGAAAAAACTTAGTATCTTAGCATCTAAGAACCTCAGCATCTCAGAAAAGGTTACAAAAACTCAAAATAAGCAACTTTTTGTTCAAAATTAAACAATTTGTTACAATTTGTTATTTTTCTACAATTTATTTGCTGGTAATCAAAAGTGTAATAACTTTGCCCAAAATGATTTAAAAATGCAAGCAAAAGATTTACTGCAGTTAGCAGACCAATTTGGAAGTCCATTGTATGTTTACGATGCCGAAAAAATCCAATCTCAGTACAACAGGTTAACTAAAGCTTTCTCTAAGGTAGAAAACTTAAGAGTTAATTATGCCATGAAGGCATTGTCAAACGTTGCGATTCTTCAGTTATTAAAGAACATGGGGTCTGGCTTAGATACTGTATCAATTCAGGAAGTTCAGTTAGGACTTCATGCTGGCTATGAACCCGAAAAGATTTTCTTTACACCAAACGGCGTTTCTCTTGAAGAAATCGAAGAAGTTGCTGCAATGGGTGTACAAATCAATATCGACAATTTATCTATTTTAGAGCAATTCGGAACAAAACATCCACATATTCCAGTATGTATTCGTATCAATCCACACGTAATGGCGGGCGGAAATGCTAATATTTCTGTTGGACATATCGATAGTAAATTCGGAATTTCTGTTCACCAGATTCCGCATATCTTGCGAATTGTTGAAAACACAAAAATGCACATTGTAGGTATTCACATGCACACAGGATCTGATATTTTAGATATTGAAGTATTCTTGTATGCTGCTGAAATCTTATTTGATACGGCTAAACATTTCAAAGAATTACAATTCTTAGATTTCGGAAGCGGATTCAAAGTTCCTTACAAAAAAGACGATATCGAAACAGACATCGAAGAATTAGGTAAAAAACTATCTAAAAGATTCAACGCTTTCTGTACAGAATACGGCAGAGATTTAACTTTGATTTTCGAACCAGGAAAATTCTTGGTGAGCGAAGCAGGTCATTTCTTAGTAAAAGTAAACGTAGTAAAACAAACAACATCTACAGTTTTCGCTGGAGTTGACAGTGGTTTCAACCACTTAATTCGTCCAATGTTGTACGGATCTTCACACCATATCGAAAACATCTCAAACCCAAAAGGAAAAGAGCGTTTTTACTCAGTTGTAGGATACATTTGCGAAACGGATACTTTTGCAAACAACCGCAGAATTCAAGAAATTACTGAAGGTGACATTTTATCTTTCAGAAATGCTGGCGCATATTGTTTCTCAATGTCTTCAAACTACAATTCAAGATACAAACCGGCCGAAGTTTTATGGATGAACGGACAAGGAATCTTAATTCGTCAAGCTGAAACATTTGAAGATTTACTTAAAAATCAAATTCCGTTGCCACAAGAAATTGCTGCAACAGTTTAAAATAAAAAAAAAAGAGAATATCATTTTAATCCCGTTTCTTAATTGAGGCGGGATTTTTTTGTTTCTCGCAGATTTTTCTATCTAGTATAATTGTCAGGCTGAGCGAAGTCGAAGCACACGCACATTAA
Source organism: Flavobacterium sp. YO64 (assembly GCF_004119505.1). Classification (NCBI taxonomy): domain Bacteria; kingdom Pseudomonadati; phylum Bacteroidota; class Flavobacteriia; order Flavobacteriales; family Flavobacteriaceae; genus Flavobacterium; species Flavobacterium sp. YO64. The sequence continues at coordinate 13,309 of NZ_NRQV01000013.1, read as the reverse complement.
CCACAATATTTGTCATTTCGACCGAAGGAGACTCGAGCGATAGCGAACAGACGAAGCAAATCTTCGCAAGAAAATCCGCAAAAAAATCAACACAAACGCAAAGCAACCATCAAGTTTGTCATTTCGACGGAGGAGAAATCCTAGCAAGTAGCTCCACAAAGATTAGAAACAAAACCACATCAAAAAAGAAAGAAAAATCTTAAAATAAATTTTATCTTTAGCATCAAAAAAATGCATCAAGAAGGCTATCATACTTACTACGTATACATCCTAACCAATAAACACAAAACCGTTTTCTATACTGGAGTAACAAATAATTTAAAAATTCGTTTAGGCCAACATAAAGAAAATAATACAAATAAAAACAAAAGTTTTACGTCAAAATATAATACCACATACTTACTATATTTCGAAAAATTCACTTGGATTCAAGAAGCCATTGCCCGAGAAAAAGAAGTAAAAGACTGGCGAAGAGAAAAGAAATTTGAATTAATCAAAACTATTAATCCAAATTTGGATTTCCTTAATTATTTATTTGAATAACGTTTCTAATCTTTGTGGAGCTACTTGCGAAGATTTCTCCTTCGTCGAAATGACAAGATTGTGGATAATTGAAAACTAAAACTTCGAATAACAAATCACCTCAGAAAAATCATATATTTACTCTTCAATAAAATCAAAAAAATTAAATACCTTTGAAATATGAGCACAACAGCAAAACCAAAACATATCGGCAGAAACATCAGCCGAATTAGGGAACTTCGAGGTATGAAGCAGGAAATACTTGCAGAAGCTATTGGAGCAAGTCAGAAAGCAATTTCCATAATTGAATCAAATGAAACTATAGATCCCGAAAAACTTGCTCAAATTGCAAAAGCATTAGACGTTTCGGTAGAAACTATTGAAAGTTTCTCAGAAGAAAATGTATTCAATTATTTTAATAACTTTTACGATAATAGTACAGCAGGAAACGGAATATTTAATAATCCAAACAATTGCACATTCAACCCACTTGACAAAGTTGTAGAACTTTACGAACGTTTGGTTCAGGCTGAAAAAGACAAAAACGAATATTTAGAAAAATTACTAAAAGGAAAATAATTCCTCAACAATAAATTTAATGAAAGCACAAATATCTTTTTATTTTGTGCTTTTTTTGTGCACAACCAAAATTCCAATCCAAACTTTAAACCTATGAAATTAAATCTACTCACTTTATTTTTTGTCTTATCAGCAAATTTTATTTATTCTCAAAAAACAATCAAAATAATTTTAGACCCAAAAATAAAAGCATTGGCTCTTGAAAATATAAATACAACAAACAACGGATCACAATATGCGATAGATTCGATTTATGGAACAGTTTATAGAGGAAAAAATATGGTCGAAGACACTATATTTTATGATCATCTAAAAAATGATTTTACAAAAAAAGATTTTATGTGCAATCATTATTACGAAAATGACACACTTATTATTAAAGGTGGTTTTGGCAGTAGATTTCAGGTTTACGGTTTCGTTGCAAAAGTATTTCCAAATAAAACCGCAGAAATAAAATTGCGCAAATTTTGGGGTTATCCCTCTTATTTTACAAGTAGAGACCAGGTAGATGCTAAAAGCGAAATACTCGTTTACACAAGAACTTCAAAACTTGTTCTCAACAGATTACCTAACAATAAATCTGATCGTAAACATATTTATGGCTGTGTCGATTTTTTAAGCGAAGATTTTTTTATTGAAATGAAAGACAAAAAAACTGGAGAACCTTACAAAGAAAAAAACACAATGGAATACAAGATTTATTTTGACAGCAGGTATCTCAAAGATGATGAATAACACAACCTTTTTACTCCTGCAGTAAAAAATTCAATAGAACTAAACAAATCAAACCACCAAATCAATGAAAATCACGATTTCCTTATCAATATTTTCCCTACTGCTTACAACCAATATATTCAGCCAAACGATCACAAACTTAAAACTAAAACCAAAAGAAATTCCAAAAACCTATACTTTAAGCGACGGTAATATTTGTGTAACACCTCAGGCCTGTACTTTTTACAACGACATTGAAACCTACAGTAATATTGTTGGAACTGTAAAAAGTAAAGCTATTCAGAGTTTTAAAAGTAAAACAGACCGCAGTTCTATACTATATTTTGAATTTGAACACGTTTTTAAAGGCGATCGTTTTCTTCAAGGATTATTATGGGGAAAAGAAGGTCAGCCAACTAAAGAACATCCAGAAGAATATCTCGTAAAAGGAAAATTTCTAGTTATTTGGAGTTTGCATTCAGACAGTCCGCTAAAAGAAAAGTCCGAAACTAAAATAGAAACACTTTTACAATAAAATCCTAATCAAAGCTTCATTTTAAATGATTAATTTTACTCGATAAAAAACTACAAAAATGAAACTACAAATACGAATTCTACTTTATTCCATTTTATTCTTTTTATACCTTACCTCAACTCATTTTTTTCTATCACTTGGCGAAATATTAAAAACGGATCCTTATATAACTATGGGCTGCGGTTTTGCGGTTTTAAATAGTATTTATGCTTTTTTAGGATTAAAATGGAAACCAATTTTAAATATAATTTGTTCTATTGCCATTGCCGCCTTAGCATTATTTTTAGCGGTGCAGTTTGCCAATTTGCATTTGCTTTCAAATTATGATCCTTACTTAGTTAAAACAGCCATATTTACAAATGCTCTTTTATCTATTATTTTTTGGGAAATTGTGTATCAGATAAAAATTAGAAAATCATGACAAACAAATCAAATCCAGTTGTTTATTTTGAAATTCCGGTACTCGATATCGAAAGAGCAATACAATTTTATTCGGCTGTATTTAATTTTGATTTTGAACGAGATGTTATTCATGGAAACGAAATGGCTTTTTTTCCTGTTTCGGAAAACGAAAGCGGAATTTCGGGAGCATTGGCACAAGGCGAAATATACAATCCTACAATAAATGGAACGCTGATATATTTTGCAACAAATAATATCAACGAAACTTTAGATTTAGCGGTAAAAAATGGTGCCGAAATTTTATTTCCTGCAACATCAAATGGAGAATTTGGCTGGGTTGCAGAATTTAAAGACTGCGAAGGAAATCGAATTGCACTTCATATGGCGGGTAAATAAAACCGTCAAAAAACATTTCTTGTAAAACAACAAACGTTCTAATCTAGTCCCGATTACTTCACTAAAGATGTATTTTAATTTTTGTTCGGTGAACTTCATTTTAGCCAATATCTTCACAGATATAAAGGCGAAAGCGGGATTAAAAGTTCCTGTAAAAACATAAAGCTCTGCTCCTTAAAATAAATTAAAAAAAGGCATGGTTGTTGAAAATTAAATGAAATATATTTGCACTTTCAAAAAAATACTATGCAAAAAACTACTTTATTATTCTCTATATTCTTTCTAATTCTCTCATCGTGCGGCGTAAAAACAACTCAGGCTTTAATAAGCGATGGTAATTATGACGGTGCTATTGATCGCGCAGTTGAAGCTTTGAGAACAAAAAAAGATTCAAAAGGAAAACAAGATTATGTGTATTTACTAGAAGAAGCTTTTGCAAAAGCCAAAGAAAGAGATCTTCGTGATCTTGATTTAATGATTAAAGAAGCTACTCCTACAAATGCTGAACGTGTTTACAATACCTATTTACAATTGAATAACCGTCAGGAAAAAATAAGACCGTTATTACCTCTTCCGTTATTAAAACAGGGAAAAAATGCTTCTTTTTCTTTTGATAACTATTCAAACCAAATTATAAGCAGTAAAATTGCTCTTACCAGATATTTATACGAAAATGCTTTGACTCTTTTAAAATCAAACAATAAACTTGATTATAGAAAAGCCTATGACGATTTAACGTATTTAGAAAACATTAGTCCAAACTATAAGAATGCTAAAAAACTAATGGAAGACGCACTGTTTAAAGGAACTGATTTTGTAGATGTTTATGCTAAAAATCAAACCAATATGGTGATTCCGAAAATGCTTCAAGACGATTTATTGGATTTTAAAACGTACGGACTAAATGATAAATGGACCGTTTACCACAGCGCCCGACAAAAAAATGTTACTTACGATTACAGCTTAATAATCAATTTTAGACAAATAAATATTTCACCAGAACAAATTAAGGAGAAAGAATTTATAAAGGAAAGACAGATTAAAGATGGTATGAAAACACTTTTAGACAGTCGAGGAAGACCTGTAAAAGACAGTTTGGGCAAGGAAATAAAAGTGGATAATTACAGAATGCTTCGTGCAAATGTTTATGAATTTAGACAATTTAAGTCTTGTCAAGTTACTGCAGTTGTAGATTATGTTGATGTAAGAACAAATCAATTACTACAGTCATTTCCTGTAACCAGCGAATATTTCTTTGAGAATATTTATTCGACTTACAAAGGCGACAGAAATGCCTGCGACGATAACTATATTAGTTATTTTACAAAACGCGCAGTTCCTTTTCCTAACAACGAACAAATGGTTTATGATACGGGCGAAGATTTAAAAGCAAAAATTAAAGATATTATTGTTCGAAATAAATTCAGATAATAATACCATTTAACTTAAAATAGAAGTAGTTAAAAAATAAAATATGAAATTTAGAATTTTAATTATCACCACACTCCTTTTTATCTCTTGCAAAAAAGAAGATAAACAACCGGCTGACTCAACTGTAACTACGAAAAAAGATACACTTCAAAAAGCGGAAAAAACAGAAATCAAAAATACTGCTGATACAATCGTATTATCAAAAAAACATAAGACAAATAAAATTTTATGTGATCTTGATGGAGATGGTGTAAATGAAACTGTCGAAATTGTAAGAAGCACTAAAAATGGAAAAAGCGGTTTGAAAATCATTTTCGGGAACGGAAACAAAACCGATTATTTTGGCATGGGAAATGACATTTTGGATCAAGGTTTTGATGAGATCGACTGGGCTGGAATATTTGAAAAAGCACCCAAAAATGAATTGTACTGGGATAACGTAGGCGAAAATGGCGATATACTTGCAGATGAAGAAATCAAAGAAGAAGACAAAATAAAACTGCTAAATGACGGAATATTTATTCACGCCGAAGAAAGCTGCGGCGGTGGAATAATTTATTTGGAAAACGGAAAATACAAATGGATTCAGCAAGAATAATTTTATAGTTTTATAAAAGATTACAATTAGATTTAAGCAGAGGCTCACTTAACACAGTGAGCCTCTGCTTGTTTTACAGCATTACATTGTGCTCTGTTTTACTATATTTTGTAGTTGTGAGGAAAAAAAAAGTCAAAATTTATATTGCGCAACCAAAAAGTTGCGTATATTTGCAACTGATTAGTTGCTTATTTAAATAATTAAAAAATGAAACGAGATATTTTTCAAGCCATTGCTGACCCAACCCGAAGAGCAATTCTGGTTTTAATTGCTTCTAATGCATTAACACCCAATGCAATTGCAGAACAATTTAATACAACAAGACAAGCAGTTTCTAAACACATTAAAATTCTTAACGAATGCGAATTGTTGAATGAAACTAAGATGGGAAGAGAAATTTATTATCAACTCAAAATTGACAAAATGAAAGAAATTGATCAATGGCTTGAACAATTTAAACAAATATGGGAAAGCCGTTTCAGTCAATTAGATCAAGTATTAATGAACTTAAAATCTAAAGAAAATGGAATCTAATTTAGTAATGAGTTTTACTGTAGATAAAGAAAATAAAACAGTAAACATAAAACGTGAATTTAATGCTCCTATATCAAACGTTTGGTCGGCATGGACCGAGCCCGAAATTTTAGATCAATGGTGGGCGCCCGCTCCATTTAAATCGAAAACAAAAAGTATGGATTTTAAAGAAGGCGGACGAAGACTGTATGCTATGGTTGGTCTGGAAGGCGAAGAACGATGGAGTTCTTTTGATTATACTTCTATTTCTCCAAAAACAAACTTTAAATATTCAGCTGCCTTTTGTGATGCTGATGGAAATCCAAATTCAGCTTTTGGAAGCTCATATTGGGATTTAACGTTTTCTGAAAAAGGGAATCTGACGGTTGTTGATATTGCAATTAAACGAGATAGCTTGGAGGAATTAGAAAAAATAATCGAAATGGGGTTCAAAGAAGGAATTACAGCCACTATGCAAAGTTTGGACAAAATCTTTGAAGCACAAAAATAAAAAGAGAGTCAAAAAAAAGTAATAAATCTAAAATCTAAAGAAAATGAAATCTAATCTATTAATGAATTTTACTGTAGACAAAGAAAATAGCACCGTAAATGTAAAACGTGAGTTTAATGCTTCTCTAGCAAATGTATGGTCGGCATGGACAGAACCAGAAATCCTAGATCAATGGTGGGCGCCAGCTCCTTGGAAAGCCAGAACAAAAAGCATGGAATTTAAAGAAGGCGGCCGTAGACTTTATGCTATGGTAGGACCAGAAGGCGAAGAACACTGGGCAATAGCCGATTTTACATCGATAACGCCTAAAACTAATTTTAAATATCTAGATGCTTTTAGTGATAACGAAGGAAACTTAAACGCAGATTTCCCACGTTCTGACTGGACCGTTAACTTTTCTGAGCAAGGAAATTCAACAATTGTAGATATTGCCATTAAACACGATAAATTATCTGATCTAGAAAAGATTATCGAAATGGGCTTCAAAGAAGGTTTCACAATTGCTCTTGAAGGCTTGGATGAAATTTTTGCAAAAAAATAAAAAAAGTCATTAAAATAGTATAAAGACGAAAGCTTCAAAAAATAAAATCGTAACTTTCGTCTTTATACTATTTCTTTTAAACAATGAACAATTTCTCTACTTCAATCCTCTTATTCCTTTTTTCAATTTCTATTTTCAGCCAAAATAACAAATCAAAATCAACAGACACCAGCAAACCATTTGTACTTGGGGTTATTGATGAAATACAATCGAAAGAATTAGGCGAAAATCGAATTTTAAACATTTATCTTCCTGAAGGCTACACAACAAAAGACACCACAAAATACCCTGTAATTTATTTATTGGATGGTTCTGCAAATGAAGATTTTATCCATATCTCAGGTTTAGTACAGTTTAATAGTTTTGAATGGATCAATCAAGTTCCAAAATCGATTGTTGTAGGTATTGCAACCGTAGATCGAAGAAGAGATTTTACTTTTCCTACAACTGTTCAAAATGATAAAAACCGATTTCCAACAACGGGGCATTCGGATAAATTTATTGCTTTTATCGAAAAGGAATTACAGCCTTTTATTGATAAAAAATACAAAACCAACCATTCGAAAACCATTATCGGACAATCTCTAGGAGGGTTACTGGAAACAGAAATCTTATTCAAAAAACCATTACTATTTAATAAATACGTAATTGTAAGTCCGAGTTTATGGTGGAATAATGGCTCTATTTTAAATCAGAATCCAGAAATTCTTTCGGAAAATTTCAAACAGAAAACAGAGATTTATATTGCAGTCGGTAAAGAAGGACTTACGCCTACAGAAATTCCGCGTGTCATGGAAGTTGACGCGAATCTATTGGCAGAAAAAATAAAAGCATCTCAGAGCAAAAACATAAAAGTCTATTTTGATTATTTCCCAGAGGAGAATCACGGTACAATTTTACATCCTGCCGTTTCAAATTCTTTTAAATTCTTTTATCCTCAAAGCAAATAATAAAAATGAAAATTACTGAAGAAAGCAAATTAGACAATCCCGTTTGGAATTCATTATCAGAAAGTCATCAAAAATTTGCTTTAGAGTATAACGGAACCAAATTTTATAATCCTGATTATTGTCCGTTTGGAGGATTTTTGGAACTTGAGAACACTCTAGAATCAGCACGCAAATATGCTTCATTATGCGAAAATTTCTTTATTGTTGGCGAAAAGCCTAAAATTGGTGACACTTTAAAAATTGCCAAGGAACTCGTTTGTCTTCAAATGATTGTTCGTGAGAAAATTCAAATAACATTTGATAATGAAATCATTAAACTCACCAAAGAACATAAAGAAGAATTATTTGAATTGGTAAATTTGGTTCAACCCGGATATTTTAAAACCAATACATTTTTGTTAGGCAGTTATTACGGAATTTTCTCCAGTGGAAAGTTAGTATCAATTGCTGGCGAAAGAATGAAAATGAATAATTTTACCGAAGTCAGCGCCATTATAACACATCCAGATCATACCGGAAAAGGTTACGCCAAACAACTGACTTCGCATGTTGTAAACAATATTTTTGATGAAGGCAAAATTCCGTTTCTGCATGTTGTTGAAAGTAATATTGGTGCAATAAAACTTTATGAAAAACTAGGATTTACTGTGAGAAGAAAAATGAGTTTCTGGAATATTTCTAAAAAGTTGTAAATTTAGACCTCTATTCATTTATCACTCTTCGAATTATGACACCAAATAAACAAACCGTAAACGAATATATGGCTGCTTTTATGGTAAGCGACCATCAAAGAATTCTTGCCTGTCTTACTGATGACGTAGTTTGGGAAATGCCTGGAATATACCGACATGTGGGTAAAGAAGCTTTTGACAAAGAAATTGAAAATGACAATTTTATTGGCAGTCCAACGATTCAGATTATAAAATTAATTGAAGAAAATGACATTCTGATTGCCGAAGGTGCTGTTCAAGGAAATATGAAAAATGGTAACAAACTGGATGCCGTTTTTTGTGATGTTTTTGAAATGGAAAACGGAAAAATAAAAAAACTCACCTCCTATTTAATGTCTAAAAATGCCAATTTAAAATTTGAATAATCTGGAATTCAAATCTTAAAAAATATTTTTTATATCTTTGCGACACTAAATAAACCGCACAAACTCTATGTGATTAAAAATTTCTTTCGGACAATTTTAAGGTAAGCCGCAAAAAGGCTTGCTCATTTGTTTATTCCTTAAAGAAAGAAATTATGGTTATTTTACAAAATATCTCATACCTGCAGTCAAACAAAGATTTGCTGTTTGATAAAATCACTTTTACAGTTAATCCTCGCGAAAAAATTGCTTTAATAGGAAGCAACGGCGTTGGAAAATCGACATTATTAAAAATTATTGCGGGTGAATTACAACCTGCTGACGGAATATTAAAAACCGATTCTAAGCCATATTATCTGCCGCAAATATTCGGACAGTTTAATCATCTTAGTATTGCTCAGGCTTTACAAGTTGAAGATAAAATGAATGCGCTTCAGGAAATTCTTAACGGAAATGTTTCCGAAGAAAATCTCAGCACTTTAAACGACGACTGGACAATTGAAGATCGCTGTAATGAAGCACTGCAATATTGGCAATTGCAGGATTTAAATTGGAATCAAAAATTGGAAACACTAAGCGGCGGACAAAAAACAAAAGTTTTTCTTGCTGGAATTTCAATTCATCAGCCTGAACTTATTTTACTTGACGAGCCAAGTAATCATTTGGATGTTTCGGGAAGAGAATTGCTATACAATTTTCTAAAAAGTACTTCTTCAACTTTGGTTGTTGTAAGTCACGATCGAAAACTGCTTAATTTATTGCATTCGGTTTACGAATTATCAAAATACGGAATTACGATTTATGGCGGTAACTACGATTTTTATACTGAACAAAAACGTATTGAAAACAATGCTTTAAGCCAAGATATTCAAGGTAAAGAAAAAGCTTTACGCAAAGCAAAAGAGAAAGAACGAGAAACGCTCGAACGTCAAAACAAACTTGATTCCCGCGGTGAAAAGAAGCAAAAGAAAGCTGGAGTTTCTCGAATTATGATGAATACTTTGCGCAACAATGCCGAAAACAGCACCGCTAAAACGAAAGGTATTCATGCTGAAAAGATTAACGGAATATCAACCAAATTACAGGAATTGAGATCCTCTTTACCTGATATTGATCAAATGAAATTTGGCTTTGCCAAAACAGATTTGCATAAAGGCAAAACACTTTTTTCAGCAACTGCTATTAACCACAGTTACGAAGATCATTTGCTATGGAAAGAACCGCTCAGTTTCCAAATTCTAAGTGGTGAGCGTGTGGAGCTGAAAGGTTTAAATGGCTCTGGAAAAACAACTTTGATTAAAATAATCATGGGTGAATTGCATCCCAAAATAGGAACAATTTACAAAGCCGATTCGAAAATTATTTATATCGATCAAGATTATTCACTTATCGAAAATGGAATTTCGGTTTATGAACACGCTCAAAAATTTAATGTTTCGGGTTTACAGGAACATGATATAAAAATGAAACTGAACAAGTTTCTGTTTTTACAAAATGATTGGAATAAATCCAGCTCGGCTTTAAGCGGAGGTGAAAAAATGCGTTTGATGCTTTGTTGTTTAACGATTAATAATCAAGCTCCAGATATCATTATTTTGGATGAACCTACAAACAATCTTGATATTCAAAATATCGAAATTTTGACGGCTGCAATTAATGAATACAAAGGAACTTTAATTGTAGTTTCTCACGATGCTGTTTTTTTGGAGGAAATACATATAGAGGATTTTATAGAGTTGAATTGAGTTAAAAATTCAGTTTGTCATTCCGAGGAACGAGGAATCTTCGTCAGTAGCTCCGCAATCAAAAGACTCAATCTTTGTCGAGTTTCTTATGAAGATTCCTCGTTCCTCGGAATGACAAGATTAAACAGAACTTTGTCAAAGTTTGAAACTTTGACAAAGTTTTCTGTACAAAGTATTACAATCTAAAGTCAATTACCCAAGCCATCCTTCACGATCTAAACTTCGATACTGAATAGCTTCGGCGATATGCTGGGAAATTATATTTTCTGAATTATCTAAATCGGAAATCGTACGTGCTACCTTCAAAATTCTATCGTAAGCTCTTGCGGAAAGATTTAAACGTTCCATAGCTGTTTTTAAAAGCTCTTTAGATTGTTCGTCTAAGGCACAAAATTCCCTAATAAGTTTACTGCTCATTTGTGCATTATAATGGATGTTTTCTACGTTTTCAAAACGTTTGGTCTGGATTTCACGCGCTGCAGTTACACGCTTACGGATTTCGACACTGCTTTCGGCTTTTCGGTCGTCGGCTAATTTATCAAATGGAACTGGAGTAACTTCAATATGAATATCGATTCGATCTAATAATGGTCCAGAAATTTTGCTCATGTAACGCTGCATTTCGTGCGGCGATGAAGTATTCGGCATGCTTGGATCATTAAAAAAACCACTCGGGCTTGGATTCATACTTGCCACAAGCATAAATGATGAGGGATAAGTTACGGTAAATTTCGCTCTTGAAATTGTTACTTCACGATCTTCTAACGGCTGACGCATTACTTCTAAAACATCACGCTTAAACTCTGGCAATTCATCTAAAAATAAAACACCATTATGTGCCATCGAAATTTCTCCAGGCTGCGGATAACTTCCTCCTCCAACTAGTGCCACATTCGAAATAGTATGATGCGGACTTCTAAAAGGCCGTTGATTCATTAAACCTACCTCTTTTAACTTTCCGGCAACACTATGAATTTTAGTAGTTTCAAGTGCTTCTCGTAATGTCATCGGAGGCAAAATACTCGGAACACGTTTTGCGAGCATCGTTTTACCAGCTCCGGGCGGACCAATTAAAATGATATTATAGTACACAAATACCCCTCTTTTGTATATCTTTGGAAAATGGAAAAGAAAGCAATACTGTTAGTTAGGGTGTCAAGTCTTGAACAAGACTATCAAGCACAAATATATGACTTAAAGAAGTATGGAGCATCTCTAGGTTATACAGATTTTCACGTTGTCCAAACAAAAGAAACTGCATTTGCAGACCTAACACATAAGGTTGGAACAAATGATATGTTCAAGTACATTGAAGACAATCCACAATTCAATACAGTACTAACAACAGAGATTTCAAGACTTGCTAGACGACAAAGTATCTTACATCAAATCAAAGAACATTGTGTAAATAGAAATATCCAAATAATAATAAAGGATATGGATTTTAAACTGTTTGATAATGATGGTAAAGTTAACCAACAATCTGAAATGATATTCGCTTTATTTGGAATGTTTGCCGAAAGTGAAGTTAAACAAAAGCTGGAACGGTTCACCCGAAAAAGAAAAGAATTAATGCAATTGGGTGTTTCAATTTCAGGAAAGCTTTTATTCGGTTATGATAGGTTTAAACTTGAAAACGATAAGAACACACTTATTGTAAATGAAGAACAAGCAACAATAGTAAGAACAATATTCAACTGGTATTTAAACGGCTTAAACAACATTAAAAATCCGTCAATCAAAGCAATCAGCATTGAATGTATTAAGCGTGGCTATCATCCTTACACACATAGCAAACGTAACGTAAATAAACTACTGAAAGAAGAAGCCTATACTGGTGATAAAACAACAAACAACAAGCGAAAAAATCCAAAGTTTGGATTGGTATCAAATGAACCTGAGTATCTAGTATCAAGTACCAAAATAAAATATCCTGTAATTATTGAGAGAATGATATTTGATAAGGTTCAAATTAAACTTAAATCAAATATTACACAAGGCGATAAAGAAACAAAACACATTACCATACTATCAAAATTATTAAGTTGTCCTTCTTGTGGTCGGAAGATGCAAGGCAATTACAGAAAATCAACAACTGGAAATAAGAATAGTTATAGATGCACATCAAGAGGTGATTCAGTATCTTGTGCCAGTGTTGGGAAATCGTTATCAATGAATTTAATTGATTCGGCAGTATGGTCACTTATTAAAACTGATTTATCAGCATTATCAGCAAAGATAAATGAAATCAATCCTGATGAATACATAGTTGAAATAGAAAACCAATTATCAAACCTTAATCAACGTGAAAAACAAATTCAAAATGAAATTGATGAAAACCTTGCTATACTTTCATCAGTTGGTAGGTTAAAAAGTATTGGTGTATTACAATTGATTGAAGATACCAGTAAGAAGATTGAAAAATTAGAATCCGATTTAAATAAAATCCAACAAGAAAAATCAAAGCTTGAATCTAACAAGTTGATGATATTTGAAAAACAGTCAGATATTGAATCAGTTATTAAAGATAACATTGAAATGATTGAAGGTTCAAAGGAATTGTTGAAAAAATACATAAATACATTTGTAAGTTGGATAACTATTCTTGAACATAATGTAAAATATACTATTCTTGATGTTAATATAAGAGATTATACTTATTTGAATCATCCTGAGCTTGCAAAACACGTTCCTGATAATTTTCCAGTATCAAAAGGTTCATCTTATATTTTTCTTGACAAGACTGTTACGAGACAAATAAAAGGTGTTTATTATGAAG
>NZ_NRQV01000012.1:0-160392 GCF_004119505.1 Flavobacterium sp. YO64 | reverse complement strand
TTTTTTTATATAAAAGTTTCGTGTAAATTAGTGCAATTTGTGTTTTTTAATTCAAACTGAAATTATAAATAATTTTTCCAACCTGCTTTACAGGTGCATCATTATCAGATTCCCATTTGGTATTCATTGCAGCAATTCGTGCTTGATCAAGTAAACATTTCGCTGTGTTCGTTGTACCCTTAATTCCTGCAGTTGCGCTTATTGTTTTTCCGTTTTGATCCACACTTACTTCAACAACAACTTTTCCTTCTTCGTTGCAAGTATATTTTGGTGCAGGTTTAGATAAAGCTTTTCTGTTTCCAAGAGAATAACCTGATCCTCCTCCAGAGCCGCCGCCGCTTCCTGCTCCGTAACCGCTTCCGGTACCAATACCATTTCCGGTTCCGTTTCCTCCGCCTGTTCCTCCACCAGAACCACCAGTTCCGTAATATCCATTAGAACCCAAACTTCCGCCTGCTTTTCCTTTGTTTCCTGCAACTTTATCATCACCGTCACCACCTTTATTAGATCCTTTTAAAATACTTGATAAAGCATCATTTGTAGAATTTGAAACTTTTGGTTTTTCAGGTGCTGGTTTTTGTATTGGTTTTTCAACAGGAACAGGTTTCTTAGGTTTTTCTTTTGTCGGAATAATAACATCTGCTTTGTCAGATACCGAGTTTTCCTGAGTAATAATAGCTTCTTCTTCTGGAGTTGCTTTTACAGGCGCCTGCTTTACATTGTTTTTTACCTCAAGAACTTCACTTTTGTAATTAGCGCCAGAACCCAAATCGCTGTCGCCAAAATTTACAGTAACACCGCCTCCGCCACCTCCGCTGGCAAGAGCAACATTGTTATCTGGATTGTAAGGAGGCCAAAAACGTATGAAAAACAGTAATATTAATATTACCGCATATATAGCTGTCGTGAAGAGTAAGGATTTCTTTTGATCTGAAGAAATAGTGAAACTCATTTTAATTCTGAATTTTGAAATGTATAATTTTAAAAACGTTTAAAAGTAGTAAAAATTGTTTAGAATGAAATGTTGAAATGATTTTACTAATTAATGTTTTTTGCACGCAGATCTTGCAGATTTAAGCAGATTTTTTCTTCTGATTTTTTGAATCAAATAATTACAAAATTTAGATCTGTTCGAATTTGCTTAAATCTGTATAAAATCTGCGTGAAACTTTATTCTCAATTTTAAAAGAATCTTTTTTAGTCAAATTATCTGATCGTTATCGAGAGTGTCAAAAAAAAAGCGAGCTAAGTAATTTAGCCCGCTTTAGAAATAAAGTATAAAATGAGATTATACTAATTGTTTCAATGCAATTTCAAAAGCAGTTGCACTAATATTTGTTTTAGATGAATTTAAAGCGTGAGCTTTTACAATCGCATTTTTTATAGTTTCAGAAGTATCGTTAAAGATAGCTTCATCTGTCATTTGAACTTTTTTCTCCATGAAATAAGCAAAAACTCTTGCCATTCCGCAGTTTGAGATAAAGTCAGGGATCAAACTTACTTTATGATCCACTTGTTCCATAATTGATCCGAAGAAAATTTCTTTGTCGGCAAAAGGAACGTTTGCACCGCATGAAATAACTTCAAGTCCGTTTGAAATTAAACTGTCAATTTGATTTTGAGTAACCAATCTTGAAGCCGCACAAGGTGTAAAAATTTCAGCACCAATTGTCCATATTTTAGAGTTGATTTCCTCAAACGGAATCATATTGTCGGCAACTAATTTATTCCCGTCTTTATTTAAAAATAAAGTTCTGATTTCTTCAAAAGAAAAACCATCTTCTTTGATTAGTCCGCCGTCGCGATCAATAATTCCAATTACTTTAGCACCCATTTCGGCTAAATAAAAAGCAGCTGCAGAACCAACATTTCCAAAACCTTGTACAATTGCTTTTTTACCTTTTATTTCTCCGCCATAAGTTGCATAAAAATGACGAACAGCTTCAGCAACGCCAAAACCAGTAATCATATCGGCAACAGTATATTTTCTAGTTACGTCTGGCGAGAATTTTGGGTTTTCGATAACCTTGATAACACCTTGACGTAATTGCCCGATTCTATTAATTTTATCTGCTTCTGTTGGTTTAAAATGACCATTGAAAACACCTTCTTGTGGATGCCAAACACCACATTCTTCTGTCATCGGAATTACTTCATGAATTTCATCAACATTTAAATCGCCTCCAGTTCCATAATAACTTTTTAATAAAGGAGAAACCGCTTTATACCAGCGTTGTAAAACTCCTTTTTTGCGAGGATCATTTGGATCAAAATTTATTCCAGATTTTGCACCTCCAATAGCAGGGCCAGAAACAGAGAATTTTACTTCCATTGTTTTAGCCAATGACAAAACTTCGTTCATATCTAAGCCTTTTCTCATTCTAGTTCCTCCGCCGGCAGCTCCGCCTCGCAGTGAGTTAATCACGGTCCATCCTTCAGCTTCTGTTTCAGAATCTTTCCAGTTAAAAACAATTTCAGGTGCTTTATTTTCAAATTGCTGTAATAAATCTTTCATTTTGTTGAGATATGTTTAGTTTGCGTAAAAGTATAAAATAGAATAATGCGAATAATGTATTTTGCTTCAAATTTATTAAAACAAAAAAGAAAGCCGAAAACTATAAGGTTTTCGGCTTTCGAATATGGTAAAGAATTAAGAATTATATTCCTAATAAGTGCTTTTTTAAAGTTTCGTCAACCGGCTTGTCTGAAAGCCAAATGCCAAATAATGCTTTTTTGAAATCAAATCCTTGAACTTTTCCTTTTAAAACTTCATTTTTATAAACATTGACAGTTTGGTCAAGCGGATTATAAAACAAAATGAATACATCTTTCTCTGTAATTGCATCGCTTAAGTATGTTTTAAACTGCTCAATTCGCGGACGCAGCTGCTCAAGATTGCTTCCTGCAGATTTTTCAAATCCAGTATTCATTGCTTTTGTTAATTTATTAGAAGAAACCATCGATGAGGTAATTTCAATTCTAATAGCCATTTCAGTATCACTGTCAATAATAAATTGTGGATCTTGGCTTAATTGCGATAAGTACAAAGCCTGCACATAAACTTCCAACCACATTTTTGATCTTCCGCCGGCACCATTAAGCTGCAAAGATTTGCTTTGAAATTCTATTTTTCTTGGAACAGTAACACCATTTACCTCTAATTGAGTTTGTGCAGAAACTGTAGAAAATTGCAGACTTAAAAGGAGTGTAAGCAATAGTAAAATCTTTTTCATATTCTATCAATTATATATTTTTTGAGCAAAAATAATGTTAATTTATCAAAATTTTACGTTCTGTTAAGATCTTTTTTTCTTAGATTTTTTGCGTATTGTTTTAGAAATCAAATTAGTAGGACTAATTTTACGTGAGTTTGCATCTTTTATAAGTAATAGGTCTTTTTTAGAGTAAGAATTGTGCTTAGAATTTAAATTTGCTTATTTTTTATCTGCATTTTTAATCTTAAAATTTAGAAAAAAAGCTGCATGATTATTGTTACTTGGTCGAAAAAGCTAAATATTAACGAAAACGTTATCGTAAATATTGCTGATCTCTCAATTTTATATGCGCGCATTGTAAATTTCACATTTAAAATTTATCTTTGAAAGCCTTTTTGTGTAAAAAATAAGGACTTCAAGAAAAACAAAAAAAACAAACCAGCCACAATGCATTGTCATTTGATGGTAAAAAAACAATAATTAAAAAAACTATGGATTTTAATCTTACCGAAGAACATTTAATGATTCAGCAAGCAGCAAGAGATTTCGCTCAGAATGAATTGTTACCAGGAGTTATTGAACGTGATGAAAAACAAATTTTTCCAACTGAACAAGTTAAGAAAATGGGTGAACTTGGATTCATGGGAATGATGGTTGATCCTAAATACGGCGGAAGCGGACTTGATGCGATTTCGTACGTACTTGCAATGGAAGAAATTTCGAAAGTTGATGCTTCAGCTTCTGTAGTAATGTCGGTAAATAATTCTTTAGTTTGCTGGGGATTACAAGAATTTGGAACAGAAGAACAAAAACAAAAATATTTACCAGGTTTAGCTTCAGGTCAAATTCACGGTGCTTTTTGTTTAAGTGAACCAGAAGCTGGAAGTGATGCAACTTCGCAAAAAACTACAGCTGTTGATATGGGCGACCATTATTTGGTAAACGGAACAAAAAACTGGATTACAAACGGAAATACTGCATCTGTATATTTAGTTATTGCTCAAACACATCCAGAATTAAAGCATAAAGGAATTAATGCTTTAATTATGACTAAAGATATGCCAGGTTTTTCAATTGGACCAAAAGAACAAAAAATGGGAATTCGTGGTTCAGATACACACTCTTTAATGTTTAGTGATGTAAAAGTTCCAAAAGAAAATAGAATTGGTGAAGATGGTTTTGGATTTAAATTTGCAATGAAAACACTTGCTGGAGGACGTATTGGTATTGCTTCGCAAGCATTAGGTATTGCTTCTGGAGCTTACGAATTGGCTTTGAAATATTCTAAAGAGCGTAAAGCTTTTGGAACAGAAATTTGCAATCATCAGGCAATTGCTTTCAAATTGGCAGATATGGTAGTTAATATCGAAGCAGCGCGTCATTTATGTATGAAAGCAGCTTGGGATAAAGATCAGCATAAAAATTATGATGTAAGCGGTGCAATGGCAAAATTATTTGCTTCGCAGGTTGCAATGGATACTGCGGTTGAAGCTGTTCAAATTCACGGTGGAAATGGTTATGTAAAAGAATACCATGTTGAACGTTTTATGCGTGATGCAAAAATCACTCAAATCTATGAAGGAACTTCTGAAATTCAGAAAATTGTAATTTCAAGATCAGTTATTGCAGGATAAGAGATTTATAATATTTTCAGTAAAACCCTTTCAGGCTTCTTGGTCTGAAAGGGTTTTCTTTTTTTAATTGGTTATCTTTACTAAAAGAAAGTTTTTTATGTACGAAGATTTAAAATATTGGTATTTGCGAGATCATAAACTGTTTCGAACTTTGAGTTATGCTCAAATCAAACAGTTGTGCATTATTACTGGTTTTAAAAAAGCATCAAAAGGGGAAATTATTTATTTCTCGACTTCAGATCTGCCGCGTATATTTTTACTTAAAAAAGGCAATATTAAAATTGTTGCTGTTGATGATGAAGGTAATGAAACCATAAAAGATATTATCCAGAAAGGTGATTTGTTTGGCGAATTGACTTTGGAATCGGATGATAAAAATGAAGAATATGCAAAAGTTCTTTCAGATGATGTGACGATTTGCAGTTTTTTAATGTCTGACTTTGAGGACTTATTACTTAAAAATCCCACGCTGGCACTTTCGTATACAAAATTCGTAGGCTTGAAAATGAAACGGATAAAAAACAGCTACGCCAATTTAATTTCTAAAGATGCTAAAACAAGATTGTATCAGTTTCTAAAAAACTGGGCAGAACAAGAAGGCCGTAAAAACGGGAATGTTGTTACAATCGAAAATTATCTGACACAAAATGATATTGCTCAAATTATTTGTACTTCTAGGCAGACCGCTACACATTTATTGAATGAAATGGAGTCTAATAATTTATTAAGTTATAACAGAAAAGAAATTGTCATACAGGATATTACTAAAATATAATTGTTTAAGACCTTTTTTTATTGCCAATTCAATTGAAGCAGCAGATAGTAGATTGCAATAGAAAAAAGTTAAAATAGTATTATATTGCAGAAACAAAAATGTATTTTAACCAGCTGTTTATAAAAATCTAAATCATTATTATGAAAAAACTATACTTTCTTTTGCCATTTATTTTTTTTGCCTGTAAAACAAACCCTACTGCAGTAAGCGAAAAAAAATCAAAATCAAATTCTAGACCTATTGAAGTTACTTATAAAGTCAACCAAAACGAAGTTTCGAATTTTTTAGAATATCTTTCTTCAGATGAAATGGAAGGGCGAGAAACTGGGACAAAAGGAATCGAAAAAGCGGCTGTTTTTTTAGAAGATTTTCTTAAAAAGAACAATGTCAAACCGTATTTTAAAACATATCGAGATACATTAACAAATTTTAAATCTCCAGCTTTTAATATTGTCGGCGTTCTTGAAGGAACAGATCCAGCGTTAAAAAATGAATATGTTGTTCTAAGTGCACATTACGATCATATTGGGATCGAGAAAAAACAACAAGCAGACGTTATAAATAATGGTGCAAATGATGATGCTTCTGGTGTAACTGCTGTTGCTCAAATGGCTAAATATTTTGCCGAAACAAAATCGAATAAACGAAGTATTTTAATTGTGTTTTTTGCCGGCGAAGAAAAGGGATTGCTTGGTTCAAAAAGTTTAGTTCAAAAACTGAAAAAGCAAAATTTTAATCTCTACACACAATTAAATATAGAAATGATCGGAGTTCCTATGAAACGGGATTATTTGGCTTATGTTACAGGTTTTGATAAATCGAATATGGCGGAGAAAATCAATCAATATACTGGTAAAAAAACAATTGGATTTCTGCCAAAAGAAGCGGAATACGAATTATTCTATAGATCAGATAACTATTCGTTTTATGAAGTGTTCAAGAAACCATGTCAATCTATAAGTACTTTTGATTTTGAAAATTTTGAGTTTTATCACCATGTTTCTGATGAGTTCAAAGTAATGGATGTTCCTCATATTACTTCATTTATTCAAGAGTTTTTACCTGCTGTAACAAAAATTGCAGTAACTCCAACTGAAGAAATTACAATGAATAAATAGTCTTTCTTTCTATTGTATTTGTTTATTTTTGCTTTATGAAAAATATTATTGTTACAGGAACGAGTAGAGGAATTGGTTATGAACTGGCTTTGCAGTTTGCAAACGCTGGAAATCAGGTTTTAGCTATTTCTAGAAAAACACCAAAAACACTTTTAGAACATAAAAATGTAACCTGCTTATCAATCGACTTAGCAGATGAAACCGCTTTGCAGGAAGTAGAGCATTTTATTGCTTCGACATGGAAAAAAGTCGACGCTTTAGTTCATAATGCAGGAGCTTTATTATTGAAGCCTTTTGCAGAAACTACTCAAGCCGATTTTGAAAGTATTTATAAAGTAAATGTTTTTGCAGTTGCAAACCTTACGAGAGTTTGTCTGCCTTATTTACAAAAAGGAAGTCATGTTGTAACCATCAGTTCAATTGGCGGCGTTAGAGGAAGTCTTAAGTTTGCCGGTTTGGCAGCTTATAGTTCCAGTAAAGGTGCCGTAATTACTTTAAGCGAATTGCTGGCTGAAGAATATAAAGAACGCGGTATTTCATTCAATGTGCTGGCTTTAGGTTCTGTTCAAACAGAAATGCTGAACGAGGCTTTTCCAGGTTATCAAGCGCCAATTTCTGCCGAAGGAATGGCGACATACATTTATGATTTTACACTCAACGGAAATAAGTATTTTAACGGAAAGGTATTGGAGGTTTCTTCAACTAATCCATAAGAAAATTACAATAGTTAAATTCCAGATTCAAATAGAAATGAACTTTTGACGTTTAACAAATAACATTTAACCTAAATTGAGCGAAACTTTAGCAAAATATATTCCAGAACATGCTGTAAAGCCTGTTTTTGATTTGATTGTATCCAATCAGGTTCATTTGAAAATTGTAAATGAACGTCAAACGCGGCATGGAGATTACAGGCGCGGACCAAGTGGTAAACATGAAATTACGGTTAATGCAAGCTTAAACAAATACAGGTTTTTGATTACCTTAATTCATGAGATTTCACATTTGGTTGCATTCGAAAAATTTGGGCGAAATATAAAACCGCACGGCAACGAATGGAAATACACCTTTCAAAGAACGATGGTTCCATTTATCAGACCAGAGATATTTCCAAGTCAATTGCTGCCGTTATTAGCCAGACATTTTAAAAATCCATCGGCAAGCAGTGATACAGATACGACTTTGTCTTTGGCTTTAAAGCAATATGATTCTGCAAGTGATAAAAATTATGTTTTCGAAATACCGTACGGAAGCGTTTTTCGAATAAAAAATGGTAAAATCTTTAAGAAACTTGCCGTTAGAACCAAACGATTCGAATGCATAGAAATAAGCTCTGGAAAGACTTATCTTTTTAATCCAAATGCCGAAGTAGAGCTGATAGATTAAGAATTTAGATGAATAAAGAAATCCCAAATTCCAATTTTAAATAGTTAGGAATTTGGGATCTTTTATTTAGTCTTCCAGCAAAATTGGAATTTGGATTTTTTTTATTGGAATTTAAAAGTTAGCCTTTCAAATAAGCTTCTCTTACTTTTTTAAATAGGTTAGAAGAGTACACAAATTTGACAATATCTTTATTGTCTGTTCTAAAAATCTCTTCTTTAGTTCCCTGCCACGCTTTTAATCCTTTTTTTAAGAAAACAATATTCTCGCCAATTTCCATTACCGAGTTCATGTCGTGCGTATTAATTACAGTTGTAATATTATACTCTTCTGTAATTTCCTTAATCAAATTATCAATCAAGGTTGAGGTATTTGGATCTAAACCTGAATTGGGTTCATCACAAAATAAATATTTCGGATTGTTTACAATAGCGCGTGCAATAGCTACACGTTTCTGCATTCCTCCAGAAATCTCAGAAGGTAATTTTTTATGAGCATCGACTAAGTTTACCCTTTCCAAAACAAAATCAACACGTTCTTGTATTTGCGTTTTGTTGTTGTTAGTGAACATTTTTAGCGGGAAAGCAACGTTTTCCTCAACAGTCATCGAGTCAAATAAGGCACTTCCTTGAAAAACCATTCCTATTTCAGTTCTTAGTTCTCTTTTTTCATCTGGATTTAATTCAGAATAAACACGTCCATCAAACTCAATTGCGCCTGAATCTGGGGTATGAATTCCTAGTAAAGTTTTTAATAAAACCGTTTTTCCAGAACCACTTTGTCCGATAATCAAGTTTGTCTTTCCAGTTTCAAAAACCGTCGAAACGCCTTTTAAAACTTTACTGTCACCAAATGATTTTTCTATGTTTTTTACTTCGATCATTATCCTAATAATAATTGAGTTAATATATAATTAAAAAGAATAATACAAACAGATGTCCAAACAAATGATACTGTACTTGCTTTACCAACTTCTAATGCGCCGCCTTTCATATAATATCCATGAAAAGATGGAATTGTAGCCAATAGCATTGCGAAAATTAAAGTTTTAATAAAAGCATATGTGATATGAAACGGAATAAATTCCATTTGAGCTCCTTGAATAAAGTCTTGACTTGTTGAAAAACCGCCGTATGCGCAAGCAAGCCATCCGCCAAAAATCCCTAAAAACATACTAATTCCAATTACAAAAGGGTACATTAATAAAGCTACTATTTTTGGAAAAACGAGATAGTTTAATGAATTAACTCCCATAACTTCTAATGCATCAATTTGTTCTGTAACGCGCATTGTTCCAATACTTGAAGTAATGTAAGATCCCATTTTTCCAGCCATAATTACCGAGATAAAAGTTGGTGCAAACTCCAAAATCACAGATTGACGAGTTGCAAAACCAATTAAATATTTTGGAATTAAAGGATTAGTTAAGTTTAATGCCGTTTGAATGGCAACAACTCCACCGATAAAAAATGAGATAAAGCAAACGATACCTAGAGAGTCTATTATTAAATCATCGATTTCTTTGAAAATTAATTTTTTCATAACAGGCCATTTGGTCTGTTTATTAAAAATTTCTTTCAGCATTAAAAAATATCTTCCTATTTGAGATATATAACGAATTAGCATCATAAGTTTTACAAATATTGGCTAAATTAAGGATTAGTTTACAGTTTACCGTTTCAGTTTGCAGTTTTTAATTTTTTTTAAGATTAAAAAAGCTTCTGTTTCATTTTTTGAAAACGATAATTTCTAATAAATTTAGCTTGTTCAGGGGTAACTAATAAAGGAGTTTTGGCACTTTTGGCTTTCCAGAATCCTCTGATATAATCTAAAAAAAGAAATGGCTTTTTCTTCATCATAGCCAATTTTGCTGATGCGATTGCTGTGATCCAAAAACCATAACCTAAAGTATAAAAAGCTTCTCCTTGTTTATAGCGAGCAGTTTTGTTGTAGTTTGCGCCAGTTGGTTTTAAGTGTTTTACATGTAAAGATTCGTCGGTAACAATTTTCCAATCGTAATATTTACACAATAATTCGTCAACCGTGTCCCAGCCCATTGCAGGTTTTAAACCTCCAATTTGCTGATAAGTTTCCTTGCGATAGGCTTTTAGTGCACCGCGAATATGATCTTTATCGGTTAAGTTTTCTAAAACCCATTCGCCATTTTTATCGATATAGCAAAATCCGCCCGCCATTCCTATTTTAGGATCAGATTCGAAATGTTTGATTACAGTTTCAAAATAATTGGGAGGAAAGATTAAATCGCCGTCTATTTTTACAATAATATCATAATTAGAATCCAAAGTTTCAAAACCTTTTTGAAACGCCTGAATTACTTTACTTCCGGGCAAATGAATTGCATCTGAAGTTTTATTTACAACAGAAATATACGGGTTTTCTTTTGCAAAACTCAATACAACTTCTTCTGTTTTATCTGTAGAATTGTCGTTTACAACCACAACTTTTGAAGGCAGAACGGTTTGAGAAGCCAAAGACTGTAAAGTTAAGCCAATTAAGTCTTGCTCGTTGTGCGCGGGAATGACGATGTAGTATTTCATAAATTTTCAATTTTAAATGCCAATTCATTAAATTTCAAATTCCAATCAAAGCGGGTTCAATTGGAATTTGGAATTTTAGTTTTGGAATTTATTTAATTTTTTCCGCTGCAACAATATAATATCTTGGAGTGAAATATCTTAATAATGGTCTAAATCCAAACTTTTTTACCGGATGTGTAAATTGCAGACGATCTGTTATTTTCCATCCCGTTTTTTCTAAAAGCCAGTCTAACTGCCAATCTTCAAATTCGTGATAATGTCTGTCCCACATATCAGTTTTAGAACGATATGCTGGAGAAAACCATAAACGCAGCGGAATTGAAATTAACAATTTGTCGCATTTTACATTTTCTAGAATTGTGTATGGATTTAGTAAATGTTCGAAAATTTCAAAAGCAGTAAAAACAGTGTATTCTTCAGTTTGTAACGCCGTTTGATCGTTGTCTAAATCTTCGCCTTTTGTATTTTTTACAGTATAACCATTCTCTTCCATTATTTTAGAAAACGGATTTGGTACACCAAAATCAAAAATGGTTTCTGATGTGTTAACGTGTTTTTGTAAAAACTCTAAGGTAAGTTTGAATCTTTTATTCGGAAATGTTTTTTCGTACATTATATATGTTTTAAACAACAAAGGCGCAAATATACTAAAAAAGTCCGCATCTTATAGTGCGGACTTTTTTAGTTTTGCAGTGTTCAGTTATAGTTTTGAGTCTAAAAACTAATTACTGCGAGTGTAAACGAAATACTAATATCTGTATACAAAAGCATTTACGTTCATTCCTGCTCCAACTGAAGCAAAAATTACAACATCGCCTTTATTAATAGTATGATTTTCGATTTTACCTTGAAGGATTAAATCGTATAAAGTAGGAACAGTTGCAACACTGCTGTTTCCTAAATCGTGAATACTCATTGGCATAATGTCTTTAGGAGCGGTTTTGTCGTATAGTTTATAAAAACGTTCGATAATTGCCTCGTCCATTTTTTCATTTGCTTGATGAATCAGGATTTTTTTTACTTCATCAATTGAAATGCCGCTCTTGTCTAAACAGCTTTTCATTGCACAAGGAACGTTGCTTAAAGCAAATTCGTAAATTTTGCGGCCGTACATTTTAATGTACTTAATATCTGGATCTAAATCAGGATTATATGATTTTCCGAAAAAAAGGAAATTAGCTTCATCATTAGCAAAAGTGGCGCTTTCGTAAGATAAAAGCCCGGCTTCGTCTGTTGAAGCTTCTAAGATTGAAGCACCAGCTCCATCAGAATAAATCATCGAATCACGATCATGATCATCGACAACTCTTGAAAGCGTTTCGGCACCAATTACTAAAACTCTTTTTGCCATTCCAGATTTGATAAAAGCATTCGCTTGAAGAACTCCTTCAATCCAGCCAGGACATCCAAAAAGAATATCGTAAGCAACACATTTAGGGTTTTTAATGCCTAATTTATGTTTAACACGTGTTGCTAAACTTGGTAAAATATCAGATTGTGAAGTACCTGATTTTACATCACCAAAATTATGGGCGAAAATGATATAGTCTAAAGTTTCAGCATCGATTCCTGCATTTGCAATTGCTTTTTCAGCTGCGAAAAAGGCTAAGTCTGAAGCAGTATGGTTTTTTTCGGCATAACGGCGATTTTCGATTCCGGTAATACCTTTAAATTTTTTAATAACGACTTCATTCGGGTAACCAAAAGGAGTTCCATCTTCATTTAAAAAAATATGCTTGTCAAAGTCCGTGTTTTTTACTTCTAAATTAGGAATATAACTCCCGATGCCAATTATTTTTATTTTCATTTTTCCTTTAATTATCCGATAAATTTATTGCTAAAGTATAAATAAAATCATGATAACTATCATAAAAAATACTATGCATGCATATAATTATGGAATAATTGTTTTTTGAGTGATATATTGATTATTTTTTAATGATTTTTTAATTTTACAGAGATTTCAAACGTTTGAGATCGCTTTTGGAATCTATTTTTATTTTATCTCAATATTTTAAAGTGTTATAAAAAGCAACAAACTTTTTAAGAATGTTATAAAAAAATAAAACCCGATAACTGTAATGTTATCGGGTTTGTTTTATGAAATAATCTATGATTAGTTTTCCATATAAGCTTCAATAGGAGCACAGCTGCAAACTAAATTTCTATCACCGTAAGCGTCATCTACACGACGAACTGATGGCCAGAATTTATTATCAGCAATATACTCTAATGGGTAAGCTGCTTTTTCTCTAGTATAAGGAAAATCCCAATTGTCTGTAGTTAACATTGCCAATGTGTGCGGTGCATTTTTCAATACATTGTTTTTGTCATCAGCACTTGATGCTTCAATTTCTTTTCTAATTGAAATAAGAGCATCACAAAAACGATCTAACTCAGCTAAATCTTCAGATTCAGTTGGTTCAATCATTAAAGTTCCAGCTACTGGGAAAGAAACCGTTGGAGCGTGGAAACCGTAATCCATTAAACGTTTTGCGATATCACCAACTTCGATTCCGTTTTCTTTAAATGAACGGCAATCTAAAATCATTTCGTGAGCCGCTCTTCCGCATTCTCCTGTGTAAAGAATTGGGTAGTGACCTTCGAAACGAGCTTTCATATAGTTAGCATTCAAGATTGCATGTTCAGTAGCGCTTTTTAATCCGTCAGCGCCCATCATTGTGATGTAACCGTAAGAGATTAAACATACTAAAGCTGATCCGTAAGGTGCAGATGAAATTGCTGTAATAGCTTGTTCACCGCCTACTTTTAAGATTGGGTTTGTTGGTAAAAATGGAACCAGTTTTTCATTTACACAAATTGGTCCAACTCCAGGTCCACCGCCGCCGTGAGGAATAGCGAATGTTTTGTGTAAGTTTAAGTGACAAACGTCAGCACCAATTGTAGCAGGATTTGTTAATCCAACTTGCGCGTTCATATTTGCACCATCCATATAAACTAATCCGCCGTTTTCGTGGATTAATTTTGTGATTTCAATAATTGAAGATTCGTAAACTCCGTGAGTAGAAGGATACGTTACCATTAAACAAGATAAATCATCTTTGTGTTCAATAGCTTTTTCTCTTAAATCTTCTACGTCGATATTTCCTTCTGGAGTCGTTTTCGTAACAATAATTTTCATTCCGGCCATCGCTGCAGAAGCAGGATTTGTTCCGTGAGCTGATGAAGGAATCAAACATACATTACGGTGACCTTCGTTTCTTGATAAATGGTAAGCACGAATCGCCATTAAACCTGCATATTCTCCTTGCGCTCCAGAGTTTGGTTGCAATGTTGTTCCAGCAAATCCAGTAATTACATTTAATTGCTGCTCTAATTTTTTAAGCATTGTGATGTAACCTTCCGCTTGTTCAACTGGTGCAAACGGGTGAATGCTGTTCCAGTTTGGCATTGATAAAGGCAGCATTTCTGAAGCTGCGTTTAATTTCATCGTACAAGAACCTAATGAAATCATTGAGTGATTCAATGATAAATCTTTACGCTCTAATTTTTTGATGTAACGCATTAACTGACTTTCTGAATGATGATTGTTGAACACATCATGCGTTAAGAAAGAAGATGTTCTTTCTAATGAAGCTGGTAATTGACTAGCTTCTGTTAATTCAGAAACTGTAACAGTTTCTTTTCCTAAAGCTTCAGCAAAAATTGCAATAATTTGGTTGATGTCCGCAATTGACGTCGTTTCGTTGAACGAGATAGAAATTGTATCGGCATCAGGATAGAAGAAGTTTACTTCGTTTTTCTCAGCAATAGCTTTTACTTTTTGAGCGTCTGCTTTTACCAAAATAGTGTCAAAGTAAGCAGTGTTAGTTTGGTAAACTCCTAATTTATTTAAAGCTTCAGCAGTAGTAACCGCAGAGGCGTGAACTTTGTTTGCAATATATTGTAATCCTTTTGGTCCGTGGTAAACGGCATACATTCCAGCCATAACTGCCAATAAAACCTGAGCAGTACAGATGTTAGAAGTAGCTTTTTCACGTTTAATGTGCTGCTCGCGAGTTCCTAAAGCCATACGTAAAGCACGGTTTCCATTTGTATCAACAGAAACTCCAATGATACGACCCGGCATAGAACGTTTGTATTCGTCTTTAGTTGCAAAAAATGCAGCGTGAGGACCACCGTAACCCATTGGAACACCAAAACGCTGAGTTGTTCCAACAACTACTGCAGCTCCCATTTCTCCTGGAGAAGTTAAGGCAGCAAGTGATAAAATATCAGCAGCAAAGGCAACTTTAATTTCATTTTCTTTTGCTTTAGCAACAAAAGCGCTGTAATCATTTACTTGACCATATTTTCCTGGGTACTGTAAAATAGCTCCAAAGAATTCATTTGAAAAATCAAAAGTTTCGTGGTTTCCAACAACTAATTCAATTCCAATTGGAGTTGAACGTGTTTGTAATACTGATAAAGTTTGTGGTAAAATTTCTTCAGAAACGAAGAATTTATTTGTATTGTTTTTCTTTTGATCACGAGTACGAACGTCAAATAATAACGCCATAGCTTCAGCGGCAGCAGTTCCTTCATCAAGTAAAGAAGCGTTTGCAATTTCCATTCCTGTTAATTCGATTACAGTAGTTTGGAAATTTAAAATTGCTTCAAGACGACCTTGTGCAATTTCTGCCTGATAAGGTGTATAGGCAGTATACCATCCCGGATTTTCGAAAATATTTCTCTGAATCGGTGCTGGAACAATAGTTGGGTGATAACCCAAACCGATATACGATTTGAATACTTTATTTTTCTTTCCTAATTCCTGAATATGATTTGCAAATTCATATTCTGTCATTGCAGGATCTAAATTCAAAGGTGCTTTTAAACGAATATCATCCGGAAGGGTTTCGTAAATAAGTTGCTCAATTGAGTCAACTCCAATTGTTTTCAGCATATGCTGAAGATCGGTTTCTCTTGGACCAATGTGTCTTAAAGCAAAAGCATCTGTTTTCATGTAGCTATCTAATGTTTTTAATTGATGTGTTCGTGCACCATTTTGCTGTACGAATCACATTTAAAAGTAAATGTGTTGTTTTTTTGTCGCGCAAAATTAAGTATTATTAATAATTTAATAGGTATTTTTAACTTCATTTTTTATCAAATTTCTAATCAAAGACTTGGTTTGTTAATAAAATATTAGATTTGAGGTATGATAGTATCAAAACGCTTCTTAGATTTTTACCTGAATAGCAGTATTCATGTGGCTTTGTCATGTTATGCA
Source organism: Flavobacterium sp. YO64 (assembly GCF_004119505.1). NCBI lineage: Bacteria > Pseudomonadati > Bacteroidota > Flavobacteriia > Flavobacteriales > Flavobacteriaceae > Flavobacterium > Flavobacterium sp. YO64. Next base: position 144,476 of record NZ_NRQV01000012.1, on the reverse strand, counting down.
CTTGTACGAATAACGTTTCATGTGTTTCATATTCAATACGATGAGCCGATGGCGCTTTTTGTTTTTTTTGGAACAATTGTAGGATATAATTTCGTAAAATATGATGCGCTGGTTCGAGTAAAGAAAAATCCAATTGGAAATCAATTAAAGATTATTGCTTTTTTGAGTCTCGTTTCGGTAGTTTTAGTAGGCTATTATTTTTTCCATTTACAGCGAATTACACAAATTGTTTCGGTAGGAATTTTTGCGATAACGGCCCTTTATACCTTGCCTTTTTTTCCAAATAGAAAAAATGCCCGAAATTGGGCAGGAGTAAAAATTTATATTGTGGCACTTTGCTGGGTTGGCGCGACTTTGGTTTTACCGCTAATTAATGCCGGAATTCCGTTTACAACAGATTTCTTTATAAAATGCATACAGCGTTTTATTTTAGTTTTTGTTTTGATTTTGGTTTTCGAAATAATTGATCTGGCAAATGACGATCCGCATCTTCAAACTGTACCGCAGACTATTGGAGTGAAATGGACAAAATATTTAGGATTACTTCTTTTAGTGCCATTTTGTTCTTTGGAGTTTCTTATTTCAACATTTAATGTTCATGATCTTTTCATTAGTTTGGTAATGGTAATTACCTTGATGTTGTTTATTGTTTTTGCTAATCCAAATCGATCTAAATATTATACCTCTTTTTGGGTCGAAAGCGTGCCGATTTTCTGGTGGCTGATGGTGATTTTTCTATAAAAAAAAACCGAAGCAGCAGCATCGGTTTAGATTGAATTTATTTTGTTTTCTGTTCCGCTAAGGCCTTGTTTAATTCGGCTTTTGCTTCATTTAATTTTTTTCTTTTCTTGTCGATCTTTTCTTTGCTTTCTTTGTCTTTTATGGCTTCATTTAAATCAGCAGTTCTTTCATTAACTTTTTGCTGTTTTTCCTTTACTTTTTTGTCAAGATCATTATTGACTGTTTTGGTGGTGCAATTTTTCTTGGTTTGAGAGATTGCATCTTGAACGCCTTTGATTTGATTTTGATTTCCAGCTTTTTTAGCTGCAGCTAATTTTATGTTCAATTCGCATAATTTTCTTTCACATCCTTTTAAATCTTTACAATTGCTTTGCGCAAATCCTATAAAAGAAAAAGTAAATAGGAGGGTTGATAGTATAATTTTTAATTTCATATTTTAATTTTTTAGTTCTCTTTAAGATTTATTTTATTTAAAAGTAGGAAATTTATTTTAAATAGATTTTTCTGAAACTTCTTTTAAAACTTTATTTCGTTCCAAAAGAAAATTAGTAAGATGCTTTTTGAGAAGTAAAACATCGAATAGGTTTCCCAGAATTCCAAACGGCGTTTCATACTGTAATTTATCTTTCATGATTGTAATGCCGTTTTCTTCCTCAAAAAAATGTTCGTGTTTAAAAAACTTGAAATTACCTTCTTCCATTTCATTTACAAAATAATCGTAGAGATTCATTGCCGTAATTCGGCTTTTGTGTGTAAGATAAAAACCAAAATGTCTGCCTCGCCAAGTTACCGTTTCATTTAGGTTTATTAATCCTGATGTTAGGCCGGCAATTGCTTTTTCTTTTGATGCACTTGCCGATTGCTGATGAATATCGATATTTCGTGAAGCATCAAAAACGATTTGTTTTGGCGCTTTTATTTTAGTTGTTAGGTTTATTGTTGTCATTATTTGGGAATGTTTTTTACACAATCTTGTCATTTCGACAAAGGAGAAATCTTCGTAAGAAGCTCGACAAAGATTAGCTTATTGGAACGGAGTTACTTGTGAAGATTTCTCCTTTGTGGAAATGACAATATCATGAGGATTGTGTTTTGTCAAAGTTGTTAGCTTAGTAAATCTTGAAACGCATTATCAATATCTCCAAACTTAAATCGAAATCCATTTTCTAAAAGACGTTTCGGAATTACGTTTCTACTTTTCAAAATGAACTCGGGTTCTGTTCGAATAAAAAATGCTCCAATTTCAAGAAAGAATTTATTCAATGGAATTCCAAAAGGAAAACGAACTGCCTTTCTCAATTTTTGCATAAATAGTGCATTTCGAATTGGCTCTGGAGAAACGATATTTATAATTCCAGAAATTTCTTTTTCAATAATAAAATCAATTGCATTGGCAAAATCGTCTTCGTGAATCCAGCTTACAAATTGATTGCCGCTTCCTTGTTTCCCTCCAAAACCAGTTTTAGCCAAATTCTTTAACGGAATAAAAGCTCCGCTATTTTTTCCTAAAACGATAGAAGTTCTTAAAGCTGTTTTCATCGTCTTTGGTGTTTCAGTTTTAAAGAAGGCTTTTTCCCAAGAAAGCGCCACATTTATAGAAAAATCATTTCCAATTTCACTGTCAACTTCATCCATTTGTTTGTCAAGAGAAAAACGATAAATAGTTGCCGTTGATGAATTAAGCCAATGTTTCGGCGGATTTTTACAATTTAAAACAGCTTCATTAAGTATTTTAGTGCTTTCTATTCTAGATAATAGAATCTCTTTTTTATTTTCCTTAGTATAACGACAATCAACCGATTTTCCGGCAAGATTAATTAAAACTACCGCATTTTCTAATTCGCTTTCCCAACTTGAAAAAGTTCTGGCATTCCAGTTTACATATTTTATTCCGTCAAGTGTCTGAGATTTTCCTCGAGTTAGAATTACAATTTCTTCAAATTTATTTTTGAAATGATTGACTAAAACTTGTCCAAGAAAACCTGTTCCAGCTGCAATTATGAGTTTTTTCATTTGAGTTTTTTTTTTATAGCCACGAATCACACGAATTTTTACGAATTTAAAAATGAATAAAGGCATTTTGAGAATTAATTCTTGAAAATTCGTGTGATTCGTGGCAAACTATTTTAAGCTTTAAAAACCAATCTTTCTTCTCTTTGAGCTTCTTTTGCTTTTCTTTTTCCTCTAAAAAAGAAATATAAATTGAAGAATAACATGATGCCAAGGTAAATAGAAAATCCGCCGATTTTATAACTTAAATTTTCAATTAATTCTTGATAACTGTTGCTGTACAATTGCAATTTTAAAATCATTAATGCAAAACCAATGTTTAAAAGATAAAAACCAGTTTCAAAAAGCTTGTTGGTTGCCTGTGCAATATCTTCACGACCTTTAAATATATCCAGCATAAAGATTTTTCCGTTTTTGAAAAGAGTTTTAGAAACATAATAGGTAAGAAATAAAGCAACTGGTAAATAAATTCCGTAACCGATTAAGATTTTTGTAGTTTCCATGATATTTGAATTTAGTTGTTATTTGATTAATTTATGAATGTACTTCGTTAGAATTATAATGTTGAGATAATGTAAAGCCGATATGATAAATATGATAACGGCTGTTTTTATGCCAATAATTTCTATTAATTGAGTTGATGATGTAATTTTAATCCAGGAAATTAATGTCATGGCACAATAACCAATATTTAAAAGGTAATATCCTAAAAGTAAAATCTGATTGATTTTTTGACAAATGGCTGCATGGTTTGGAATTAGCTCTAAAACAAAAACATTTCCGTTTTTGTAGCAGATTTTTCCCACTTTTAGAATAATGAAAATCGTAATGCTGAGATAAATAAAATATCCTGTAATATTAAAGTTCATAATTGCCGATTTAAAAATTATTAGTCGAGAAACTATTATGTCATTTTTTCTAAAACATCTACTGATTCTAATTTTCTTTTATTCATAACAGTAATTTTTGATCCTTTAGCTAAGAAAATTGATGATGGTTTTATGTTTTGAAGAAATCCAAAATCACTTCCATAAGTTTTTTTAAAATCAATTTCAATGTTATAATCTAAAACTTCAAATTGTTCCCATCTTGGATGTTGAACCTCATATTCAAAAGTGGTTTTAGTATTGATTTTTGTGTAACCGAAATAATGTTCTGTAATGAATTCTCCTTCAGAATCAATCTCAATTTCTATTGGATTCTTTTTAGTTTCTATTTGAATTGTATTCCATTTTTTGGCGTTTTTCCATTGATAAATAAAAGTATTGGTGTTTTTATTTTCAATAACTTTATGTCTCATTTTTTGAGTTTCATAATGTTCTTGATACAATGTATTGGCAATAAAAGTGATCGCTTTTTTAGGAACAATTTCTTTAATAAAAACTACGCCGCGTTTCCATTCGCCATTTTCAAATCGTTTTACATAGAATCTCAAATTCACTTCTTCGAAATTGATGTGAAAGGGAATTTTAAATCCTAGAACTTTCGTGTTTTTAAACATAAACCCCACTAAGCTTACATAACATTTGTTGTTCCAAATATCAATCTCAGTTCCTGCGGGAAGATATTTTTCTAGTATTTGAGCATCAACTTCATAATTGAAAAGAGCTAGGTTTTTCCATTCTGCTTTTAAGAAGTTCATTTGTTTGCTTTTTTATAGATTAATATTGAAAGATAAAATGCCAGTATAATTGGTATTCCGATTCCAAAATAAGTTTTGAAATCATCAGATGAAAAGGGATCGATGTAAATCATAACAAAATAGAAAACGACTCCTGCGATGTACAATTGAAGATATTTGTTTTGAGGTTCGTGAAATAATAAATAACCACTAATAATAATTTGAAATAATCCCAAAAGTATAATGGACAATAAACCGAACACTGTTAAATCTATAATTTTTAAGAAAGCCAATAGAAAAAGGATTGTAGGTATTCCAAGAAGAAAAGAATTGATGTAGTTTATTGTTTTCATACTTATTGATTTTTTTAAACTTTCAGAAAAAAATGAAAGTTATGGTTAAATTTTTTTACTTCATCATTTTTATAACCAATTTACCCAACCAGTTATCATTAAACTCAGTCATTTTGTCTAACATATTGTCTGCTTTTAAAACGAAATCGTACAATTTGGTAGTCTGATCTACAAAATGTTTTTCTTCTGCCGAATCTTTAGCTTCGATTGTCGAAACTTCTTTTAAGATTTTCAGCGTTGGCTTAATTTCTCTTTTGCTTCTTTCTCTGGAAATTTTTACTGCTAATTCGTCTAAATCTTTTTCTGCAGTGAAAAATTCTTTTCTTTCGCCGGCTTTGTATTCTTTATAGACAATTCCCCAATCCATTAAACCTCTAAGGTTCATGCTGGCATTTCCTCTAGAAATTTGCAATTCTTCCATAATGTCTTCCATAGAAACTGGTTCGTTCGAAACCATTAATAAAGCGTGGATTTGTGCCATCGTTTTATTAATTCCCCATTGAGAACCTAATGCTCCCCAGGTTTGTACAAACTTATTTTTTGCTTCTTTGAATTCCATAGATCAAATGTAAGTAAAAGTTTTTAAACTTTCAAAAATAATTGAAAGATATTTAACGAATTATAAAGTTATGTTAATTCAAGCCTCGAAATTTTCGATTAAATAATGATGCAGCTATTTTTGTAAAAATCATATTTATGGAATTATACTACACTTTTTCAGTACTTATTGTACTAGCTTCTTTCTTCGCCTATTTAAATTTAAGATTTTTAAAGCTTCCGGGAACGATCGGAATCATGATTATTGCTATGTTAGTTTCGGTAGGAATTCGTCTTTTAGGAGATTCTTATTTTCCTGCTACGACAAAGCATTTTTTTGAGTTAATAAAGGAATTTGATTTCAACGAAATCCTAATGGGAGCGATGTTGAATTTTCTGTTGTTTGCGGGTGCACTTCACGTAAACATGTCAGATCTGAAAGAGCAAAAAGTTCCTATTATGATTTATTCTACCGTAAGTGTAGTATTGTCTGCACTAATTATTTCTACGCTTCTTTATTACATAGCGCCATTTTTAGGAATAAATATTCCGTATATATTTTGTTTAGTTTTTGGAACATTAATCTCTCCTACAGATCCAATCGTAGTTTTAGGAGTTTTAAAAGAGGCTAAAGTTCCTAAAAGGATCGAGACTAAGATTGTTGGAGAGTCATTGTTTAACGATGGTGTTGCGGTGGTAATGTTTGCTGTTGTTTTAAAAATGGCAACTGATCCTACATTTGATGCTACTTTTGGCTCAATTTCATGGTTATTTATTAAAGAAGGAATAGGCGGACTTTTATTAGGAGCAGTTTTCGGATTTACCGCATCTAAGGTTATGAAGAGGATTGATGATTATAAAGTTTCGGTTTTGATTACACTTTCTATCGTAATGGGAGGTTTTTTGATTGCGCAAAGTTTACACGTTTCAAGTCCTTTGGCAATGGTAGTTGCGGGATTAATTATTGGTAATTACGGAAAAAAAGTCGCAATGAGTGAAGAAACCAAAGATTATTTGGAGAAGTTTTGGGAGCTTATTGATGAAATCCTGAATGCTATTTTGTTTTTATTTATTGGTTTTGAATTGTTATTACTGCCAGATTTAAACAAACAATTGCTGACTGGTTTTGTGGCTATTTTTATAGTGCTTTTTTCAAGATTAACAGCGATAGTTCTGCCTTGGAAATTCTTTGATATATTTAAGTTCTTCGGAATTAAGTCAGCTTACAACAAAGGCTCTTTAATGGTTTTGGTTTGGGGAGGAATTCGTGGAGGAGTTTCAATCGCGCTGGTACTTTCTATGCCTGAAGGCGAATATAAAAACCTGCTTTTGGAAGTAACTTATATTGTAGTATTATTTTCTATTGTTGTTCAAGGGCTGACTGTTGGAAAATTAGCAAAGAGAGTTTTGGAGAAAGAGTAGAGATTTAGAAATAGATAAAGAGTAAAGAAATAAGATTTGTGCTCTTTGTCTTTAAAATTTATAACTAAAAACCCGAAATAGAAATATTTCGGGTTTTTCGCTATCGTTTATCTTCTTTAGAATAATTAGATTCTCCGTTAATATTAATTTCTCCGCCTAAAAAACGAGGTTCTCTATTTCTGAAAACATCAAAAAAGGATTTAAAAATTGAACCATATTCTCTAAAGCAAACATATTTATACCCAAGATATTCTCCTTTATTTGCAGAATATCCAACTGATTTAATTCCTAGTTTTTCTCCGATGTAAATCGCACGATTTAAATGATATTCCTGAGAAATTAAAGTAGCTTTTTTGATTTTGAAAATGTGTTTGGCGCGATACATTGTAGAATACGTATCGAAACCGGCATAATCAATAAATATTTTTGTTGTGTCAACTCCGTGATTAAAACAGTAGTTTTTCATTACCGTTAATTCGTCATATTCGTCACGGCCATTGTCTCCAGAAAGTAAAATTTTATTAATACGCTTGGCTTTCCAAAGCATAATTCCCGCATCCAAACGATCTTTTAAATATTTGCTTGGCTGATCTCCATTAATTCCTGCTCCAAAAATAATTCCAACATCATTTTTAGGAAACCTTTTAATCGAATAATAAATATTTTTTTTGGTTGAAGATTTTACATAATAATTTACAGAGATAATTGCTATTAGTCCGATAACTGCAAGATAAAGTGCTATTTTAAAATATTTTTTCACGGCTTGTATTTGTAAGATTAAGATTTAAAAATACGAAGATACTTAAAGTAAAACCAAATAAAAAACCGAAGTATTTCTACTTCGGTTTCAAAATTTAATTTTCTAACAAGCTTTATAACAATCCTGCTCTTTTTAGTAAAGCTTCAGGTTTTGGTTCTTGTCCTCTAAAGCGTTTGTATAAAATCATCGGATGTTCTGTTCCTCCTTTTGAAAGAACATTGTCTTTAAATTTCTTTGCAATTTCTTCGTTGAAGATTCCATTTTCATGGAAATATTCAAAAGCATCAGCATCTAAAACTTCTGCCCACTTGTAGCTGTAATATCCAGAAGAATATCCGCCTTGAAAAATATGAGAAAAAGCTGTACTCATTGCATTTTCTTTTACATCAGGATACAATTGTGTATTTGCAAATTGTTCCGTTTCGAAAGCTTTTAAGTCAGTAATATTAGTTGGATCTTGTCCGTGCCAAGCCATATCTAATAATCCAAAACTTAATTGACGCAATGTTGCCAAACCTTCTTGGAAACTTGCACTTTCTTTAATTTTCTGCACATATTCAATCGGAATGATTTCTCCAGTTTCATAATGATTCGCGAACAAAGCCAAAGCTTCCGGTTCGTAACACCAGTTTTCCATAATCTGACTTGGTAATTCTACGAAATCCCAAAAAACAGAAGTTCCGGATAAACTTGGATAAACTGTGTTTGCCAACATTCCGTGTAAACCGTGACCAAATTCATGGAATAAAGTCGTTACTTCATTAAAAGTTAATAATGAAGGTTTTGTTTCCGTTGGTTTTGTAAAGTTGCAAACGTTCGAAATATGTGGTCTTTCGTTTACGCTGTCTTTTACATATTGTGATTTAAATGAAGTCATCCACGCACCGTTTCTTTTTCCTTTTCTAGGGAAGAAATCAGCATAGAAAATCGAAACCAAATTGTTTTCTGCATCTTTTACTTCATAAGTAGTAACTTCTTCGTGGTATTTGTCTATGTCAAAAACTTCGGTGAAAGTTAAACCGTATAATTTTTTGGCAACTGTAAATGCACCGTCTAAAACTTTTTCTAATTGAAAATAAGGTTTCAGTTTTTCATCGTCTAAATTAAAAAGCTGTTGTTTTAATTTCTCAGAATAATATGCACCGTCCCATTTCTCTAACTGCTCAATTCCGTCTAATTCTTTCGCGAAAGCAGTTAATTCAGCAAATTCTTTTTGAGCTGCCGGTTTTGCTTTTGCTAATAAATCATTCAAGAAAGAAAAAACTTTCTCTGGGCTTTCTGCCATTCTTTCTTCTAGAACAAAATGTGCGTGCGTTTTGTAACCTAATAAATTAGCTCTTTCAAAACGTAATTTTGCAATTTTTAAAACATTTTCCTGATTGTCGAATTCGTTATTTTGAAATGCTTTTGCTCCAAACGCAATTGCCATTTTTTTACGTAATTCGCGATTATCAGCATAAGTCAAAAACGGAATATAGCTTGGATGATCTAATGTGAAAATCCAACCTTCTTTTTCTTGATTTTTGGCTAATAATCTTGCTGCTTCAATTGTTCCTTCGGGTAAACCAGATAAATCTTTTTCGTTTGTCAAATGTAATTCGAAAGCATTCGTTTCTGCCAAAACATTTTCGCCAAACTGTAAACTCAATTTCGATAATTCTTTGTCGATTTCTCTCAATTGGTCTTTTTTGTCTTCAGGCAAATTGGCTCCGTTTCTGGAGAAGCCTTTGTATTTTTTATCTAAAAGCGTAGTTTGTTCTGGATTTAGATTCAGACTTTCTTTTTGATCGTAAACGGCTTTTATTTTAGCAAATAAAGCAGCGTTTAGCGTAATGTCATTTCCAAATTCAGATAGTAAAGGCGAAACTTCCTGAGCAATTTTCTGCATTTCATCATTCGTTTCAGCTGAATTTAAGTTGAAGAAAATACTAGAAAGACGGTCTAAAATATCGCCCGAAAAGTCCATAGCAACAACAGTATTTTCAAAAGTCGGCGCATCTGGATTATTTACGATTGCATCAATTTCGGCTTTAGCCAAAGCAATTCCTTCATTGAAAGCAGGAACATAATCTTCGATTTTAATTTGCGAAAAAGGTGCAGTATTATGTTTGGTATTGAAATATTGGGTTAAGACGCTCATAAGTAGAGTTTTTTTTAAGTAGTCAGTGGTCAGTTTTTTAGTGTTCAGTAGTTGTCTTTATGAGAACTGAACACTAAAAAACTGACCACTGATCACTAAGTTTATTTATTAAGACCTTCAGCCGCTTTATTAACCGCAGCTTTCAATTCTTCTTTATAAGAAATAATAGTGTCAAGGACTTTTTTATCATGGCTTCCGATGATTTGTGCTGCTAAGATTCCCGCATTTTTTGCTCCGTTTAGCGCTACAGTTGCAACTGGAACACCGCCTGGCATTTGCAGAATCGATAAAACTGAATCCCATCCATCAATCGAATTGCTTGATTTTACAGGAACTCCAATTACTGGAAGCGGAGACATTGAAGCCACCATTCCAGGTAAATGTGCCGCACCGCCAGCACCGGCAATAATTACCGAAATTCCGCGAGTATGTGCATTTTTACTGAAATCGAACAATTTTTCCGGCGTTCTGTGCGCCGAAACGATATCTACTTCAACTTCTACATTAAATTGTTTTAATATATCGATTGCATCCTGCATAACTGGCATGTCTGAGATGCTTCCCATTATAATAGCTACTTTGCTCATGTGTTTATTTTTGTTGTGTTTTGTTTCAGGTTTAAAGTTTCAAGTTGCCAGATCTGAAAACTGCGACTAAGGACTAATTACTATGCACTGATTACTCTAATAGTGTTCTTAACTTCTTGCGCAATTCGTCTTGCTTCCGCCATATCTTCATTTACAATAGTAACGTGACCCATTTTTCTGAATGGGCGAGTTTGTTTTTTTCCGTAAATATGTGGAGTAACACCATCCCATCCTAAAATGGTTTCGATGTTTTGATATACTACATTTCCAGAAAATCCTTCGGCACCTACTAGATTTACCATAATTCCGGCAACTTTACTGTCTGTGTTTCCTAACGGAAGATCTAAAATAGCACGTAAATGATTTTCGAATTGTGAAGTATAGCTTGCTTCGATAGAATAATGTCCAGAATTATGCGGGCGAGGAGCGACTTCGTTTACTAAAATCTCATCGTCTTGAGTCTGGAACATCTCAACAGCCAAAAGTCCAACGTGGTTGAAGTTTTTAGACACATTCAAAGCAATTGCTCTTGCTTTTTCGGCTACTTTATCATCAATTCTTGCTGGGCAGATTACGTATTCAACTTGGTTTGCTTCTGGATGAAATTCCATTTCTACAACCGGATATGTTTTTATTTCTCCTGATGGATTTCTTACCACAATTACCGCTAATTCATTTTTAAACGGAACCATAGTTTCTGCAATACATTCGACATTTGGAAGATTATCTAAATCAGAAACCTGACGAATAACTTTTACACCATTTCCGTCATAACCAAATTCAGTACATTTCCATACGAAAGGCATCTCGACTCCGCTCGATGTGACAGCAGATTTTAATTTGTCTAGATTTTCAAATCTTTCGAAAGGTGCAGTAGGGATATTATTTTTAGCGTAAAATTCTTTTTGAACGCCTTTATTCTGAATTCCTTTTAGAGTTTTTGGAGAAGGATATATTTTTAAACCTTCATTCTCTAATTGTGTTAATGCTTCAAGATTTACTAATTCGATTTCAAAAGTAAGAACGTCGACTTGTTTTCCGAAGTTGTAAACGGTTTCATAATCCATTAAATCGCCTTGAAAGAATTTGTTGCAGGCAATTTTACTCGGCGCTTCGTCGCTTGGATCAAGAACGTAAGTTTGTATGTCAAATTTTCTGGTGTCAAACAAAAGCATTTTGCCCAATTGTCCTCCGCCTAAGATTCCTAATTTAAAATCAGAAGAAAAATAATTCATTTTGTGTTGTGTTTTTGCAAAGATACCTTTTAATCTTTTTTTAGCCAAAATTTAGTTTTTTGCCACAAATTAAAAAGATTAGAATGATTTTTTTGTTTGCCACGAATTACACCAATTTTCACGAATTTGTTTATAACTCAGTTTTAGAATTAATTAGTGAAAATTGGTGTAATTCGTGGCAACTTAAACTATTCAATTTTTTTCAAGACTTCGCGGGCAACGGCTTTGTAAGCTGCGGAATGATCTCCGTAATCTTTGTTTAAAATAATTTGAAGTTCGGGATGAATCCAATCGTAATGATTTCCCAAAACATATAAAGTTCGAATTGAATATGCTTTTGCAGCCACTTTTACATCATTTATAAGCCAGTCGAAACTCGCCTCGATACAATCCTGAAGATTTTCTTCGGACATAAGAATGCTGTTTTCATCTTTTTTATAATGTGATTTTACCAAAAGTTGTGTCACTTTTGCAATTGGCCGAATGGAACTTTCATCTTTAAGTACTTTTAAATTTGAACAGAAAAAATCAAGATGAGGCTGTAGCCAAAGTAACTCTTCATAAGACACAAATTCGAGGATCCAACAGGCTTTGTGATTGTTTTTGTCTTCGGGCGTAAAACAAATAGAAACTAATTCGTTAAAAAATTGTGGGCTTTCAAGAATGAACTGAGCGCACTTTAAGCGATTTTCTCTATGAGCCGTAACATAATCCAGTTTTTCTTGCAGTTCAGAAAGCATTTTTTTGAATTTGATTTAAAAATACAAATTTAGGCTCAATTTTCGGTTCTCAAATTCGAAATCTGTATCTTTGTCCATTATTTTAAATTTAAAAATAATGATACAACTTCACGATAAACAATTTGTTCCGTTTATTTCGGCTAAAGAAATTGATTTTGCTTTGACTAAATTAGCTGCACAGGTAGAAGATGATTTTGGAGATGATACTCCAATTTTTATTGGAGTTTTGAATGGCGCTTTTATGGTCGTAGCGGATTTTTTGAAAAAATATAAAAAACCTTGCGAGGTTTCGTTTATTAAAATGGCCTCTTATGAAGGTACTGAAACAACAAATTCGGTTAAAGAATTAATCGGAATCAATCAGGATTTGACTGGCAGAAGTGTTGTTGTTATTGAGGATATTATCGATACAGGAAATACTCTGGAAGAATTAAAACATTTGTTTAAAGCACAAAATGTAAAACACTTTAAGGTGGCAACATTGTTCTTTAAGCCTGAAGCTTATAAAAAAGATATAAAAATAGATTACATCGGAATCAGAATTCCGAATAAATTTATTGTAGGTTACGGATTGGACTATGATGGTTTAGGACGAAATCTTGGCGAAGTATACAAATTAGCAGAATAATTTTAAAGACACACAACTATATATTCATTTTAAACTTCTTCGAAAATTAAGAAGTCACACAACTCACACGTATTATGATTAACATTGTTTTATTTGGAAAGCCGGGAGCAGGAAAAGGAACTCAGGCAGAATTTTTAAAAGAAAAATACAATTTAACACATCTTTCGACTGGAGATATTTTTCGTTTTAATTTAAAAAATGATACAGACCTAGGTAAAAAAGCAAGAGTATTTATGGACAATGGAGAATTGGTTCCTTGCGAAGTTACTACTGCAATGTTAATAGATGAAGTAAACAAACATCCTAATACAGCAGGATTTTTGTTCGACGGTTACCCAAGAACAATTGATCAAGCTGAGGCTTTAGATAAATTTTTACCAACAATTGGTTCAAGCGTAACGGCGACAATTGCTTTAGAGGCTGATGACGAGATTTTGGTAGCACGTTTACTTGAAAGAGGAAAAACAAGCGGAAGAGCAGATGATCAGGACGAAGAGAAAATTCGTGTAAGATACCAAGAGTACAATGAAAAAACGGCTCCATTGATTGGTTATTATAAAGAACAAAATAAATTCCATGCCGTAAATGGTATCGGAACTATTGAAGAAATTACAGAGCGCTTAACGTCAGTTATAGATAATTTGTAGAAGCTACCCGAAATTTCGGGACTAGCTGGCGATTTATCCCAACAGTGATTGGGACACTAAAAAAACTATTTTTCTTTTTCATAAAACGAGCTTCTCCCGACGCTTTGGGAGTCGATTGTTTTCTGGCGGGAAAAATTAGTTTTTTTAGCTTCGAGCTAAAAGAATACTAAGATTACAGTAAAATTTAAATAACCAAACAAGTAACGAATCTACTAAACATTGGAAATACTAATAATATTTTTTCTAATACTATTAAACGGAGTTTTCTCGATGTCAGAAATTGCATTGATTTCGGCTAGAAAAAACAGACTGGAAACGGCAGCGAAAAAAGGGAACAATAGTGCCAAAATTGCGTTGGATCTGGCTAATTCTCCAAATAAGTTTTTATCAACTGTACAAATCGGAATTACCTTAATTGGAATTTTGACGGGTATTTACAGCGGTGATAAAATCACAATGGATGTAGAAGTATTTGTAAGCGGATTTGAAGTTTTAAAACCTTATGCACATTCTATAGCAGTTGGAATTGTAGTTGTTGTTTTAACTTTTTTCTCTCTTGTTTTGGGTGAGTTATTGCCAAAACGTATTGGATTAAATTATCCAGAGGCGATTGCAAAAATGGTTGCAATGCCAATGAAAATAGTTTCGATTATAACAGCACCTTTTATTTGGCTCTTAACAACGTCTACTGATTTTTTACTGAATGTTTTACAGATAAAACCAACAGCTGACGGAAAAGTTACGGAAGAAGAAATTAAGGCAATTATAAAAGAAGGAACTGAGGTTGGAGAGGTTCAGGAGATTGAACAAGATATTGTGGAGCGTGTTTTTCATATTGGAGACAGAAAAGTAAGCTCTTTAATGACACACCGAAAATCTGTTGATATGCTGCCGCTGAATGCAGATAAAATCAAAGTTAAAGAGTTGGTAGTTCAGGATTTACATGCTGTTTATCCAGTGTACAATGAGAATTATGATGATATTGCTGGAGTTGTTACTTTGAAAAATATTTTTGCCAATATTGAAAAGGATAATTTCGATTTGCGAGCTATAATGACAGATGCGCCATATTTAATGGAACAAACTACTGCTTACAAAGCATTAGAAAATTTTAAAAAGACGGGAGTTCACTACGCTTTAGTTTCAGATGAATACGGAGTTTTTCAAGGATTGATTACTTTAAATGATATTTTGGAAGCTTTAGTTGGTGATGCATCAGAGTTTTATAAAGATGAGTTTCAGCTTATAGAGAGAGAAGATGGTTCATGGCTGGTTGACGGACATTATTCACTGCATGATTTTTTAACTTATTTTGAATTGGATGAGTTGACAAATGATTACGAAGTAAATACGGTAAGCGGGATGATTATGACGGAACTCTCTCATATTCCAAAAGAAGGAGAAAAACTAATTTGGCAGAAATTTGTCTTAGAAGTTATCGACATGGATGGAGTAAAGATTGATAAAGTGCTTGTAAAAACGCTTAAAGAGTAAAAGAGAATTTGTTTCATGTTTAAAGTTTAAAGTTTCAAGTTGGCGTAGCGCAATGAACCTGAAACTTGAAACCTGAAACTTGAAACTACACATAAACAAACAAAAAATGACAGAAGGGAATTTTGTAGATTACGTTAAGATATATGTTTCTTCCGGAAAGGGAGGAAAGGGATCTACGCATTTACATAGAGAGAAATTTATTGAAAAAGGAGGTCCTGACGGTGGTGATGGAGGCCGTGGCGGACACGTATATTTAGTTGGAAATAAAGGTCTTTGGACACTTTTTCATTTAAAGTTTGCGCGTCATATTAAAGCTGGACATGGTGGAGACGGTGGAGGAGACCGCAGTACAGGAGCAGATGGTGAAGATAAATTTATCGAAGTGCCGTTAGGAACTGTTGTAAAAGACAAAGAAACTGGAGAAACTCTTTTTGAAGTTACTGAACACGGAGAAAAAAGAATTCTTTCTAAAGGAGGAAAAGGTGGTTTAGGAAACTGGCATTTTAGAAGTTCTACAAATCAAACGCCAAGATATGCTCAACCGGGTTTACCAGGTGTTGAGATGGATGTTATTCTAGAACTTAAAGTTTTGGCTGATGTTGGTTTAGTTGGTTTTCCTAATGCTGGAAAATCAACATTGTTGTCTGTTTTGACTTCGGCTAAACCAAAAATTGCGGATTACCCTTTTACAACTTTAAAACCAAATTTAGGTATTGTGGCTTACAGGGATTTTCAATCTTTTGTAATTGCTGATATTCCTGGAATTATTGAAGGTGCAGCAGAAGGTAAAGGTCTAGGACATTATTTCCTGCGTCACATTGAACGTAATTCGACATTGTTGTTTTTAGTTCCAGTTGATACGCCAGACATTAAAGCAGAATACGATATTTTGGTAAATGAATTAACAAAATACAATCCTGAAATGTTAGATAAAGAACGTCTTTTAGTAATTTCAAAATGTGATATGCTGGATGATGAGCTTAAAGCAGAATTAAAAGCAGAACTAGATGTGTCTTTTAAAGACGTTCCATATATGTTTATTTCATCTGTTGCACAACAAGGTTTAACTGATTTAAAGGATAAACTTTGGAAAATGCTTAATGAGTAATTTATATTCTTAAAATAATAAAAAAGGCATTCTAGAAATAGAATGCCTTTTTGTTTTTATAATGTTAAATTCGTAATAAATGAGTGCAAAATTGATATCATGTTCAATTTTGGTATTCTTTAAGATGAAATAATTGTCGAAATGAATTATATTCGCAGAACTTAAACAAAATAACATGAAAAAAGTAGTTTTATTCTTGACCATGTGCCTAATGGCTTTTCCTGTAAGAGCTGATGAAGGAATGTGGTTTTTGATGTTTATCGAAAGATTGAACCATAGAGATATGGAAAAAATGGGCTTGCAATTAACAGCCGAAGAAATTTACAGCATTAATCACCATAGTTTAAAAGATGCTATTGTACAATTTAATGGAGGTTGTACAGCTGAAATCGTTTCAAACAGCGGTTTGGTACTTACTAATCACCACTGTGGATATAGTGCGATTGCAGAACTTTCGACTGCAGAACAAAATCATTTGAAAAATGGATTTTGGGCAAAGCAAAGAAGTGCCGAATTGAAACCAAAATCATTGTACGTTCGTTTCTTTGTTCGTATGGACGATGTTTCAAAAAGGATCTTGTCAAAAGTAAATGATCAAATGACTGAGGCTGAAAGAAACAAAATTATTCAGCAAGAAATCGCTTTGATTGAAAAGGAAAATAACGAAGGCGGAAAATATACTGTTTCTGTTCGTCCTTTCTTTCAAGGAAATGAATATTACTATTTCGTTTACCAAGATTATACAGATGTTCGTTTAGTTGGTACACCGCCAGAAAGTGTTGGTAAATTTGGTGGAGATACAGACAACTGGGAATGGCCTCGTCAAACAGGAGATTTCTCTATGTTTAGAGTTTACGCTGATAAAAACGGAAATCCTGCTGCATATTCTAAAGACAATGTGCCATTACAGCCAAAACATTACTTACCTGTAAGTATTAAAGGTGTAAAAGAGGATGATTTTGCTATGATTTTAGGTTATCCTGGGCGTACAAACCGTTGGATGCCAGCTGGCGGAATCGAGCAAAATATCAAGTTTGCTTATCCTGCATGGGTTGAAGGTGCTAAAACTGGAATGGATGTAATGAAAAAATATATGGACAAAGATGCAACAGTTCGTTTGCAATATGCGTCTAAATATGCTTCTACTGCCAACTATTGGAAAAACCGTCAAGGTATGATTGATGCTTTAACAAAAGCGGGAACTGTAGCAACAAAAACAGAACAGGAAGATAAGTTCTATGAGTGGGCAACAAAACCTGCTAACAAAGAAAAGTATGAAAACGTAATTCCTACTATCAATGATTATTACAGAGAAACAAATTTAAAAGCGACTCATGATAATTATCTTACACAACTTCTGCGTACTTCAAGTTATGCAACTGGACCAGCTAATTTAGGAAATGCTTTAATTGCATATTATAATGAAAATGATGCAAAAAAAGCTGAAATGCTGCCTAAGATCAATGCAATGATTGATAACATTTATGGCGAATTTTATGCTCCATTAGAAAAAGATGTGTTAACAGCTCAATTGAATTTATATTCTTCTAAAGCTGTTGGATATGGTTTAGCTCCGCAAATCGCTAAAATGAAATCTGAAAATAACGGAGACTTTACTAATGATGTTGCAAAAGCAACCGAAATCAGTTATTTTACAACTAAAGAAAAAGTATTAGCATTTATGGCTAATCCAAAACCATTAGCAATTGTACATGATCCTTTGTATATCATCTCTAATGATTTATTGACTAAATACCGTGCTAAAACAGACGATCAAGCTAAAGCTGATGATGGTTTTGCAATTGCTTTCCGTAAATTAGTAGAAGGTCTAAGAGAATCAAAATTAAATGCGATTCAATATCCTGATGCAAACTCTACTTTGAGATTGACTTACGGAAAAGTTCGTGCTTTACCTGCAGATCCTCGTAACGATGCTAAAATCAACAACTATACTACAATGGAAAGTATGGTGAAAAAGTACAAAGCAGGAGATCAAGAATTTGATTTACCAGCTCGTTTGTTAGAGTTAAACAAGAAAAAAGATTTTGGGCAATATGCAGATAAAGCAGGTTACATGCCGGTAAACTTTTTGACGGATAATGATATTACAGGAGGAAACTCTGGTTCGCCAGTTCTTAACGGAAAAGGCGAATTAATTGGAATTGCTTTTGACGGAAACATTGAAGCTATGGCTGGAGATGTTATTTTTGATTCGAAATTACAAAGAACTATCAATGTTGATATTCGTTATGTACTTTGGATTATTGATAAATACGCTGGAGCTAAAAACATTATTGACGAATTGACGATTGTGAAATAATCTCAATTTAGTTGTAAAAAATAAACCCGATAGTTTTTAAAGCTATCGGGTTTTTATTTTAAAAGGTTGTCATCCTGAGCGAAGTCGAAGGCTAGCCAATTGGAACGGGTCTTCGACTTCGCTCAGACTGACAAACTTCATTTAGTTCGAATACTTATTGAACTTTTACGCGAATTCCTTTGGTATGACTTGCAAATTCTGGGGCATACATACTTTGAATTGTTGTAATTCCGTTTGAGAATTCTCCGCTGTTATTTACGCGAATATCATATTCTACAACATAAGTTCCTTTGTTGATTTGATCAAAGAAGAAATGTGTTGCAGTATCTTTTGTACTTGTGTAATATCCTAAGCGATCTTTGTACTGATATTTAGAAAGCACATTTACAGGCTCAAAGCAAGAAGCACGCATATCTTTTAAGTGAATATATTCTGTGTCTTCCTTTGAAGTAATGATTAATCGAACGGTAACTAAGTCGCCAACTTTTAAACGATTTTTTGAAGTGATTTTTTCTAATTGATCTCCTTTTAAGGTGTTTTTCTTTAAATACAGTTCTTTCGAAACTGATAGAACAGATCCTGAATTGTTTTTAATTTTATCCAAATCTTCAAAATACTGCCAGTAAACACCTCCAAATCCGGGAACTTTAGATTTGTTTTGAATGCTTATCGAAGCCATTTCTTTTTTTATTTCTTCGGCTTTCCAATTTAATTTGATATAACCCGTTTCGGCCTCTTTTTCATTTTCTGCCAGTTTTTTAGTTACGATTTTTTCGTCTCCTAATTTTATAACCGTGTTGTCTTTTACAGAAAGCCAGTCAGTACCTTGTGTTAATAAAGCATAAACAGCTTCGGTCGTCGATTTAGTTGTTGGCCAGTTTTTGGTTTGTTTGTTTTTTAACAGCCATACTTTCATTGCGTCGACAGATTTCTTATCGTTATTTACTTCTGCGAAAGCCTCTATTAATAATGCCTGAGTTTCTATTGGAGCCTGATACCAATACCAGCCCGATTTATTAGAAATCCAGTACATTCCCCAATCTTCATTGTTTGATGCTGTTTCTTTTAAACTTTCAATGATTTTTTTGGCGGTTTCTTTTTCTCCAAAACGATTCAAAGTTAATGCAGTTAATCCTTTCTCGTAAATAGAATAATTTAACCAATCATTTTTAGCGGTTTCCAAATAAAGTTTGACTGCCTTTTTCAAAGTATCTGAAAGAGGATATTTTTCTAAATAAAAACTTCTGGTATACAAATAATGAAGATCAGAATATGGGTTGGGCAAAATTAGTTTCTCAGAAGGTTTTAGATCTTTGATTCTGTTTTTATAGTAATCTAAAAATTTAGTATCTAGAAATGGAATTCCTGCTTTTGCAATTTGGTCCGTTTTATTGTTAATGTCGCTGGTTTTAGTCAGTTTTGATAAGTGACCTAAACCTGCCAGAATATGTCTGGTAATATATTCGCTTTCTTCGCTTCCGTCAAACCAAGAAAATCCACCTGAAGCTTTTTGTTTTTGTTTTAATTTTTCGAAAATTGTTTCTTGTGAAGTTTTCATCTTTTCCAAATCAAATAAAAGAGCCAGATTTTTTTTCTTTTGATCTTCGGTTTGAGCATCATTCAGCCAAGGTGTTTCGGCAAGAAGGGTTGACTTTAGTTCTTCGTTTTCTTCTAATTTAGAAATTGGTGTTCCATTTTTTTTCCAATTTTCAAAAACAGCTGCAACCTTTGGATTGCTTGAAATGATTTCTGAAGCTAAAGCATTAGCATAAAAGCGAGCGAAAGTCTGTTCAGAACATTCGTGTTCGTACTCCATTAAATACGGTAAAGACTGAACTGCAATCCAAGTTGGGTTAGAAGTATATTCTAAAGTAAGTTGATGATTTTTTAGAGTTGAAGAAGTATTGTTTTTTAAATTCTCGAACGTATATTGTTTTGTGGAGTTTTCACGTACCCAAATTGGAATACTTTCTGTAACGAGCATATTGTTTGTGAGAACTGGAATAATATTTTCTTCTCCGTCAGAAAAACGGCCTGATTTGGCTACTATTTTATATTGAATGCCTTGCAGATTTTCTGGAATAGAAATTTTCCAAGTTACTGTTGTGTTTCCAAAAGCACCAGCAGTGAAGTTTTTGATGTTTTTTACATTGCCCATCTTAACGTCAATTGGTGTCATGGTAACGGCATCAAAAAATTGTAAACTGGCAATTCCTGTTTTTGCTTCGGCAGTAACATTCGAAATTTTGGCGCTGATTACAATAGTGTCTTTTTCTCTAAAAAAGCGAGGGAAATTTGGCAGAATCATGAGCTCTTTTTGCGTAATTACATTTTTCTCCAAATAAGCAGAAACGGCTTCTTTATTATGAGCCAATAAACGAAGTTTCCAAGCTGTTAAAGCCTCTGGCGAAGTAAAATTTAAGCTTACTTTTCCTTTAGAATCTGTTTTTAGATTTGGCAGAAAAAACGCAGTTTCAGATAGGTTTTTTCTAGCTTTTACTTGATTTAAAGCTTCAATAGCTTTTTTGGTAGTAATAAGGATTACTCCATTTGCACCTTTGGTACCGTATTGCGCTCTGACATCTTTATCTTTTACAATTTCAATTTCAACAATATCATTTGAATCGAGATTTTGGATATCATTTTGTGTTGCTGCTTCTCCATCAAGAATGTATAGAGGTGCCGGGGTATTTGCAGATGTATAGCCTTTAATTTTGTTGTCTTTTGTTTTATCAAATTCTAAAGCAATATCAATTCCTGCAGTATTGTAAACGCTGTTATCTTCTTCTACAATAGTCTCATAAGGTAATGGTTTTTTTGATCGTAGTGCTCCATATCCAACTTCTACAATTTCGTTTAGATTATTTATGTCTTCAATAAGTTTGATGTTTATGTTTTTTTTATCTTCAGGAAAGATTGATTGTTCTTTGAAACCAATCCTGTTAAAGACTAGTTCTTCATTTGATCCAGCTTCTATTTCATAATAACCATCATTATCTGAGATTTGAATTCGCTGCGTTCCTTTTACTTGAACTGATACTTTTGGGATTGGTGAATTCTGAGCGTCAGTAATTACTCCAAAAATCAGTTTAGCATTAGATGGTTTCTTTATTTTTTTATTCAATTCCTTTTGATATTCCCTTTGTTGGTAAGCTGTAAACGAGTCATTAAAGTTAAAACCAAACCACATTAATTTAGGGTTGCTTTCGTTGTTCAATTCAATTTTAGCGTCAATTGGATTTAAGTTTTGTAAAATATTTGTTGTGATGCCAGAAGCGATGTCACTTTTAAAAGTACCGCTGCTGTAGTTTAAGGGGTAAAATTGTAAAAGCGTCCATTTCTGTTCACTAAATTGATCTAAAGAACTGTCGTACATCGAAGCTAAAACTTCAGCTTCATTTGAAGTATTAATAGCATTTAATTTAAATGACCAATTTTCATTTTTTCCTGGATCTATTTTGCTTCTAAAAGTTTCAATATCTAGCTCTAATTTTTTTTCTTCTGTTTTTAAAGGAATATCTATTTGACCGCTGTGCTGTTGATTGTCATAAACACTTTGAAAACTTATGTTCATTGCGTTTTCAAAATAATTTTTTATAGGAACTTTAATAGTGTATTGATTGTTTTGTAAATTGATATTGTCTTCATAATAAGGGATATTATGGTAACTGCCATATATATTAATGAAAAGATTTGGTACTGTCGAGGTTAATTTTACAATTGCAAAACCATCTTTTTTGGCATCTTTATTAATTTGCTCTGCAGTAATCAGTATCCAAGGATTAGGTTTGTCTTTACTTTGAGAAAGTGAGAATTTGGTTTTAGATACGATTTTGTTTTTTAGAGTGTCGAAGGATTCTAGTACAACAACATAATCTCCGGATTTATATTCGGACATAAAATCTAAAGCAATTTCTTTGTCCTTTTCTGTATTGAATTCCGTGTTGTAAACTAAAGTCCCAAGTTCATCTGTTTTTATATTTTCATTTCTTTCAAACGGAAATAATCTTTCAAATTCTTCTTTTGAAATTGTTTCTATTTCTGGTTGTTGAAATATTCTTTCTTTGAATTTATTTGAAAATGGGTTGGTTAAATATATTTTAAGATTTCCTTTAGCAGGAATAAACTCGCCGTTTAAATAGGTACTTGTTATCTTAATTTTATTCTCGTTTTTTGTTACTATGTGATGAGATATCAAAGCGTTTAAGGCTAGCTCATGATAACCTACTTTGATCGTTGTTTTAGCCGTTTGAGTTTCGCCATTAATATCAGTTACAGTAGTTTTAATAATATACTCTAAAATTGGTAAATCTTCTTTAGAAAGAACTTCAACAGTTTTAGCAATAAAAATTATTTCAAATTTTCCCGATGAATCTGTTTGTGTTTTTCCTTCAGAAATTGGTTCAATTCTTCCGTTTTTGTGATAATAGCGGCCATGATCAAAAACATAAGACTTTGCGCTTATTTGGTATTCAACTTTGGCATTAGAAACAGGGCTTCCTGCAAATGCTTTTGCTAAGCCTGTTAGTTTGACTTCTTTTTCAATTTGATAGGTTTCTTTTACAGGATCAAATTTAATTTCGAATTTAGGTCGTTTATATTCTTCAACCTTAAAATCAATTTGAGAATATTCAAAATCAGCATTGTTCCAAAATGCATATTCTTGCTTTTTTATATCATATTTAAAACCATATTGATAATCTTGAGGAGAAGCAATTTTTAGGGTAAAATTACCCGTTCTTCCATTTTTTGGTAAAAGAAATTCACCCGAAAATGAACCAAATTCATTGCTTGTAACCTCAAATTCTTTGATTTTTTTATAGTTTGGGTCAATAATTACAATTTTAAAAAACGTGTTTTTTACAACAGAAGTTATGTTTTTGTCTTTTTGAAAAGCAATCCCTTTAAAATAAATTGTTTGTCCTGGTCTATAGATAGCTCTGTCTAAATATAGTTTTACATTTCCTTTGGGTTTTTCCTCTAGATTATTATTTGAACCATAGAGATCATTTAACGATCTTTTGCTAATTGAAAGCGTATCGTTTGAGGTTGCAAATTGTATATAATCATCATTATAATAATTTTGTGCCGTTTTGTCCGCAAATGCTAAACCATTTTTGTCGGTTTTAATAGTTTGGGTTGGCAGTTTTATCGTTACATTTTCTAGAGGCATTCCTGTTTTTCTATCGAGAGTTTGTAACAAGTCCTTAGAAGCTCCTTTCTTGGCTGCAACAGTAATATTAGTGATGTTTATGAAATCAGCAGAGAAAGCTTTTTGTGTTTTTGTGTCAGAATCACTTTCGATAAATGCTACATAAGAGCCTTTTTCTAATGCTGGTAAAAGGACTTCTGTTGAATACTGAAAATAATCTTTTTTCTGAGGAAGTATATAATCTTGCGTAACAACTGGTTTTTTATTTTCGAGTATTTTATGCGAACGAATATCTACGTTATAAGGGAAGCTTTTTAATTCTGATAATTGATTTTGATTGATTTTATAAAAGGATATTTTTAATTTATTGATATTGTTGTAATAAATAAGCGTTCTGATGTTTTCGCCTATGTAGCTGTTTTTTTGGAGTTGAACTAATAAATACTTAGCTTGTATTTCTGCTTTTTGTTGCAAGGCAAGTTTGTATGTATTCGAATGAATATTTGATGATAAAATACTGTCAAGTAAAGCGACAGCCTTAATTTTATAATCTGGGTGGCTTTTTTTAGAAGCAAACTGTGCATAAAACAAGGCTTTTTCTAATTGGATTTTTTCAATTAAGTTTTGATTGTCAGTGTTTTTTTGAAAATTAGTTAAAAAAGAGAGATAATTACTGTCGTAAGCAATCATGTATTTTTTACAAAACTGTATTCTATTCCATTGATTTTCTAGTGTTGGACTTGTTTTTTCTAGTTTTTGATATAGTGCTAATACATTTTTCAGTTTTGTGTTTTTTATAAAATCGAAATTTAGATTTACAAAATCGCTTGTACTGCCTAATAATTCTTTTGTATGGGTATAATATTCTCTCTTTGAAATTTCCCATTCATAAATTTTAGCTGAAAAATAATTTATATTTTCAGTTAAAGCATAGTCATATAAAGTTTGATTTTTAAAATCATTTATAGTTGAATAATCAAAAATAGTTTCATAATCGGTAAGTGGAGTACTTTTTAAAGCGGTTTCATTTTCTAATGACTCCTTGTAGCTGGTTTCAACTTGTTTGATAAGAATAGCATCAGTCCAAGTTTTAAAATTGTCTTCTTCAAAAACAGTATCGGTTCTATTGTATGAAAAGTAGGGGTCTTTTTTGTGAAAATCACTAAGACATTTTGCATATACCAAATTTAGAATTGCTTTTGATGGTATTGAAACACGATTAATATCCGTTTTTAGATTGTTTAGAATTTTGGTTTGTGCATTTTCATCAACAACTTGTAAAAATTTAGATTGATAGAAAAAGCATTTTATCATTTGAACTTCATCTTTTTCGGCAACTGATTTTTTGTAAATTTTGTTAACGATTGAGTTGGCAGATTTTACTTTACCTTCTTTTTCAAGAACAATAACCTTATTCCATTTTTTGTCATTTTGCTGTCCAAAAAGAATAGAAGAGACTAATAAGAATACAAATAATATGTTTTTCATGGAGGCGTTTTAATCAATAAATGTTCAAATTTCGATTAAGCTTGTTAAGGAGTCAAATTATTTAAAGATAATTTTCGCACAAATTAGCAATTTATCTTCAAAACCAAATTATACAATCTATATTTCCTTATTTTTGAAGAATAATAATTGAGTTTTATTAGTTATTTGCTATTTCGATTAACCAATGAAACAGTTTAACGATTAAACATTTTAAATGAAAACACATTTCATCGCTATTGGCGGGAGCGCTATGCATAATCTTGCATTGGCATTACATAATAAAGGATATCAGGTTACTGGAAGTGACGATGCTATTTTTGAACCTTCAAAATCAAGATTAGAAAAGAAAGGAATTCTTCCTGCAGAAATGGGCTGGTTTCCTGAGAAAATAAGTTCTGATATTGATGCCATCATTTTAGGAATGCATGCAAAAGCGGATAACCCTGAATTGTTGAAAGCGCAGGAATTAGGGCTTAAAATCTATTCGTATCCTGAATTTTTATATGAGCAGTCTAAAAACAAAACTCGTGTTGTTATTGGTGGTTCACACGGAAAAACGACAATTACTTCGATGATTTTGCATGTAATGCATTATCATAATATTGAGGTAGATTATATGGTGGGAGCACAGTTAGAAGGTTTTGATACTATGGTTCATTTAACTGAAGAGAACGATTTTATGGTTTTAGAAGGAGATGAGTATTTGTCTTCTCCAATAGATCGTCGTCCGAAGTTTCACTTATATCAGCCAAATATTGCTTTAATTTCTGGAATTGCTTGGGATCATATTAATGTTTTTCCAACATATGAAAACTATGTAGAACAGTTTGAGATTTTTATTTCGAAGATTACAAATGGCGGGATTTTAGTATATAACGAAAATGACCCTGAAGTAAAAAGAGTTTCAGAAGCTGCGACAAACCCAATTCGTAAAATGGCTTACCATACTCCAGAATATTCTGTTGCTGATGGCGTAACGCTTTTAAAAACACCGGAAGGCGATATGCCAATTGAAGTTTTTGGAGCGCACAATTTAAATAATTTGGCTGGAGCAAAATGGATCTGCCAAAATATGGGCGTTGATGAAGCTGATTTCTACGAAGCAATTGCAAGTTTTAAAGGTGCCTCTAAACGTTTAGAGAAAATTGCTGAAGGAAAAGGAAAAGTGGCTTATAAAGATTTTGCGCATTCGCCAAGTAAAGTTGCCGCAACTACAAAAGCAGTAAAAGAACAATATCCAAATAGAACTTTGGTTGCTTGTTTAGAATTGCACACTTACAGCAGTCTTAATGCGGAGTTCCTAAAAGAATATGAAGGAGCACTTGAGTATGCTGATGTTGCAGTTGTTTTTTATTCGCCAGATGCGGTGAAAATTAAACAATTAGAAGAAGTAACTTACGAGCAGATTGCTACAGCATTCAACAGAAAAGATTTAATTATTTATACTAATCCAGCTGAATTTAAAGAGTATTTATTTAACTTAAATCTTGATAATTCTGCGCTTTTACTGATGAGCTCTGGAAATTATGGAGGTTTGAATTTTGATGAAGTAAAAGGATTGATTAATTAGTCAATTTGATAATGAGATATTTTGCCGATTGTTTTACAATCGGCATTTTTTTTGAATTTAATTTTTAATTATCAAATTGACTAATTTTCTAATTGAAATTTATAATGTCCCACAATTTTGTATTCAAATAAACAGTCTTCTAGAACTTGTCCGCCGCCAACGTTGTGAACGATTAAATGTCGTTTCCCGTCTTTTGATTTTTTATTGATTATGATTCCAATATGCGGCAGTTTATCATTGATCATCCATGTTACAATTTCGCCTGTTTTGTAATCTGAAGGATTTTGAGTTACTGGCAGTTTTATTCCTTTTCTTTCAAAAAACACTTCAAGGTTGGGCACTCTTCTATGATCGATATTAGTATCAGTTTTGGTCATTCCCCATCTTTTTAAATTGGGATATAGTTTAAAATTTTCAATCATATCTTCGTGCACTTCTTTTTGAAGGTCAATTCCTAATTTTCTATACGAACGTATTACCACATCAGTGCAAACTCCTTTGTCTGCCGGAATATCTCCATTTGGATATTGAATCGCAAAGTAGGCGGGATCATAATCTATTGATGAATCAATGATAGATAGCGCAGCACTTGATAATCTTTGATCGAAAGTTTTCGCTGTTTCTTGTAAATTTTCTGATGTTAGAGAGTTTATTTGCTTTTGGTTGCATGATAAAAAAGCAAATATGATTATGATGGTATATAATGATTTCATTTTGAAAAGTTGATTTAATTTAAAGCGATTTAAAAATAAGCAATAAATAAATAGAACAATTATTTATGAATGATTTTTCTTATTTTTTAATATATTCGTCCTCCTGAAAAATAAGCTGATTTAGTTTTTCAGTTAATTGATAAATAATGCTTTTTATGAAATCAAATCATTTTCCTATTAAAGATTGGTCAGATGATGATAAGCCGCGCGAAAAATTAATGCTCAAAGGGAAAGATGCTTTGAGTGATGCTGAGTTGTTGGCCATTTTAATTGGTTCTGGAAGTCGTAATGAATCTGCGGTTGCTTTGAGTAAACGTATTTTAGCAAGTGTTGACAATCTTAATTCATTAGGAAAGTTGGATATTTCTCAATTAATAAACTTTCGTGGTATTGGAGAAGCAAAAGCAATTACCATTATTGCGGCTTTAGAGTTAGGACGCAGGCGCAGGGCAGAGGATACTGTTGAGTTAAAAAAGATTACATCAAGTAAAATTGCTTTCGAAATTATGCGGCCTATTATTGGAGAATTACCTCACGAGGAGTTTTGGGTGCTTTTTCTGAATAATTCAAATAAAGTAATTTCTAAAACACAATTAAGTAAAGGCGGGATTTCTGGAACAATTGTCGATACTCGATTAGTTTTTAGACTGGCATTAGAAAATAGAGCTACTGGCTTGATTTTGTGTCATAATCATCCTTCGGGTAATCTGATCCCAAGTGATGCTGATAAAGATATAACGCGACGAATAAAAACTGCTGGCGCGATTTTAGATGTTAAAATTTTGGACCATTTGATTATTACTGAAACAAAATATTATAGTTTTGTAGATGAAGGAATATTTTAATTTATGAATACCACTATTACAGACATTTTTTTTGACTTAGACCATACGCTTTGGGATTTTGATAAAAACTCAGAAATGGCTTTTGACCGAATTTTTAGCGAGAAGTATTCTGAAGTTAGAGTCGAAGATTTTATTGAAAAATATGCTCCTATTAATCAGGCTTGTTGGAAATTATATCAAGAAGATAAAATTACACATCAAGAATTGCGTTATAATAGATTGAAGCTTTCTTTTGAAGCGCTAGATTATACAATTTCTGATGATAACATTAATCAGATTGCTAATGATTATATAGCGTTTTTGCCAGATAATAATCATCTTTTTGATGGAACTATTGAGGTTCTAGAATATCTAAAACCAAAGTATAAGCTTCATATCATAACAAATGGTTTTGCAAACGTACAAGATAGAAAGATTAGTAATGCAGCCTTAGGCGGTTACTTTGCTACCATTACAAATTCAGAATCAGCAGGTGTTAAAAAACCAAATAGTATTATCTTTGATTATGCAGTCAATTTGGCACAAACATCAAAGGAGAAAAGTATAATGATTGGTGATGATTTTGATGCTGATGTAAATGGTGCACTGAACGCTGGTCTAGATGCTATTTTTTTTAATATTAAAAACATTGAAATACCTGAAAAATATAAACAAATTAATCATTTATTAGAACTTAAAAAATATTTATAATTATGAAATTAAAAGTTTTGTTGACTTTGCTTCTTTGTTCAGTCCTTGGATTTTCGCAATCGATTAACGATTATAAGGCTGTTATTATACCGCTTAAATATGATTTTATTAAAACAGATAATCAGTATAGATTAGCTACAATGACTAAGACAAATTTAGTTAAAGCGGGCTTCCAGGCTTTTTATGTAAACGAAGAAATTCCTGCTGGTTTTAGTGATAGATGTGATCTTTTGTATATTGATGTAAAAAGAGATAATGCATTTTTAGTAACTAAACTTTTTATTGAGTTTAAAGATTGTTACGGAAAAGTAATTTACACATCTGAAACAGGAAGAAGCAAAGAAAAAGACTATGAATTGGCATATAAGGAAAGTTTAGAAGATGCTTTTAAATCTGTCAATGCTTTGCACTATAAATATAGCGGTAAATCAGCGGCGCCTGTCTCTAACAAAGCACAAACAGTTGTAGCAGCAACACCTTTAGTTCCTGCTGTGCAAATTGCTGCAACACCAACTGCAGATGTTTCTGATCCTAATTTATTGTACGCACAGCCAATGGAAAACGGATATCAGTTAATAGACAAAACTCCGAAAGTTGTCATGAAACTTTTAAAAACCTCACGCCCAGATTCGTTTATTGCAATTAAAAATGGTGTTCAAGGAAGTTTGAACGCAAAAGACAATCAATGGTATTTTGAATATTATCAAAACGACAAATTAGTTTCTGAAAAAGTTTCAGTAAAATTTTAAATAAATTGATGGTTTAATAACCATATTTATCTTTCCAACGGTTCTTTAAGAATTCACGGTTGCTATTCTCTCTTGAATTGTTTCCTGGATTATAAAGAACCGTTTGTTTTATGGCATCAGGCAGGAATTCTTGTTCAGCAAAGTTATTTGCATAATCGTGTGAATATTTATAATCGTCACCATAGCCTAACTCTTTCATAAGTTTGGTTGGAGCATTTCGCAGATGAATAGGAACAGGTAAATCTCCTGTTTGTTTTACTAATTGTTGTGCGTTTCCTATTGCCATATAAGAGGCATTGCTTTTTGGAGAAGTAGCGAGATAAATAGCACATTGACTAAGGATTATTCGGCTTTCAGGATATCCAATTGTAGTTACTGCCTGAAAGGTGTTGTTTGCCATAATAAATGCAGTTGGATTTGCATTTCCAATGTCTTCACTTGATAGAATCAGCATTCTTCGCGCAATAAATTTTACATCTTCACCACCTTCAATCATTCTTGCCAGCCAGTAAACAGCTCCATTAGGATCGCTTCCTCGAATTGATTTTATAAAGGCAGAAACAATATCATAATGTTGTTCTCCGCTTTTGTCGTACAGAACCGTATTTTGTTGAACTAACTCAAATACGCGGTCATTTGTAATAACAACTTCTTCAGTGGCTGCGGCATTGATTACAAGTTCGAAAATGTTTAACAATTTTCGACCGTCACCACCAGAAAGACGTAATAGTGCTTCTGTTTCTTTTAATACAATATTTTTTGACGCTAAGTATTTGTCACTTTTTAGTGCGCGGTGTAATAGTGCTTCTAAATCTGATTTTGTAAAGGCATTAAGAATATAAACTTGACAACGTGACAGTAATGCAGGTATAACTTCAAAACTTGGATTTTCGGTGGTCGCGCCAACCAAAGTAATCCAGCCTCTTTCAACAGCAGCTAAAAGGGAGTCTTGCTGAGATTTACTAAATCTATGAATCTCATCGATAAACAAGATGGGGTTTTTGGCTGTAAATAAGCCGCCGCTTTGCTTTGCTTTCTCAATTACATCACGAATATCCTTTACGCCAGAATTAATAGCACTTAAGATGTAAAACGGGCGTTTTGATTCTTGAGCTATAATTTGCGCTAAAGTAGTTTTACCAGTTCCCGGCGGTCCCCATAAAATTAGAGAGGGAATTATTCCTTTAGAAATTTGTTGTGTTAATGAACCATTAGGACCTACTAAGTGGCTCTGACTAATGTAATCTTCTAGTTTCTGTGGGCGAATACGCTCGGCTAACGGTGCTTCCATTTTGTAAAATTACTATTTTCAAATGTATTTCTTATTATTTAGAGGTTCGGAACTTAGTTAGGAAGTAAGTTTTAAGAACTTTTTGCTGACTGACAAATTATCAGTAAATTGTAACTGGATAGTTTTTTGATGTAAATTTTTAGACTATAATTTGACATAGATGAATGATAATCACTTTAAGTTTTCTAATGCTGTTATTGGCCTTCCGGTAATTTTTGTCCTCTTGTTGTGGATTGTTTATTGGGTTCAGATTAGATTTGATTTCGATTTTTATAAGAATGGAATTTATCCACGAGATTTTTATGGATTACAGGGCATTTTCTTTAGTCCATTTATTCATGAAAATTTAGAGCATTTATACAATAATTCCATTCCTCTTTTGGTTTTGTTGGCTGCATTACAGTATTTTTATCCCAAACAAACCATTCCTGTTATTGGTTATGGTATTTTGTTTTCGGGATTAATTACATGGATTATAGGTCGTGAAAATTTTCATATCGGTGCAAGCGGTTTAATTTATGTTTTGGTAAGTTTTATTTTCTTTAAAGGAATTCAAACAAAATATTATCGATTGGTTGCACTTTCATTATCGGTGATTCTGCTTTATGGAGGGATGATTTGGTATGTTTTTCCCGATGTTGATGCCAAGGTTTCTTGGGAAGGTCATTTGGCAGGTCTTTTAACGGGATTTGCACTCAGTTTATTTTATAAAACACCTGAATATTCGAAGCCTATTGTTTATGAATGGCAGAAGCCTGATTTTAATCCTCTTGAAGATCCATTTATGAAACATTTTGATGAGAATGGAAATTTTGTAAATATTGAAAAGAATGAAGACGAGATGGATGAGATTCAATCTTATTTTCATTCTGATACTAATGTGTTTTATGTTATAACTAAAACGGAATCATCAGATAATCAGGAAAACGGTAATTAATTTTCGTGAAAATTAGTTATTTTTGTTTAGTGCATTTATTAATTTGAGATTATGAGAAAAGTATTATTTGCTATTTTGATTGTGCTGTTTTGCAGTTCTAATTTTTATGCACAGTGTGATGTTAAAAATAAGGTGCTGGCAGATGGATCTATGGTGTATTATTTTGATCCGGCAGTTTTTTATACGACGAAATCTAAATCTCTAAAAATTAATATTGTTACTGATAAAGAGAGTTATTTTGTGGCGCTTCAGCCAACTCCTTTTCCGTTAAAAAAAGAAGGGAAAAAAATTAAGGATGATCTAGTTATTCAGCTGGCGGATCATAAAGAGTATAAGCTGACTCATTTCGACACGCAGTATTTAGAAAATGATTCGATTATGCAGGTTTTATATTTAATAGACAATAAAGATTTGGAGGCATTTTCCAAATTTGAAGCTGTTGTAGCAGCAATCAATATGAAGGGAACTGAGTTTGTTAGAGATTATAATTTTAAGCTTCATAAAGATGCAATCATGAAGCAGCTTGCTTGTTTTTTGAAAAAAGAGGAGAAGTGAGGTTAGTCTTCGTGTGGAGGCTCAGGCTTATGTAAAATCTTTTTATTTATATTTTTTAGGAGGTTATTGAACGTTAAGGTTAATGATACTGCATTTACAATTTGATTATTGTCGTTTCTTGGCAGGTATTCATTAGCATAAGTTAGTTCAATTTGTGTGTCTTCTGTAAATAGGTATCCTGCTCCTATATTTAATCTGTTTCTGTCAAAAAAACTTTGTCCGGTTACCTTTGTGCCAGATTTTAGAAAAATCTCATCGGATGCAATTGCATAGATGACACCTTCACGTAAAATTTTGCTGTTTATTGGTTTGATATATTTAATTTGCTGTCTATATCGTAACACATTTTCAAAAGTATCATCTTGATTTTTCATATGACGAAGCTCAGTTCTTAAACGTGTACTAAGAGTATATCCGGTTTTATGAAAGTAATAAATACCCTGTAAAGCAAATCTCCATTCAGGTGATTGAAATTGACCTATTTCTGGTACGTCTTTGTTGTTATAAAATGCAACAAATGAAGATAGTTTCCAGCGTGGCGAAAGATAATAATGTGCCCATCCTCGAAGAGATCTTTGTGTGTTTTGGTCAAATATATTGGGAGAAGATTCGGTGCTACTATAACTCGTTCCGATGTTTAATTCCGTAGACCACTTTTCACTGAGCGTTCTGTTAAATTGAACTTCGCCCCAAAATTGATTGTACTTTGTGGTTTGTCCATAATTAATTGTTGCAGTTAGGAATACTGCAACAATTAAGCTGAGTTTGTTAAATATTATTTTATAAACAGGTTTTAAAGACATTCAATATTGTATTAAGTTGCCACCCTATTTCAAAATTTTTTTTAGCTTCTTTGGCGAACGGCTTCATATAAAAAAGCACCGCAGGCAACAGATACATTTAGTGATCCTATTGATCCAAACATTGGTAATTTTGCTTTTTCATCTACAATCTTAAGTACAGATGGATTGATTCCCCTGTCTTCAGATCCCATGATGATCGCCACGGGTTCATTTAATGATAAATCATAAATGTTTTGATCTGTTTTTTCGGTTGCAGCCACAGTTTTGATTCCTGACCCCTGAAGATAGAATATTGCATCTTTAATATGTTCTACTTTGCAGATAGGAACATTAAAAACAGCACCGGCAGATGTTTTAACAGTATCGCCATTTACGGGAGCAGAACCAGCTTTTTGTACTATAATTCCGTTTACACCTGTACATTCAGCTGTTCTAATAATAGCGCCAAAATTTCTTGCATCTGAGATTTGATCCAGTATTAAAAATAATGGTTTAGAACCCGAAGCAATTGTTGATTCTACAAGGTGTTCTATATCTATGAATCCAATAGGTGAAATAGTTGCTACTGCACCTTGGTGATTGTTTGGAGTTAGTCGGTTTAGTTTTTCAACAGGAACATAAGAGAAATTAATGTTGGCACGTTTCATTACTTTCATTAAATCTTTCATTAGTTCGCCAGAAATATCTTTTTGTATAAATACTTTATCTACTTCCTGACCTGCTTGTATTGCTTCTATAATGGCTCTAATGCCAAATATTTGATGTTCTTTTTCCATAGGACAAATATAGGTATATTGTTTATATAAAAAAACCACTCTGAATGAACAGAGTGGTTTAGTGTATATGCTTGTTGAAATAAATTAGTCTTTATCCCACCATACCTTAGTTGTTACATTACTAACAACAGTTGCGTTTGGATTGTAATTTCTTTCGTCCGAAGGAGTTGGGAATCTTACAGGAATAGTTTTAGTATTTGATGATTGGTTTGGAACCAATGCAGGCAATCCTGTTCTTCTGTAATCATTATATGGCTCCATAGTCAAGAAAAGTGCGTTATACTTCTGTTGAATAATGTTTGCTAAAGTTGCTGTACTTACAGTAGCTAAGAAAGCTGGAGTTGCTGCAGTTTTTGTAACTTTTAGGACTGATGCAGCAATAGCAGCTTCTAAAGCTGGTTGAGCATTTTGTCCTAATCTGAATTTAGCTTCAGCTTCAATAAATTTGGCTTCAGCGTAAGTTACCATTCCTACAGGAGAGTCTGCGTCAGCGTAAGCTAAGCCAATATATGAAGACGAAGTTGTGTCTAAATCATTTGCAGCGTTACCAGTATAGTTTCCATTGTCATCTTTTGCAATAGCAAAAGGTAATCTTGGATCAGCTGCAGTTTTTAAACCATCAACAAAGTACTTTCCTGTTTTAAGGTAATTAGCACGGCTGTTATCAAAAGCATACCATTGATTTAGAGCGTTTGCAGTTGCAAAGAAAATTGCATTTGCATCATCAGTATTTGCAGTCATTCCAGCAGCAGTAATATAATCTAATGCTTTTTGAGCAGCACCTGTATCAACTTGCGTTAATCTTAATGCATATCTTGCTTTCAATACATAAGCAACTTTGATCCATTTTGTTGTGTTCCCTGCAAAAATAAAATCGTCAGCTCCTGGTCTAGATTCATTGCTTGCAGCAGGTTTTTTTAAGTTTACAATAGCTTCATCAAGAATTGTTTGTAATCGTTGATAGATTTCTTGCTGTGTATTGTATTTTGGAGCTCTGTTTCCTTCTTCTGCTCTAAAAGCTTCATCGTAAGGAACATCTCCCCATACGTCTGTTGCGTATCCTAGATTTAAGGCAGTTAATACTTGTCCAATACCATTGTAGTAAGGGAATTTGTCAGCAAAATCACGAGATAAAATGTGACCACTAATTAACGTAGTTCCATAAACTGTGTTCCATTCATTGTTTACGTCTTGTTCGCTAAGAATATAACGTTGAATATCTCCTAATTGTCCAACACTAGTACCAGCTAGGTGTTGGTCAAAAATATTCGCAGTTCTGATTAGACCACTTGTGTGTGTTGAAAAGGTCGAAACTTCCATAGCAGACAACAATAAAGTTGGTGTAGTTGTTGTTGGGTTGTTTGGATTTTCATTAAAGGTGTCTAATTCTGTCTGGCAGCTGGTTAGTAAACTAGCACCAACAGCTGTAAGAATTATACTTTTTATATATTTTTTCATTTTTATTTGTTTTAAATTTAAAAGCCAACTTTAAGAGTCATGATAAATGACTTGCTTCCAGGATTATTAAAGTAATCTAATCCGTTGATTCTTGAACCAGCACCAGTTAAACTTGTTTCAGGATCTACACCTTTATAATTAGTGTTTAACCATAAGTTTCTTCCAGTAAATGAAATTTGAGCTGAGTTGATTGCTGTAAATCTTTTTACATCAAAGTCATAGCTTAAAGTCACGTCACGTAATCTGATCCAGTTAACGTCTGTAACAGCTTCTTCAGCGGCTCCACCACCATCACCTAAGTATTTTTGGTAGTAGTTTTTAGCTGTAATAGCAATATCGTTTTTAGAACCGTCAGCTTTAACACCGTCAATGATATATGTGCGCTCTCTGTCTCCAGATGCCTCAGAAACACCAAAGTTATGAAGTCTTGCTAATGTACCATTATAAACTACACCACCATGTCTGAAATCTAGTAAACCTGATAAAGTTACTCTTTTGTATGTGAAAGTGTTTCTTAGACCTCCTGTCCATTTTGGAGCAGAGTTTCCTAAGTTACCAGTTTCTCCGTCAATAATTGCTAAACCATCGCTTCCGATAAGTTTATTTCCGTTTGCATCACGTGCCCATTTAGTTCCGTAGAAACTTCCTAATGGTTGACCTTTAACAGCGTAGTATCCAATTGATCCAAAAGCAGCTTCAATTTGAATTTCGCTTAAGCTTCCTGAAATGTCAGTTACTTCATTTTGGTTTTTAGCCCAGTTTGCATTGATGTTCCATTGGAAAGGATTGCTTTTGCTGAAAATATCGTATCCTAATTCAATTTCTAATCCTTTGTTAACTAACTCAGCAGCATTTTGGTAAACTGATTGGAAACCGCTTGATGCTGGTAAAGGTAAAGTGATTAATAGATCTTTAGATGTTTTGTAGTATGCATTTACGTCAAATGATAAACGGTTGTTTAAGAATTTAGTGCTTAAACCTACCTCATGACCTAATACTCTTTCAGGCTTTAAGTCTTGGTTTCCTAAACCTCCAGAAACTGTCATACCATTAATTCCATTGTAAGGAAAACTTAGACCGTCTGTAAAGCCGTCAGTCATAAATGGTTGAGTGTAAAGAGAGCGTGTTCTGTAAGGGCCAGGAGCAATACCTACTTCACCGTAACCATATGTAAGTTTTGCAAAATTAATTGCCTCTGGTAAATCAAAAGAACTTGTTATAACCCATGATGCAGATGCTGCAGGGAAAATAGCACTGTTAGCGTTTGTTCCGTAAGTAGATGACCATTCTTGTCTAACAGATCCTGTTATGAAAAGTTGGTTTTTAATATCAAATTCTAATTGTCCAAAAACGGCTCTTGACATTATCTTTTCTTCATAGTTTGAAGCGTATAATTGAGTAGCATTTGATAAGTTGTAAAGTCCTCTTACAGCAAGTTCTTTACCTCTCGAGAATACATCGGTATTTTGACTTGAACGTAAGTTAAGACCTGCAGTATAGTTGATTTTTAACCATTCAGTTTGTAATGGAAGTAAACCACTAGCGATGAAGTCAGCGTAAAATTGTTTGTTGTTGATATTGTTAAATGCTACTTCTCCAATACCTGCAAGGTTATCACCATTAGATGAGATTGCAAAAATTTGTTTACGGTAATCAGAGTAAGCATCAACACCACCTTTTGCAGTTAAAGATAACCATTCAGCTGGTGTGTAAGTTAAGAACATATTTCCAAAAACACGGTTAACATCACTTGTTGCTGGGTTTTCGTTTACTGTGAAATATGGGTTATCATAAGATGCGAAATAGTTTTTGTTATTTCCTTCAGCATCCATGTAGTTTCTTAAATCATAGTTTCCTACTGAACGTAATAAACTTAACATAACTCCAGAAACGTTACTTCCATTTTGAGCCAGCGTATTTGTCGTACGTGTGTATTGTAAGCTACCTCCAGTTTTCCATTTATCGCTAAGCTTTAAATCTCCAACAAGTCTTAAGGTATTTCTTTTTAATCCTGTTTCAGGAACCATACCAGTTTGTGTAGTGTTTCCGTAAGAAGCTCTATAAGTAGCTTTGTTGTCTCCTCCGTAAAAAGAGATGTTGTTCGTGTAAGTTAATCCTTCTTGAAAGAAGTTTCCAACGTTATCATACATTGGTACGCCTAAAGCAGATGCAGCAGGCCCCCAGCTTTGTGGTGTGTTTGTTGGGATTGAAGTTGCAGTAGCGCTAGTTCCTTGTACATACTTACCTTGTCTTTTAGGTAATTGACTAACTTTATCAATAGCTAAAGATGTTGAGAAGTCAATTCCTAAACCTCTTCCTGCTCTACCTTTTTTAGTTGTATAAAGGATTACACCATTACCAGCTCTTTCTCCGTATAACGCAGCAGCAGCAGGTCCTTTAAGTACAGATACGCTTTCTACGTCATCTGGATTGATGTCTAATGCTCTGTTAGAGTTGTTGATACCTGATAAGTTTGCATTAAAAGGATTATCTCCAGCAGTAGTTTGACTTGTAGTATTGTCAATTGGCACACCATCAACAACGATTAGAGGATCAGAAGTACCTGTAATTGTGTTTACACCTCTAATGATAATTTTACTTGATGCTCCAGGAGTACCTCCAGTTCCAATAACCTGAACCCCAGCTGCTTTTCCAGCTAAAGCTTGAAGAACGTTTTGTTCACCTGACTTTGTGATTTCATCTGCACTTACTTTTGATACTGCGTATCCAAGTGTTTTTTCAGATCTTTTAATCCCTAATGCAGTTACAACTACACCTTCAAGTTCTACTGAATCATCTTTTAATTTAACATTAATAGAAGTTGAGGTTGCTGCTACTTCCTGAGATTTCATCCCGATGTAGCTAAATACCAAAACTTGGCTTGATGATACTTTGATAGAGAATTTACCATCAAAGTCTGTTTGTGTTCCTGTTTTGGTTCCTTTAACTAATACACTCACACCTGGTAAAGGCATTCCTGCATTGTCAGAAACTGTTCCAGAAACAGCTCTTTCTTGCGCAAAAGAAAGTTGCGCAACTAGTACTAATAAAAGCACTAAGAATCCATTGAACTTTAGTTTCATTTTTAAATATTTTGAATTAGTTCGACAAAAATCTTAATAATTTGTTAATCTACCTAATATAAGGAGCTTTTTTTTTAGTTAAATTATAATTTTGAGGAGGTATATTGTTGTTTTATTCGTAAAAACCGGTCTAAAATTACAAATCCGTATTTTTTTGTGTTAAAATTGAGAATAATTAAAAATATTGACAATGCGCGAAATGTTAAATTTATTCAAGAGGCCTTTTTAATTGTTTTTTTTATAACTTTTATCTTAAAAAAGAGTTTGTTAGCGATGTTGCTTTTTGTTAAAATTGTGATAATCGTTAGATGGTTATGTGTTAAGTTATTTGTAACGCAATAAAAAAGAAGAGGTATTTGGTGTTTGATATCGATTGTTTCTTTTTTGTAATGTAAAATAATGGTTAAGTTTTTTTGTTGTTTTTTTTGATGTAGTGGTGGCTCTTAGAATTTGATGTTGTAATTTATGTTTAGCATGCTGTTGTATAGTTTGATTTCTGTTTTGTTTGTGCTTCCGTTTGCTATTGTGATTTTTAAAAGTCCGTTTTTTGTTAGTAGTCCTAGTCCGAGACCGGCAGAAAATAATGTGTTGATTTTTTTTGGATTTGCTGGGTTGGTTTGGTCTAGGTATATGCCACAGTCAAGTATACTATGTATATATAAGTTTTGGTTTGTTAGATATCTGTATTCTGTCAGGAGTAAATTGATGTTGTTGCCTTGAAGGCTGTTTTCGGCAAATCCGCGAATTGATTTTAGTCCGCCAAATCGAAATAGTTCGTTTGTTATATAGTTTTTGCTTTTTAGGTACTGACTTTGAAGGTTGGTATAGAAGTAGTTTTTCTTGTTAAGTTCAAAGTTGTAAGATAGGTTTAGGTTAAGGAGTAGTTGCGGGGTTGTTTTTGTTGGTGTTGGTGAGCTGGAAGTGTTTCTTTTTCCAAAGCCAATTGTGGAGTAGATGTTTGCTTTTTTGTGAAAAAGATCGTTACTGTTGTTGTTTTTTCTGTAATCGAAGGTTAGTGTTGTGAAAGAATTTTTATAGTCACTAATCATTGAGTTGTTTGTGTTTTGGATGTCGCTTGATTCTGTAGCTTGGTGGCCTAGATAGATTTTGGAATTGTAATTTAGATAATAGCCAAGATCAATCGATGTTTTGGTATTTTGAAAAGTGCTGTCTTGTTTAAATATGTTTAATTGTGCTTTTATTCCAAGAGAGCTTTGGAAGATGTATGGTATTTCGATTTTGGTATTAAAGGATTGTTGCTGGTTGCCGTCGCTTTTCCAGTACAGCGAAAATTGTTCGCCTGAGTGTAATGTGTTTAATAATGTAATATCAAGATATCCGTTGAGTCTTATTTTTTTGTTTTCTTCATTTGAGAAACCTATGTAGCCGTCAAAAGTGTTTGCTTTTCTTTTTTTTATATAGGAGTAAATTTTGGTAGAGTCGCTTGTAAATAGAATTTCAGGATATTTTGTTTGATTAAGGAATTCAAAGTTGTTAATGTCGGTGTAAAGTTCTTTTAATGTCTCTTGATTGAAGGTTTTGTGTGTGTATTTTTTGTTTAGCTGTTTTAGATGTGCTTTTGGAAAGTAATCTGTTTTGGTTGTGTTTTGGTATTTTATAATGATCGAGTTTATGACGCGTTTTTTTTCTGATTCGAATTTTAAATCAGAATATATTGTTTGTTTTTTTCTTCGGATATTTTCAAGTTTAAGTTTGCTTAGTGCGTAACCTTGTTTTTCTGCATCAACTGTTATTTTGTTCAAATAGTTTTCTATTTCATTGTATGGAATGATTATGCTGTCATTTTTTTTTGTTTGTAAATTGAAAATGGAATTAATCGATTTTGTATTTAAGTGTATGTTGGTGATTTGTTTTTTTGGAATTATTAAAGTAGTGTAAGTGCTGTCGTTTATTTTGTTGGTAGTTAATGTTTGGTTGTCTATGTATCCCTTTTTTGATAGCTTTTGTGATGTGATTATTATTTCGTTAAGAAGGGATTTTGTGTTTTTATGGGTTTTTGAATAATTTGTTGAGTCTATGATTTGGGTTTCGGCAGGATTTGATCCGTTAATGGTTAAGTGAAAGTTTTGTGCATAACAAGAAAAACTTAGGCTGAAGAAAAATATAAATATAAATTGTTTCAAGTGTTGTTTTGTGTTGATTAAATGCGTTACAAATATCTATTGTTTGTTCGTAAAAACATAGTGATAAATAATGTTGTTGAAAATTAATGAATTAACGTTTGTATAGTGAAAAATATTTTATACATTTGCAACCCCGTAAAAAGCGGGAATTTAATATACATAAATAATTTTTAGTATTAATTATGCCAACAATTCAACAATTAGTAAGAACAGGAAGAACTCAGATAACTAAGAAGAGTAAATCGGTTGCTTTAGATTCTTGTCCTCAAAGAAGAGGGGTTTGTACGCGTGTTTACACTACTACACCAAAAAAACCAAACTCTGCAATGCGTAAAGTTGCGCGTGTACGTTTGACAAATGGTAATGAGGTGAATGCTTACATTCCTGGAGAAGGACACAATCTACAAGAGCACTCGATAGTATTAGTTAGAGGCGGAAGGGTAAAAGATTTACCAGGTGTTAGATATCATATCGTTCGTGGAGCGCTTGACACGTCAGGAGTTGCAGGAAGAACGCAAAGAAGATCTAAGTACGGTGCTAAACGCCCAAAAGAAGCAAAAAAGTAATTTAAAAACTTTTAAGAAAAAGACATGAGAAAAAGAGCGGCAAAGAAAAGACCACTTTTACCAGATCCGAGGTTTAACGACCAATTAGTAACGCGTTTTGTGAACAACTTAATGTGGGATGGTAAGAAATCTACAGCTTTTAAAGTATTTTATGATGCAATTGATATCATTGAATCTAAAAAGCAAAATGATGAGAAAACTTCATTAGAGATTTGGAAAGATGCTTTAACAAACGTTATGCCTCACGTAGAAGTACGTAGTCGTAGAGTTGGTGGAGCTACATTTCAAATTCCAATGCAGATTCGTCCAGATAGAAAAATTTCTATGGCAATGAAGTGGTTAATACTTTATTCTAGAAGAAGAAATGAAAAGTCTATGGCGCAACGTTTAGCGTCAGAATGTTTAGCTGCTGCTAAAGAAGAAGGTGCTGCAGTTAAGAAAAGAATGGATACTCACAAAATGGCAGAGGCTAACAAAGCATTCTCTCACTTTAGATTTTAATTCGTAAGAAATGGCTAGAGATTTAAAATATACAAGAAATATTGGGATTGCTGCTCACATTGATGCTGGTAAAACAACAACAACAGAGCGTATTCTTTTTTATACTGGAAAGTCACACAAACTTGGTGAGGTGCACGATGGTGCAGCGACAATGGACTGGATGGCACAAGAGCAAGAAAGAGGTATTACAATTACTTCTGCAGCTACAACTTGTACTTGGAATTTTCCAACTGAGCAAGGTAAAGTTCTTCCAGAATCATTACCATACCACTTTAATATTATTGATACTCCTGGGCACGTTGACTTTACTGTAGAGGTAAATCGTTCTTTACGTGTATTAGATGGTTTAGTTTTCTTGTTTAGTGCAGTTGATGGTGTTGAGCCACAATCAGAAACAAACTGGAGGCTTGCTGATCAATATAGAGTTCCTCGTATGGGATTCGTGAATAAAATGGACCGTCAAGGTGCTAACTTTTTAGCAGTTTGTGGACAGGTAAAAGATATGTTGAAATCGAATGCGGTTGCAATTACTTTGCCTATTGGTGATGAGGCTGATTTTAAAGGTATCGTTGATTTAGTTAAAAATCAAGCTATTGTATGGCATGATGAGACTCAAGGAGCTACTTTTGATATCGTTGACATTCCTGCGGACATGATTGATGATGTGAAGCATTATCGTTCAATTCTTATCGAAGAGATTGCTACTTATGATGAGAATCTTTTGGATAAATATATGGAAGATGAAAACTCTATTACAGAGGAAGAAATTAACAATGCATTAAGAGCTGCTACTATTGATATGGCAATTATTCCAATGCTTGCTGGTTCATCTTTTAAAAACAAAGGTGTTCAATTTATGTTGGATGCAGTTTGTAAATATTTGCCATCTCCATTAGATAAAGAAGGTATTGAAGGAATTCACCCTGATGATGCTGATTTATTAGAAGAAGATCAAACTAAAATCTTGCGTAAGCCAGATGTTAAGGAGCCGTTTGCTGCTTTAGCATTTAAAATTGCTACTGACCCGTTTGTTGGTCGTTTAGCTTTCTTCCGTGCTTATTCTGGGCGTTTAGATGCTGGTTCTTATGTTTTAAATACTCGTTCTGGTAACAAAGAAAGAATTTCTCGTATTTACCAAATGCACGCTAATAAGCAAAATCCAATCGAATTTATTGAGGCTGGAGATATTGGTGCTGCTGTTGGATTTAAAGATATTAAAACAGGAGATACTCTTTGTGATGAAAAGAATCCAATTATCTTGGAATCTATGAAATTCCCTGATCCTGTAATTGGTATTGCTATTGAGCCAAAAACAAAAGCTGACGTTGATAAAATGGGTATGGCTTTAGCTAAATTAGCTGAAGAAGATCCTACATTTACAGTTAGAACTGATGAGGCTTCTGGTCAAACTATTATTTCGGGTATGGGTGAGCTTCACTTAGATATCTTGGTAGATCGTATGAAACGTGAATTTAAAGTTGAAGTTAACCAAGGTGAGCCTCAAGTTGAATACAAAGAAGCGTTTACAAGATCTGCAACACATAGAGAGACTTACAAGAAACAATCGGGAGGTCGTGGTAAATTTGGTGATATCGTATTTACAATCGAGCCTGCTGATGAAGTTGATGGTAAGGTTCCAGTTGGATTACAATTTATCAATGCTGTAAAAGGTGGTAACGTTCCTAAAGAATATATCCCTGCTGTTGAAAAAGGATTTAGAGAGGCTATGAAGACTGGTCCATTAGCTGGATATGCTGTGGATAGTTTAAAAGTAACTTTAACTGATGGATCTTTCCACCCTGTGGATTCTGATGCATTATCTTTTGAGTTAGCTGCAAGAATGGGTTATAAAGAGTCTGGACGTGCTGCTGGAGCTGTTATTCTTGAGCCAATCATGAAAATCGAGGTTATTACTCCAGAAGAAAACATGGGTGATATCGTAGGTGACTTGAACCGTCGTAGAGGTCAGGTTAATGATATGGGTGATAGAAATGGTGCTAAAACTATTAAGGCTGATGTGCCTTTGTCAGAAATGTTTGGATACGTAACTACGTTAAGAACTTTATCTTCTGGTAGAGCTACT
The DNA here is from genome assembly GCF_004119505.1 of Flavobacterium sp. YO64. NCBI lineage: Bacteria > Pseudomonadati > Bacteroidota > Flavobacteriia > Flavobacteriales > Flavobacteriaceae > Flavobacterium > Flavobacterium sp. YO64. Next base: position 100,729 of record NZ_NRQV01000012.1, on the reverse strand, counting down.
TCAACAATGGAGTTTTCTCACTATGCAGAAACACCTTCTAATATTTCAGAAGAGGTAATCAAAAAAGCAAAAGGTAACGCTTAATTTTAAGAAAATGAGTCAAAAAATCAGAATAAAACTAAAATCTTACGATCACATGTTGGTAGATAAATCTGCTGAAAAGATCGTAAAAACAGTAAAAACTACTGGAGCAGTTGTAACAGGTCCAATTCCGTTACCAACTCACAAAAAACTTTTCACTGTATTGCGTTCTCCGCACGTTAACAAAAAAGCGAGAGAGCAATTTGAAGTAATGTCATACAAGAGATTGATTGATATTTATTCATCTTCATCTAAAACTATTGATGCTTTAATGAAACTTGAATTGCCAAGTGGTGTTGAAGTAGAAATAAAAGTATAATTTTATTATATTTTATATATAAAAAGCGAGACAGAAATGTCTCGCTTTTTTTGTTGATCTTCTTTTGGTTTTGATGTTGAGTTTTTGTTGTCTAAAGTTTAAATAAATATTATGTTTTTTTTGTTGAAAGGTCTTTTATTTAGGCACTTGCCAAAGTTTTTCTTTTGATTGTGTAGGTTGTTTTTGTTGATAACTTTATTTTGTTTTTTGTGTTTTGAGGTTTATTCCTAGAAGGAAATTATGGTCTCTTATCGGGGAGTTGAGCTCTTGGATTTTGATTATGAGCGATTTAATTTTTCTAACTGTTTGGTATATTCAATTTTAATGTCTACTTTTGCACTCCCTGTTTGGAAATTTCTGTTATTTTCAAATTGAAGGGAATTTTAGTAATTAATAATTAATATTTATGTCTGGGTTAATTGGTAAGAAAATCGGCATGACTAGTATTTTCGACGAAAACGGGAAAAACATTCCTTGTACAGTAATCGAAGCTGGTCCATGTGTTGTTACCCAAGTCAGAACCAAAGGTGTTGACGGGTACGAAGCGTTGCAACTAGGTTTCGATGACAAAAACGAGAAACATTCTACTAAAGCTGCTTTAGGGCACTTTAAAAAAGCTGGAACTGTTGCTAAGAAAAAAGTCGTTGAATTCCAAGATTTTGCAACTGAACAAAAATTAGGAGATCTTATTGATGTTTCTATTTTTGAAGAAGGAGAATTTGTAGATGTACAAGGTGTGTCTAAAGGTAAAGGTTTCCAAGGTGTTGTTAAGCGTCACGGTTTTGGTGGTGTTGGACAAGCTACTCATGGTCAGCACAACCGTTTAAGAGCGCCAGGTTCTGTGGGAGCTTCTTCTTATCCATCTAGAGTATTCAAAGGAATGCGTATGGCTGGAAGAATGGGAGGAGATAATGTAAAAGTTCAAAACCTTAGAGTTTTAAAAGTAGTTGCTGAAAAGAATCTACTTGTTGTTAAAGGGTGTATTCCTGGTCACAAAAACTCTTATGTAATCATTCAGAAGTAATGGAAGTAAAAGTATTAGATTTCAACGGAAAAGATACTGGTAGAAAAGTTCAACTTTCTGATTCAGTATTCGCAATTGAACCAAACAATCACGCTGTATATCTTGATGTTAAGCAATATCTTGCTAATCAAAGACAAGGTACTCATAAGGCTAAAGAAAGAGCTGAAGTAACTGGTAGTACGCGTAAGATTAAAAAACAAAAAGGAACTGGTACTGCTCGTGCGGGAAGTATTAAGAATCCATTGTTTAAAGGTGGTGGAACAATTTTCGGGCCAAGACCAAGAAGTTATTCATTTAAATTGAATAAAGGCTTAAAAAGATTGGCAAGAAAATCAGCTTTCTCAATCAAAGCAAAAGAGTCGAATATTATCGTTCTTGAAGACTTTAATTTTGAAGCGCCAAACACTAAAAATTTCATTAACGTTTTGAAAGCTTTAGGGTTAGAAAATAAAAAATCTCTATTTGTGTTGGGAGAGTCAAATAAAAATGTATATTTGTCGTCACGCAATTTAAAGGCTTCTAATGTCGTAACTAGCTCAGAATTAAGCACTTACGCAATATTAAACACTAATAATTTGGTGCTTTTAGAAGGTTCTTTGGAGTTAATTGAAGAAAATTTAAGTAAATAATAGGAGTATGAGTATCATAATTAGACCTATAGTAACTGAAAAAGTAACCAAAGAAAGTGAAGTTCTAAACCGCTTCGGATTCGTTGTTGACAAAAAAGCAAACAAAGTTCAGATTAAGAAAGCTGTTGAGGCTGCTTATGGAGTAACTATCGTTTCTGTTAACACAATGAATGTGAGACCAGATAGATCTACTAAATACACTAAAAGTGGTTTAATCAGTGGAAAGACAAATGCAATTAAAAAAGCAATTGTTCAAGTACAAGAAGGAGAAACAATTGATTTTTACAACAATATCTAAGATAGAAAAATGTCAGTAAGAAAATTAAAACCTATTACCCCAGGTCAGCGATTTAGAGTTGTGAATGGTTATGACGCCATTACAACTGATAAGCCGGAACGCTCTTTGATAGCGCCGATAAAAAACTCTGGAGGTAGAAATAGTCAAGGAAAGATGACCATGCGTTATACGGGTGGTGGTCACAAGCAGAGATATCGTATTATTGATTTCAAAAGAACTAAAGATGGAATTCCGGCTACAGTGAAATCAATCGAATACGATCCAAATCGTACTGCATTTATCGCTTTGTTAGCTTATGCTGATGGAGAGAAAACTTATGTAATTGCTCAAAACGGATTGAAAGTTGGTCAGAAATTAGTTTCTGGTCCAGAATCTCAACCTGAAATTGGTAATACATTACCTTTAAGCAGAATTCCTCTTGGAACTGTTATATCTTGTATTGAGTTACGTCCAGGGCAAGGAGCTGTTATTGCTCGTTCAGCTGGAACTTTTGCTCAGTTAATGGCAAGAGACGGGAAATATGCAACAATTAAAATGCCATCTGGTGAGACAAGATTAATCTTGTTAACTTGTTCGGCTACAATTGGAGCTGTTTCTAATTCTGATCACCAATTAGTTGTATCTGGAAAAGCAGGTAGAACAAGATGGTTAGGAAGAAGACCTAGAACTAGACCAGTAGCGATGAACCCAGTTGATCACCCTATGGGAGGTGGTGAAGGACGTTCTTCTGGAGGGCACCCACGTTCAAGAAACGGATTGCCAGCTAAAGGTTACAGAACTCGTTCTAAGAAAAACCCGAGTAACAAGTATATCGTAGAACGTAGAAAGAAATAATAAGATATGGCACGTTCATTAAAAAAAGGACCTTTCGTTCATTATAAATTAGACAAGAAAGTTCAAGAAAACGTAGAAAGTGGTAAAAATGCAGTTGTTAAGACTTGGTCTAGAGCTTCAATGATTACTCCAGATTTCGTTGGACAAACTATCGCAGTTCATAACGGTCGTCAATTTGTACCAGTTTACGTAACAGAAAACATGGTAGGTCACAAATTAGGAGAGTTTTCACCAACTAGATCTTTTAGAGGTCATGCTGGAGCAAAAAATAAAGGTAAAAAATAAGAAGCAATGGGAGTTCGTAAAAGAGAAACAGCAGATGCGAGAAAAGAGGCTAATAAGTCTATTGCTTTCGCAAAATTGAATAACTGCCCTACTTCACCTAGAAAAATGCGCTTAGTAGCGGACTTGGTAAGAGGTCAGAAGGTAGAAAGAGCACTTAACATTTTAAGATTCAGTTCTAAAGAAGCTTCAAGAAAATTAGAAAAACTATTATTATCTGCAATCAACAACTGGGAGCAAAAAAATAGTGAAGGTAATTTAGAAGAAGCTGGATTATTTGTTAAAGAGATCAGAGTAGATGGTGGAATGATGTTGAAAAGACTTCGTCCAGCTCCACAAGGTCGTGCACACAGAATCAGAAAACGTTCTAACCACGTTACAATCGTGCTTGGAGCTATCAATAACACACAAAGCAATTCTTAAGCAGCATGGGACAAAAGACAAATCCAATTGGAAATAGACTTGGTATCATCAGAGGGTGGGACTCAAACTGGTATGGTGGAAATGATTACGGTGATAAATTAGCCGAAGATCACAAAATCAGAAAGTATATCCATGCTCGTTTATCAAAAGCTAGTGTATCAAAAGTAATCATCGAGAGAACTTTGAAACTTGTAACCGTTACTATCACTACTGCTAGACCTGGTATCATTATCGGAAAAGGTGGACAAGAGGTAGACAAGTTAAAAGAAGAACTTAAGAAAGTTACTGACAAAGAGGTTCAAATCAACATCTTTGAAATCAAAAGACCTGAGCTAGATGCTTATCTTGTGGCGACAAGCATCGCTCGTCAAATCGAAAGCCGTATTTCTTACAGACGTGCAATCAAAATGGCTATTGCTGCTTCTATGCGTATGAACGCTGAAGGTATCAAAGTTTTGATTTCTGGTCGTTTGAATGGTGCTGAGATGGCGCGTTCAGAAGGTTTCAAAGAAGGTAGAATTCCTCTATCAACTTTCAGAGCTGATATTGACTATGCTTTGGCTGAAGCTCACACTACTTACGGTAGAATGGGTATCAAAGTATGGATCATGAAAGGTGAGGTTTACGGAAAGAGAGATCTTTCTCCACTTGCAGGAATGGATAAAAAACAATCTGGAACTGGTGGTGGTAAAGGTGGAGATTCTCCAAGAGGAGATAGAAAACCTTTTAATAAAGGTGGTAAACCAGACGCTCGTAAAAGAAAGTAAATTTTTAAACTAAAGAAAAATGTTACAGCCTAAAAGAACAAAATACCGTAAGGTACAAAAAGGTAAGATGAAAGGTAACTCTCAAAGAGGGCATGAACTTTCTAATGGAATGTTTGGTATTAAATCTGTACATGAAGATGGAATGTTCTTAACTTCTCGTCAAATCGAAGCTGCGCGTATCGCTGCAACTCGTTACATGAAGAGAGAAGGACAATTATGGATTAAAATATTTCCAGACAAACCTATCACTAAGAAACCTCTTGAAGTACGTATGGGTAAAGGTAAAGGAGCAGTTGAGTATTGGGCTGCTGTTGTTAAACCAGGAAGAATTATGTTTGAAGTTGGAGGAGTTCCGTTATCAGTTGCAAAAGAGGCTTTGCGTCTTGCGGCTCAGAAACTTCCAGTAAAAACTAAATTCGTCGTTGCTAGAGATTTCGAAGCATAATTTATATTTATTATGAAACAATCAGAAATAAAAGATCTTTCTGCAGCGGAGTTGCAAGAAAAGCTTAGTCAAACTAAGAAAGTATATGCTGACCTAAAAATGGCTCATGCTATTTCTCCAATTGCTAACCCACTTCAAATTAGAAGCGTTAGAAGAACAGTTGCAAGATTGGCTACAGAGTTAACTAAAAGAGAGTTACAATAATTGTATTCTGCTGAAAGATGGAAGAAAAAAGAAATTTAAGAAAAGAAAGAATAGGTGTTGTTACTTCAAATAAGATGGATAAATCTATCGTTATTTCGGAAGTAAGAAGAGTAAAACACCCATTATACGGTAAGTTCGTGTTGAAAACTAAGAAATATGTTGCACACGACGAAACAAACGACTGTAACATTGGAGATACTGTAAGAATTAGCGAAACGCGTCCTTTAAGTAAAACAAAATGTTGGAGATTAGTTGAAATCTTAGAAAGAGCTAAATAATTATGGTACAACAGGAATCAAGACTAAAAGTAGCAGATAACACGGGAGCAAAAGAAGTTTTAACTATCCGTGTTTTAGGAGGTACCAAAAGAAGGTATGCCTCTGTTGGTGACAAGATTGTAGTATCTATTAAAGATGCAACTCCAAACGGAAACGTGAAAAAAGGAGCTGTTTCAACTGCAGTTGTTGTACGTACCAAAAAAGAAGTGAGAAGAGCTGATGGTTCTTATATCCGTTTCGATGACAATGCATGTGTTCTTTTGAACGCTGCAGGGGAAATGAGAGGAACTCGTGTTTTTGGTCCGGTAGCAAGAGAACTTCGTGAAAAACAATTCATGAAAATTGTATCATTAGCACCAGAAGTGCTTTAATTCGTTTTAAGATGATAAAGCTAAAAATAAAATCAGGAGATATCGTAAGAGTTATTGCTGGAGACCATAAAGGTGCTGAAGGTAAAGTTTTACGTGTTTACCGTGAGAAAAATAAAGCGATAGTTGAAGGTGTAAACATGGTTTCGAAACATACAAAACCAAGTGCTAAAAACCCTCAAGGTGGTATCGTTAAGAAAGAAGCTTCTATTCAAATTTCTAACATTTCTCTAATTGATCCTAAAACTAAGGAGACAACTAGAGTAGGTATTAGAGTAGAAGGAGATAAGAAAGTAAGATTTTCAAAAAAATCTAATCAAGTACTATAGTAATGGCATATACACCTAGACTAAAAGAAGAATATAAGAGTAGAGTAATCTCTGCTCTTAAAGAAGAGTTCGGATATACAAACGTAATGCAAGTTCCTAAACTTGAGAAAATCGTTTTGAGCCGTGGAGTTGGTGCAGCTGTATCTGATAAAAAACTTATTGACTATGCAGTTGATGAGTTGACAAAGATCACTGGACAAAAAGCAGTATCTACAATTTCAAAGAAAGACGTTGCGTCATTCAAATTGAGAAAAGGGATGCCTATTGGAGCAAAAGTTACTTTGCGTGGTGAAAGAATGTATGAGTTTTTAGATAGACTTATTACTTCTGCTTTACCACGTGTTAGAGATTTTAGTGGTATCAAAGCTACAGGTTTCGACGGAAGAGGTAACTACAATCTTGGAGTTTTAGAGCAAATCATTTTCCCAGAAATTGATATTGACAAAGTAAACAAAATTTCAGGAATGGATATTACATTTGTTACTACTGCAAAAACAGACAAGGAAGCAAAGTCATTATTGGCTGAATTAGGATTACCTTTTAAAAAGAATTAAGACATGGCTAAAGAATCAATGAAAGCCCGTGAGGTTAAAAGAGAGAAAACGGTAGCTAAGTACGCTGAAAAAAGAAAAGCTTTATTAGAAGCTGGAGATTATGAAGGCTTACAAAAATTACCTAAAAATGCTTCACCAGTTCGTTTGCATAATCGTTGTAAATTAACAGGTAGACCAAGAGGTTATATCCGTCAATTCGGTATTTCACGTGTAACTTTCCGTGAGATGGCTAATAATGGGTTAATTCCTGGAGTAAAAAAAGCATCTTGGTAATCTCGCAATAAGTTATTACTTTTGCAAACCAAAAAATAATTTTAATTGATTAAAGGTTCGGGAGACGAGTGTCTCCCGAAAACCATAATCGCAATCAAATACATATGTATACAGATCCTATTGCAGATTATTTGACTAGAGTTCGTAACGCTGTGGCTGCAAACCACAAAGTTGTTGAAATTCCAGCTTCTAATCTTAAAAAAGAAATAACTAAGATCTTATTTGATCAAGGTTATATCTTGAGTTACAAATTTGAAACGAACACTGTTCAAGGTTCTATCAAAATTGCTTTAAAGTATGATAAAGATACTAAAGAGCCTGTAATTAAAGATATCCAAAGAATTAGTAAACCAGGTTTACGTAAGTATGCTGGTGCTGCCAAATTACCTAGAATCCTTAATGGATTAGGAATTGCTATTGTTTCTACATCAAAAGGTTTGATGACTGGAAAACAAGCTAAGCAGTTAAATGTAGGTGGTGAAGTAATTTGTTACGTATACTAATTTTAAACACTAGATAAGATGTCAAGAATAGGTAAAAGCCCAATTGTAATCCCTGCTGGTGTAACTGTTGAAGTTAAAGACGGTATTATTACAGTAAAAGGAAAAAAAGGTCAACTGACTCAGGAGTTTTCGGACGTAACTGTTAAAGTTGAAGGTGATCAAGTTTCAGTTGAAAGATCATCTGATCATAAAGACCAAAGAGCAAAACACGGATTATACAGATCATTGATCAATAACATGATTGTTGGTGTGTCTGAAGGTTTTACTAAAGAACTAGAATTAGTTGGAGTTGGTTATAGAGCTTCAAACCAAGGTCAAAAATTAGATTTAGCTCTTGGATATTCTCACAATATTGTTTTAGAAATTGCTCCAGAAGTAGCTTTAGAGACGATATCTGAAAAAGGTAAGAACCCAATCGTAAAATTAACATCATTTGACAAACAACTTTTAGGTCAAGTTGCTGCGAAAATCAGAGGTTTCCGTAAGCCTGAGCCATACAAAGGAAAAGGTGTTAAATTTGTGGGTGAAGTATTAAGAAGAAAAGCAGGTAAATCAGCTTAAAAAATAAGATTATGTCATTAACAAAATCTGATAGAAGACAGAGAATTAGATTCAGAATTAGAAAATCGATTAGTGGTACTGCTGCTAACCCAAGACTATCTGTATTTAGAAGTAATAAAGAAATTTACGCTCAACTTATTGATGATGTAAATGGAGTTACTATATTAGCTGCATCTTCAAGAGAAAAAGAAATAGGAAAAGGTACTAACGTTGAAATCGCTGCCGCTGTTGGAAAATTAGTTGCAGAGAAAGCGTTAAAAGCTGGGATTGAAACCATCACTTTTGATAGAGGTGGATATTTATATCACGGTCGTATTAAATCATTAGCAGAAGGCGCAAGAGCGGCTGGACTTAAATTCTAATATATTATGTCTAAATACAAAAATGTAGAATTGGTAAAACCAAGTGGTCTTGAACTTAAAGATCGTCTGGTAAGTGTTAATCGTGTTACTAAGGTTACAAAAGGTGGTAGAGCTTTCGGTTTTTCTGCTATTGTAGTTGTAGGTGATGAAAATGGAGTAGTTGGTCATGGATTAGGAAAATCTAAAGACGTTTCTGAAGCAATTGCGAAAGCAGTAGAAGATGCTAAGAAAAATTTAGTAAAAATTCCTTTGAATGGACAATCTGTTCCTCACGAACAAAAAGGAAAATTTGGTGGTGCACGTGTATTCTTAATTCCTGCTTCTCATGGTACAGGAGTTATTGCTGGTGGAGCTGTTCGTTCAGTTCTTGAATCAGTAGGTATTCACGATGTATTATCAAAATCTCAAGGATCATCAAATCCACATAACGTAGTTAAAGCAACTTTTGATGCTTTATTACAAATGAGAAGCGCTCATACTGTTGCAAAACAAAGAGGAGTTTCTTTAGAAAAAGTTTTTAAAGGTTAATCAAGGAAATTATGGCTAAATTATTAGTAAAACAAGTAAGAAGCAAGATCAACTGTCCTCTTTCTCAAAAGAGAGGTTTAGAAGCTTTAGGTCTACGTAAAATGGGACAAGTTGTGGAGCATGAGTCAAATCCTGCTATCCTTGGGATGATAAACAAAGTTAAACACTTAGTTTCTGTAGAAGAAGCTAAATAACAAATACTGTTATGAATTTAAGTAACTTACAACCTGCTGAAGGATCTACACACAATCAAAATAAAAGATTAGGTAGAGGAGAAGGTTCTGGAAAAGGTGGCACTGCTGCAAGAGGTCACAAAGGAGCAAAATCTCGTTCTGGTTATTCTAAAAAGATTGGTTTTGAAGGAGGGCAAATGCCACTTCAAAGACGTGTACCTAAGTTTGGTTTCACAAACATCAATCGTAAAGAATACGAAGGTGTTAATTTAGATACGCTTCAATTGTTAGTAGACAATGGTGTGATTACTGATTCTGTTTCTATGACAGATTTCGTAGCAAATCGTCTAGCTACCAAAAATGAAATCGTTAAGATTTTAGGTAGAGGAGAATTGAAAGCAAAATTAAAAGTAACTGCCCACAAATTTACTGCTACTGCAAAAGCTGCTATTGAAGCTGCTGGTGGAGAAGCTGTAACTATATAACTTATCTATTAAGATGAAGAAATTTATTGAATCAATAAGTAATGTTTGGAAAATCGAAGAACTGAAAAACAGAATCTTAATTACATTAGGGTTGCTTTTAGTATATCGTTTTGGTGCACACGTTACGCTTCCTGGAATTGATGCAACTCAATTAACAGGTTTAGCGGGACAAACTAAAAATGGTTTAGGGTCTATCCTAGACATGTTTACAGGAGGTGCTTTCTCTAAAGCTTCAGTTTTTGCTTTAGGTATTATGCCTTATATTTCTGCATCTATTGTTGTTCAGTTAATGGGAATTGCGATTCCATATTTGCAAAAACTTCAGAACGATGGAGAAAGTGGTAGAAAAAAGATTAATCAAATCACTCGTTGGTTGACTATAGCTATTACACTGGTTCAAGGTCCAACTTATATCTATAATTTATACAGAACATTGCCTAGTAGTGCATTTCTACTAGGCTTTAATTCTCCTGAATTTTTGTTCTCGTCTGTTATCATCTTAGTAACTGGTACTATTTTTGCTATGTGGCTTGGTGAGAAAATTACAGATAAAGGTATTGGAAATGGAATTTCATTATTAATTATGGTTGGTATTCTAGCTCGTTTACCGCAAGCTTTTATACAAGAGTTTACAACGAGAGTTACCAATAACAATGGGGGTCCAATGTTGTTAGTTATTGAAATTATTGTGTGGCTATTGGTAATCATTTCTTGTGTATTGCTTACAATGGCAGTACGTAGAATCCCAGTTCAATACGCTCGTCGTACAACAACTGGTGATTATGAGCAAGATTTAGCAGGAGGTAATAGACAATGGATTCCTTTAAAGCTTAATGCTTCTGGAGTTATGCCAATCATTTTTGCTCAGGCAATTATGTTTATCCCTGCAGCTGTAGCTGGATTGTCTAAATCAGATACATCACAATCAATTGTTGGTGCATTTAGTAATATGTTTGGTTTTTGGTATAATTTTGTTTTTGCAACTTTAATTATTGTATTTACATTCTTTTATACTGCGATTACCGTACCTACTAACAAGATGGCTGATGATTTAAAGAGAAGCGGTGGTTTTATTCCAGGCGTTCGTCCAGGAGCTGAAACTTCTGAGTTTCTTGATAAAGTGATGTCTTTAATAACTTTCCCAGGATCTTTATTCCTTGCTTTGATTGCTGTGTTCCCAGCTATTGTTGTAAGTATTATGGATGTACAACAATCTTGGGCAATGTTTTTTGGAGGTACCTCATTAATAATTATGGTTGGAGTTGCAATAGATACTATTCAACAAATCAATTCATACTTGTTAAACAAGCATTATGATGGTTTAATGAAGACTGGTAAAAATAGAAAAGCAGTAGCTTAATATATTTATGGCAAAACAATCAGCAATAGAACAAGACGGATCAATCATTGAAGCATTATCAAATGCGATGTTCCGTGTGGAGTTAGAAAATGGACATATTGTAATTGCTCATATTTCTGGAAAGATGCGTATGCATTATATCAAGTTATTACCTGGTGATAAAGTGAAACTAGAAATGAGTCCTTACGATTTGTCAAAAGCAAGAATTACTTATCGATATTAAAGGATATTCACTATGAAAGTTAGAGCATCAGTAAAAAAGAGAAGTGCCGAGTGCATTATCGTGCGTAGAAAAGGGAGATTGTACGTAATAAACAAAAAGAATCCTAGATTTAAACAAAGACAAGGATAATTATGGCAAGAATAGCAGGGGTAGATATCCCAAAAAACAAAAGAGGTGTTATTGCACTTACCTATATTTTCGGATTAGGAAAAAGTAGAGCTATTGAGATTTTAGAAAAAGCTCAAGTTAGCCAAGATAAAAAAGTTCAAGATTGGAATGATGACGAGATCGGAGCGATTCGTGAAGCTGTTGGAGCATTCAAAATTGAAGGAGAATTACGTTCTGAAGTTTCTTTGAACATCAAACGTTTAATGGATATTGGTTGTTATAGAGGTATTCGTCATAGATCTGGTCTTCCATTAAGAGGTCAAAGAACTAAAAACAACTCTAGAACTAGAAAAGGAAAAAGAAAAACTGTTGCTAACAAGAAAAAAGCAACTAAATAATAAGTAATATGGCTAAAGCAACTGCAAAAAAACGTAAAGTTATCGTTGAATCAACGGGTGAAGCTCATGTTTCTTCTACTTTTAACAATATTATTATTTCTTTGACAAATAAGAAAGGTGAAGTTATTGCTTGGTCTTCAGCTGGAAAAATGGGTTTCAGAGGTTCTAAAAAGAATACTCCGTACGCAGCTCAAATGGCAGCAGAAGATTGTAGTAAAGTAGCTCTTGAAGCTGGACTTAAAAAAGTAAAAGTTTATGTAAAAGGACCAGGAAACGGGCGTGAGTCTGCTATCCGTTCTATTCATAACGGTGGAATTGAAGTTACTGAGATTATCGATGTTACTCCAATGCCTCACAACGGATGTCGTCCTCCTAAAAGACGTAGAGTTTAATACTCAAAAATTATAGTATAACCTAGATTGAATATAGATTATCGAAGGATAAGACCTGAATTCATAATCTCAATCTTAAACAATTTAAAATGGCAAGATATACTGGTCCTAGTACAAGAATCGCTCGTAAATTTGGCGAAGCAATCTTCGGAGATGATAAATCTTTCGAAAAAAGAAATTACCCACCTGGACAACACGGGATGGCTAAAAAAAGAGGAAAAAAATCTGAGTACGCTGTTCAGTTAATGGAAAAGCAAAAAGCTAAGTATTCTTATGGAATTTTAGAAAAACAATTCAGAAATTTATTCGAAAAAGCATCAGCAACTAAAGGAGTAACTGGTGAAGTTTTATTACAATTATGTGAAGCAAGATTAGATAATGTTGTTTTTAGAATGGGAATTGCTCCATCTAGAAGAGGTGCACGTCAAATCGTATCTCACAGACACATTACTGTTAATGGTGAGGTTGTTAATATTCCTTCTTACCACCTTAAGCCTGGTGATAAAGTTGCAGTTCGTGAAAAATCTAAATCTTTAGAAGCTATCGAACGTTCTTTATCAAATTCAAGTCATGTTTATGAATGGATTACTTGGAACAATGATCTTAAAGAAGGAACTTTTGTTTCTGTACCTGCAAGACTTCAAATTCCAGAAAACATTAAAGAACAATTAATCGTAGAGTTGTACAACAAATAATAATTGACTTAGTCGAAATTTATGGCAATATTTAATTTTCAAAAGCCCGATAAAGTTATCATGATCGATTCAACCGATTTTGAAGGTAAATTCGAATTTAGACCTTTGGAACCTGGTTATGGATTGACAGTTGGTAATGCACTTAGAAGAGTTTTGCTTTCAGCATTAGAAGGTTATGCAATTACATCTGTTCGTATCGAAGGTGTAGATCATGAGTTTTCTACTATTTCAGGTGTTGTTGAAGATGTTACCGAAATTATCCTTAATCTAAAACAAGTACGTTTCAAACGTCAGATCGAAGATATCGATAATGAATCAGTTACTATTTCTGTTTCTGGTAAAGATCAATTAACAGCAGGTGATTTTCAAAAATTTATTTCAGGTTTCCAAGTTTTGAATCCAGACCTTGTTATCTGTAATTTAGATTCTAAAATCAAATTGAACTTCGATTTAACAATCGAAAAAGGTAGAGGATACGTTCCTGCTGAGGAGAACAAAAAACAGAATGCTGCAATTGGAACAATTTTTACTGACTCTATTTTTACTCCGGTAAAAAATGTAAAGTATGCAATTGAAAACTTCCGTGTAGAGCAAAAAACAGATTACGAAAAATTGGTTTTTGAAATTAAAACTGATGGATCTATTAATCCTAAAGATGCTCTTACTGAAGCTGCAAAAGTTTTAATTCACCATTTCATGTTGTTTTCTGACGAAAGAATTACACTTGAGGCTGACGAAATTGCACAAACAGAATCGTATGATGAAGAGTCATTGCATATGAGACAATTGCTTAAAACTAAGCTTGTTGATATGGATTTATCTGTGAGAGCATTAAATTGCTTGAAAGCGGCTGAAGTTGATACACTTGGTGATTTAGTATCGTTCAATAAAAATGACCTAATGAAATTCCGTAATTTTGGTAAAAAATCTTTAACTGAACTTGACGAACTTGTTGCAGTTAAAAATTTAACTTTCGGAATGGACTTAGCTAAATACAAATTAGATAAAGAATAATTTACTTCATATTTTGCTCTCCATAGTGGATTGTAGCAAGATGAAGATAAAAAAAACACGTCATGAGACACGGAAAAAAATTCAACCACTTAAGCAGACAGACTGGACATAGAAAAGCTATGTTGGCTAATATGGCTTGTTCTCTTATTGAGCACAAACGTATTAATACTACTGTTGCTAAGGCTAAAGCGCTTAAACAATTTGTTGAGCCTTTAATCACTAAATCAAAAGAAGATACGACTCACAATCGTCGTATTGTTTTTGCTTACTTACGTAGCAAATATGCTGTAACTGATTTGTTCAGAGACGTAGCTGCTAAAGTTGGTGACCGTCCAGGTGGATACACTCGTATCATTAAAGTTGGAAATCGTTTGGGAGATAATGCTGATATGGCAATGATCGAACTTGTAGATTTCAATGAACTTTACAATGGTGGTAAAAAAGAAGTTAAAAAAGCAAAAAGCCGTCGTGGTGGTAAAGCTAAAAAAGCTGAGGAGACTACTCCAGAAGCTCCTGCTGCTGAATCAGAAACGACTACTGAAGCTTCTGAATAATTATGAAAGTAATGATTCTATAGAAATCAAGGATAAACTAATTTTTAGTTTATCCTTTTTTTTTGATTTTTTTAGAGGAAATTAAAATTTAACTTTTTTAAATGTCTTGGTTTTATTTTTATTAATGAAATTTTTAAAAAATCTTGGCAGCACTCTTTTAAAGAAGTAAATTTGCAAAATATCTAATTACAGGTGAAACTTTAATGGTTTCATAATACGATTAAAAACAATACAAATTAAAGAATGAAATACACAACACGACAAAGCGCCATTTTATTACTTAGTGACGGAACTATTTTTCATGGAAAATCTATCGGTATAAGCGGTAAAACTTTCGGTGAAGTATGTTTTAATACTGGAATGACTGGATATCAAGAAATCTTTACAGATCCGTCCTATTTTGGTCAGATAATGGTGGCTACTAATGCGCATATTGGTAATTATGGTGTAAATGATTTAGAGATAGAGTCTGAAAGCATTAAAATAGCTGGTTTAGTTTGTAAAAACTTTAGCTTTAACTTTTCACGAGAAAGAGCTTCTGAGAGTTTAGAAGATTATTTCGCGAAACAAAATCTGATATGTATTTCTGATGTAGATACTAGAGCTCTTGTTAGTTATATTCGTGATAATGGCGCTATGAATGCTGTTATTTGTACTGATGGAACTTCTTTAGAAGATTTGAAGAAAGAATTAGCTGATGTTCCAAATATGGAAGGGTTAGAGTTGGCTTCTAAAGTGTCAACAACTGAGCCGTATTATTTTGGAGAGGAGAATGCTAAGTATAAAGTTTCGGCTTTAGATCTTGGAATTAAAAGGAATATTTTGAGAAATCTTGCTAAGAGAGACTGTTACATAAAAGTTTTTCCATACAATTCTACTTATGAGGATTTAGCATCATTTAATCCAGATGGATATTTCTTGTCAAACGGACCTGGTGATCCAGATCCACTTTTTGGGGCAATTGAAGTTGCAAAACAAATTCTTGCAAACGATAAGCCTTTATTTGGAATTTGTTTAGGGCATCAAGTAATTGGTCTTGCTAATGGCATTGAAACTTATAAGATGTTTAACGGGCACCGAGGAATTAATCACCCAGTTAAAAATATTTTAACCGGTAAAGGGGAGATTACTTCTCAGAATCATGGATTTGCAGTTAAGAAAGAGCAATTAGAAAATCACCCAGAATTGGAGATTACACATGTACATTTAAATGATGGTACTGTTGCCGGAATGAGAATGAAAAATAAAAATTGTTTTTCAGTACAATATCATCCAGAAGCTAGTCCTGGACCACATGATTCTTCTTATTTGTTCGATCAGTTTGTTGAGAATATAGAATCAGCTTCGTCTAAAACGATGTAGTTAATAAATAAAGGTGTTTATTATTTTAAATCCGTTTTAAGTATTAAATATTTTTATAATTTCGAAAAAAAAATATAATTTATTAATAAAAAAATAAAAATAATGAGTATTATAATTAAAGTTCACGCAAGACAAATTCTTGATTCTAGAGGAAATCCTACTATTGAAGTTGATGTAGTAACTGAAAATGGAGTTTTAGGTAGAGCTGCTGTTCCATCTGGAGCATCAACTGGAGAGCACGAAGCTGTTGAATTACGTGATGGAGGTAAAGCTTATCTTGGAAAAGGAGTTTTGAATGCAGTGAATAATGTAAATACTGTTATTGCTGAAGAATTAGTTGGAACTTCTGTTTTTGAACAAAACACAATTGACCAATTGATGATTGATTTAGATGGAACTCCAAATAAATCAAAATTGGGAGCTAATGCAATTTTAGGAGTTTCTCTTGCTGCTGCAAAAGCTGCTGCTAATGAACTTGGATTGCCATTGTACAGATATGTAGGTGGGGTTTCTGCTAATACATTACCTGTTCCGATGATGAATATTATCAACGGTGGTTCTCACTCAGATGCGCCTATCGCATTTCAAGAGTTTATGATTTTCCCTGTAAAAGCAACTTCTTTTACGCATTCTATGCAAATGGGGACTGAAATTTTCCACAGTTTGAAAAAAGTATTACACGACAGAGGTTTAAGTACAGCTGTTGGTGATGAAGGAGGTTTTGCTCCAAACTTAGCTGGTGGTACTGAAGATGCTTTAGATACTATTAAATTAGCAGTTGAAAAAGCGGGTTATACTTTTGGAGACGAAATTATGATCGCTCTTGACTGTGCAGCTTCTGAATTTTATGTAAACGGAAAATACGATTATACTAAATTTGAAGGTGAAACTGGAAAAATTAGAACTTCTGAAGAGCAAGCTGATTATTTAGCTGAACTTGCTGCTAAATATCCAATTATTTCTATCGAAGATGGTATGTATGAAGATGACTGGAATGGATGGAAATACTTAACTGAAAAAATTGGAGATAAAGTACAATTAGTAGGTGATGATTTATTTGTTACAAACGTTGCTCGTTTGTCTACAGGTATTGAAAAAGGAATTGCAAATTCAATTTTAGTTAAAGTAAACCAAATTGGAACTTTGACAGAAACTATTGCTGCTGTAAATATGGCTAAAAATGCTGGATACACTTCAGTAATGTCACACCGTTCAGGAGAAACTGAAGATAATACAATTGCTGACTTAGCTGTTGCATTAAACTGTGGGCAAATCAAAACGGGTTCTGCTTCACGTTCAGATCGTATGGCAAAATACAACCAATTATTAAGAATTGAGGAAGAATTAGGAAGTACTGCTTATTTCCCTGGCTTAAACGCTTTCAAGATAAAATAATTGTAAGAGTTATATGTTAAGATTAAACCATTCGTTTGTTCGAATGGTTTTTTTTTGGAGTTTTAACAAATTCATAGCAGGATTCTTTTTTTAATTAGTCTTAAATTCCTTAGATTTGATAAATTATTATTTTAAAGAATTATTTCCGATTATATTATGTCAAAAATAGCTACATTAGAAGTAGATGGTAAGAAAATTGAACTTCCTGTAATTACTGGAAGCGAAAATGAATCTGCTATCGATATTAACAAATTACGTGATTTAACTGGTGTTATTACAATTGACCCAGGTTATAAAAACTCTGGATCTTGTACAAGTGAAATCACTTTCTTGGATGGAGAATTAGGGATTTTACGTTACAGAGGATATTCAATCGAAGACTTAGCTGAAAAAGCTAACTTTTTAGAGGTTTCTTATCTTTTGATTTTTGGCGAATTACCAACTGCTCAACAATTGGAGCAGTTTGAAAATGGTATCAAAAAACATACTTTGGTAAACGAAGAAATGAAAAATATCATTGATGGTTTTCCAAAAACAGCTCATCCAATGGGAGTTTTATCTGCTTTGACAAGTGCTTTAACAGCATTTAATCCAAAAGCAGTAAACGTTGAGAATGAGAAAGAAATGTACGAGGCGATTTGCAAAACAATGGGTAAATTCCTTGTAATTGCTACTTGGACTTATAGAAAATCGATGGGTTACCCATTGAATTATTATGATAATACACAGGGTTATGTAGAAAACTTTATGCAATTAATGTTTAAATTGCCTACAGGACCTTATTCAGCAAATCCTGTTGTAGTTGATGCATTAGATAAATTGTTTATTCTTCACGCAGATCACGAGCAAAACTGTTCTACTTCAACGGTAAGAATGGTAGGTTCGTCTCATGCTGGATTATTTGCTTCAATATCTGCAGGAGTTTCTGCATTATGGGGGCCGCTTCATGGTGGTGCAAACCAAGCAGTGCTTGAAATGTTAGAAGAAATTAATAAAGATGGTGGTGATACTGATAAATTCTTAGCTAAAGCAAAAGACAAAAATGATCCTTTCCGTTTAATGGGATTTGGTCATAGAGTTTATAAAAACTTTGATCCAAGAGCAAGAATCATTAAAAAAGCAGCTAAAGAAGTTTTAGAAACTTTAGGTGTTGAAGATCCAATTCTTGAAATTGCTAAAAAATTAGAGGCAGCTGCTCTTGAAGATGAATACTTCAAATCAAGAAACTTATATCCAAACGTAGATTTCTATTCTGGAATTATTTACAGAGCATTAGGGATTCCTACAGATATGTTTACAGTAATGTTTGCAATTGGAAGATTACCAGGATGGATCGCACAATGGAAAGAAATGCGTGAAAACAAAGAACCAATTGGAAGGCCTAGACAAATTTATACTGGACACCCTTTAAGAGACTTCAAGTCTAATAAATAAAAAAACTAAAGCTTTACTTAACTGTAAAGCTTTTTTTATCTTTGTTCAAAATATAATAGAATTATGTTGCAATTAAATATAAAGAACGAAACTTCAAGACTGCGGGCCGTAGTTTTGGGTTCTGCGGTTCATAATGGGCCAACTCCAACTTTAGATGAAGCCTATGACCCTAAATCATTGGAACATATTAAAGCAGGGACATATCCGGTTGAAAAAGATATGGTTGCTGAGATGGAAGCTTTTAATGTTGTTTTTCAAAAGTATGATGTAAAAGTTTATCGTCCAGAAATGATTGAAAATTACAATCAGATTTTTGCGAGAGATATTGGTTTTGTAATTGATGATACTTTTGTTAAATCGAATATTTTACCTGATAGAGAGCGTGAATTAGATGCAATTCAATACATAATTGATCAAATCGATCCATTAAAAGTAGTTCGTCCGCCCGAAGAAGTTCATATCGAAGGTGGTGACGTTATGTTATGGAATGATTATATTTTTATTGGAACTTATAAAGGAAGTGATTATAAGGATTACATTACTGCAAGAACCAATATGCAAGGTGTCAATTTTATTAAAGAGTTGTTTCCTAATAAAATTGTCAAGGAATTTGATTTAGTCAAATCAAAATTAGAAGCACGTGACAATGCACTACATTTAGATTGCTGTTTTCAGCCTGTAGGGAAAGATAAAGGGATTATCTACAAAAGAGGTTTTCGTGAGGAAGCTGATTATACTTATTTGGTGAACCTTTTTGGGAAAGAAAATTTATTTCATATCGAAAGAAATGAAATGTATAATATGTTTTCGAATGTATTTTCAATTGATGAAAATGTAGTGGTTTCCGAGAAAAACTTCACACGATTAAACAATTGGCTTCGAGCAAACGGATTTATTGTTGAAGAAATACCTTATGCTGAAATTGCAAAACAAGAAGGATTGTTAAGATGTTCAACTTTGCCATTAATTAGAGATTAAATATCGTTTTAAATTTCAGGTTTCAAGTTTTTCTTAACCTGACATAAAACCTGAAACAAAATATATAAAATGAAACAAACAACAAATGCAATTGTGATGATTCGGCCGGTTGCTTTCAGAATGAATGAGCAGACTGCTGTAAATAATTATTATCAAAAAGTATTAGATGGACTTTTGCCAAGTACAGTAAACGCAAAAGCACAACAAGAGTTTGATGCTTTTGTAGAAAAACTTAGAGCAGTAGGTGTCGATGTTACGGTTATAGAGGATACTTTAGAAACTGATACTCCAGATAGTATTTTTCCAAACAACTGGGTTTCGTTTCATGAAAATGGCGATGTTGCACTTTATCCTATGTTTGCTGAAAATCGCCGTCAGGAACGTCGCGAAGATATTTTAGATATCCTTGAAGAAAAGGGATTTGAAATTTCTAATATAATGGATTATACTTCTGCAGAAGATGATGGTTATTTTTTAGAAGGAACTGGAAGTTTACTTTTAAATCGTGCCAATGCAAAAGCATATTGTGCTTTATCTCCTCGTGCTGATGAAGAATTGTTTATAGAATTTTGTGAAGATTTTGATTATGCTCCAGTAATTTTTGAAGCTTTTCAAACTGTTGATGGTGAACGCAAGTTGATTTATCACACTAATGTGATGATGTGTTTAGGAGAAACCTTTGCTGTAATTTGTGCAGATTCAATTGATGATAAAAAAGAGCGTAAAATGGTTCTTGAAAATCTAAAAGCTGATAAAAAGGAAATCATTTTAATTACAGAAGCTCAAGTGAATAATTTTGCAGGCAATATGTTGGAAGTTAGAGGTACAAACGATAAGAAATATATCGTAATGAGTGCTTCTGCACATCAGAGTTTAACTCTTAAGCAAATTGAGCAATTAGAGAAGCATGCCGAGATTTTAAGCTCTAGTTTAGATACTATTGAGGCTTGCGGTGGTGGAAGTGCACGATGTATGATGGCTGAAGTTTTTCTACCGAGAAAATAAATTGCTTTAAAGTTTTAAAAAAAGGGATAAAAACAGTTTTTGTTTTTATCCCTTTTTTTGATGTATTTGAACCAAAAGTTACATCAAATTTCCTTTTACAATGTTTATTATAGAGCTTACAATATATTGAATTCCGATCGAGATAACTATAAAACCTACAATTCTTGAGATTGCAACAATTCCTGATGCTCCAAGGATTCGTGCTAGATAATGTGCGCTTTTTAAAATTAAAAAAATGGCAACGGCAATTGCTAGAATAGCTAGACATGAAATGATAATTTCTGTCATTTCATGATGCTCTTGATAAAATGCAATCAATAAAGAGATAGAACCTGGGCCAGCAAGCATTGGGATTGCTAATGGAGTAAGAGCAACATCATTTCTTTGTTGGGCGTCGGTTTCAACTTTTTTGTTGATTCCTCGTTTTTTATTAATTTTTCCAGAAAGTAATGAAAATCCCGAGTTTACAATCACAATACCTCCAGCAATCCGAAGTGCATCAATACTAATTCCAAAAAAGCTTAAGACATATTGGCCAATAAAAAAGGAAACAATTAAAATGATAAAAACATTTATAGCAGTCCATAACGAAATTCGAGAACGCTCCTCTTGAGAATCATGCTGTGTTAGTCCAACAAAAATAGGGACAGTACCAATTGGGTTTAATACAGAAAAAAGGGCGGCAAATAAATAAATGAATAAATCCATATAGTGTGGGTTAGCGAAGTAAAAATAATCAAAATTTAGTATTTTGAAACATATTAACTTTATGATATTGTTTTTAATAGTAGTAATTCTAAATCAATATCATAAAGCGAACCTCGTTCTTTTTAATTACTTTTGTGACATATTTAAAAATCAATGAAAAACAAAAAAACACTAGTTCTGGGAGCAACTACAAAACCAGAACGTTACGCTTTTAAAGCGATAAATATGCTCGTTCAAAAAGGACATACCGTTTTAGCAATTGGTCAAAATACAGGTGAAGTTGCGGGGGTGAAAATTTATACTAAAGCGATACCTGTTAAGAATATTGATACAGTTACACTTTATTTGAATCCAGCTCGTCAGCGCGATTATTACAATTATATTATTGAAGCGCAACCAAAAAGAGTAGTTTTTAATCCGGGAACCGAAAATCCTGAATTGTATCAATTGTTAGAATTAAATAATATAAAAGCAGAAGTTGCTTGTACGTTAGTATTATTAGCTACAAATCAATACTAGTTTCTTATAGTGCTTAATAGAGTTGTTTAAAGTTTTAATTCTGAATATCTTAGGTGTATTGTTTGTCTGAGGCGTAAAGAATATCAGAACAGTTAATAGATAAACATAAATATCGGATTTAGTTTTTCCAAAAATTACTAAACCATTACTTTTGTCATCATGGAATTTTCATCAAAATTAATAGAAAAAGCAGTCAATGAAATGTCGCAATTACCTGGAATAGGTAAGCGAACGGCATTACGATTGGTGCTTCATTTATTAAAACAGCCTAAAGAACAAACAGGCTTTTTGTCTCAAGCATTGATAAATATGCGAGAGGATATTAAGTTTTGTGAAAGTTGTCATAATATTTCTGATACAAAGGTTTGTGAAATTTGTGCAAATCAACTTAGAAACCACCAAACAATTTGTGTAGTCGAAGATATTCGGGATGTAATGGCAATTGAAAATACGGGACAATATAAAGGGATTTATCACGTATTAGGAGGTAAAATTTCTCCAATCGAAGGAGTTGGACCTAGTCAGTTAAATATTTCTAGTTTAGTTGAAAAAGTAAGATCGGGGAAAGTGATCGAGATTATTTTTGCATTAAGTTCAACTATGGAAGGAGATACGACGAATTTTTATATTTATAAACAAATTGCGGATTCAGAAATCGTTTTGTCTACAATTGCAAGAGGAATATCTGTTGGAGATGAATTGGAATACGCCGATGAGATTACACTAGGCAGAAGTATTTTGCATCGAGTTCCGTTCGAAAAAACATTTAAAAACAATTAAGTTAATTCCTATTAATTTTATTGATAAAGCTGTAGGAAAAGCTATATTTGTTGATAAAAAAAATAATGACAAGAATGTTCTTTTATTTATTGTTATCACTGAGCGTGTTATTTACATCCTGTATCCCGGTGAAAGACCTTACTTATCTGCAAGATAAAAATACATCAATTGAGCAAAGTAATATTTCAGTTGTACAATCAAAACCTTATCGACTGCAAGTAAGTGATATTTTAAAAATTAACATAAAAGCAATAGACCCTAAACTGGTGTCGATTTTTAATACAACCGAAAATAATGTGGATGTTGTAAAATCCGAGTCATCATTATATTTTGATGGCTTTACCGTTGATGATCATGGAAATATTCGAGTGCCTGTATTGGGAGAAATTAATGTAATGGGTTATACTCTAGAAGAAGTTCGTATTAAAATTGAAAAACAACTGCTTGAAGAGTATTTTAAAAGTGAAGCCAATATTTTTGTAACCGTAAAATTGGCTGGTTTTAGGTATACTATAAATGGAGAAGTGGGCAGCACGGGAACAAAAACGTTGTTTCAGGATCATGTAAATATTATGGAAGCTATTGCTAATTCAGGAGATATTACAACCGTTGGAAATAGAAAATCAGTAACCGTTATTCGTCAGACTGCAACAGGTGTTGAGATGAATGATATTGATTTGACAGATAAAAACGTAATGAAGTCACCTTACTATTATTTACAGCCAAACGATTATATATATGTCAAGCCGCTTAAACAAAAAACTTGGGGAACTGGTCAAACAGGAATCCAGTCTATTGGAACTATTATTACCTTGCTGTCATTGGCAACTACGGTATATTTAATTATAAAAAATTAAAACTTAATTCAGTAGATGCTAGATATAAAAGATTTTTCCTTTTTCGAGAATCATGCAAGTTTTGATTTTAAAGGTGTTTTATTAAAAATTGCAAGTTATTGGAAATGGTTTCTAGCTAGTTTAATAATTGCTTTCACAATTGCATATCAGGTTAATATTCGAAAAGAAAAAATATACGGATTGCAGACAATGATCTCAATTAAAGAAGAAAGAAATCCCTTTTTTACTTCAAATACAAGTTTGGTGTTTAATTGGGGTGGTATTTCAGATCAGGTAAATGGAATTTCTACAGTCCTGCTGTCAAGATCACATAATGAGCTGGTTGTTGATAAGTTACAATTTTATATCGACTATTTACAACAAGGAAAATACAATTTAATAGATTCTTACGGAGCTGTTCCTTTTTATGTAAGTATTGATAAAACGAAAGGGCAGCTTGCTAATACTTTAATAGGAATTAAATTTTTAAGCGAAACTGAATATCAAATTGAAATTCCTTTTGAAAATAATTCAGGTTCATTAATTAAATACTCTAGTAATTCGTATGAAACTACCTCTGTGGAGCCAGTTACATTTGTAAAAAAATATAAAGTTGGAGAACAGGTAGCTTTGCCTTTTTTAAATTGGAAATTACAAATTAATGACAACCCAGGTTTTTATAAAGGGAAAGAATATTTTGTAAAGTTTAATGACTTTGACAATACAGTATCAAATTATAAAAGAATAAGCATTGATAGTGATAAAGGCGGCGGGTCTATATTGACCTTAGGGATGCAGGGTACAAATAAAGCAAGAATGGTTGAGTATTTAAACTCGACAGTGAAAATGCTGATTAAAATGCAGCTCGATGGTAAAAATCAATTTGCTAACAATACAATAGCTTTTATTGATAGTACGCTTGTCGCAATGGAACATCAATTGAAAGAAACGGGTAATGAATTAAAATCTTTTAGAAAAGATAAAAATATATATAATATTGAAGACGGCGGGGTAAAAGTCTCAAATAAAATAATGGATTTTGATGTTGAAAAAGATCAAGTCACCAGAAAAATCTCTTATTATAATTCTTTAAAAACATATTTGAACAATAGTACAGATTATTCCAAGCTTCCAGCTCCATCAGTTGCTGGAATTGAAGACCAGAATATTGTTACTAATGTATCAAAGCTTATTATGCTTTCGACACAGCGCTCAGAAATGGCGTATGCGGTAAAAAGTGATAAGATTTTTAAAGATTTTGATAACCAAATGCAGGCCGTAAAAAGTGTTTTACTTGAAAATGTATCATCTGCAAATGCTTTATTGTTAAATGATTTGTCGTTAGTAAATACTAAAATAAGTCAGGCTGAAAGTACTGTGAAAAGACTTCCTGAAGAGCAACAGGAACTGTTGAAAATTAAAAGAAAATACGATTTAAATGATAATATTTATACTGAATTTCTTCAAAAAAGAAATGAAGCAGAAATTGTAAAAGCATCAAATTTATCAGATATTCATTTTATTGACCCAGCAAAAGATATTGGCGAGGGATTAATTGGTCCAAAAACTTCTATAAATTATATATTAGCATTGTTTTTAGGTATTTTGATTCCTTTATTATTTGTGTTAGGAATTTTCTTTTTGAATAATTCTATCCAAAATATTGAAGATATTATTAAATTGACTGCTATTCCCATAATTGGGGTTATAGGAGTTAATAAAGATGATGTAAAACTTGCAGTTTTTGATAAGCCAAAATCTGCTCTATCAGAAGCTTTCAGAGGAATTCGTTCTTCTTTGCAGTTTTTGTATAAAAGACAACAAGTAAGTGGTTCGAAAACACTCATGGTTACTTCTTCGATAAGCGGTGAAGGAAAAACATTTTGTTCGATAAATATTGCTACAGTATTTGCATTAAGCGAAAAGAAAACCGTTATTGTTGGTTTAGATTTAAGAAAGCCAAAATTGGCTGATGAATTTAATTTAGGTAATAATCAGTTGGGTGTAGTAAGCTATTTAATAAAACAGAATACACTAGATGAAATTGTAAATAAATCGCAAATCGCAAATTTAGATGTAATTCTTTCAGGGCCTATCCCGCCAAATCCTTCTGAGTTGATTTTAAGTGATTCAATGAGAGAATTGATTGAGGAGTTAAAGAAAAAGTATGATTATATTATTCTAGACACGCCTCCTGTTGGTTTGGTGTCAGATGCGTTAGAATTAGTTCAATATGCTGATGTTACTTTGTATATTGTCAGACAAAACTATACTAAAAAAGATATGATTACGTTGCTGAATAATAGAATCGAAAGAAGAGAGATAAGTAACGCCAGTATTATTTTGAACAGCTATGAAAACAAGGCTAAATATGGTTCAGCATATGGATATGGTTATGGCTATGGTGCTTATGCCAATGGATATCATGATGAAGATAAGAAGAATGGAATTTTGAATGCAATCTCTAATAAAATCAAGAAAAAATAATTATACGTATGAAAACTTCAAGTCAGAATACAATTTTAATAACTGGTGGAGCGGGTTATATTGGCTCAAATTTATCTGAGTATTTTTTAGGATTGGGACATAAGGTGGTTTGTTTAGATAATTTTTCAACAGGTCATCGTCAGAATCTAAAAGATTTTTTAGAGAATCCAAACTTCAGATTAATCGAAGGAGATATTAGAAATATTGAAGATTGTAACTTAGCGGTTGCTGGGGTTGATTATGTTTTGCATCAAGCAGCACTAGGTTCTGTTCCAAGGTATATAAATGATCCAATTACAACAAATGATGTAAATGTTTTTTAAATATGTTAGTTGCTTCTCGTGATGCAAAAGTAAAGTGTTTTATTTATGCGGCAAGCTCTTCTACATATGGAGACTCTGAAGGTCTTCCAAAAGTTGAAGAAGTCATTGGGAAGTCATTATCTCCATATGCAATTACTAAATATGTAAACGAGTTATATGCAGAAATTTTTAGTAAAACATATGGTTTAGAAACTATCGGATTGCGTTATTTTAATGTTTTTGGAAGAAAACAAGATCTAAATGGTGCTTATGCGACTGTTATACCTAAATTTGTGATCCAGTTAATGCATTATGATAGACCAGTAATTAATGGAGATGGTAATTATTCACGAGATTTTACCTATATTGATAATGTAATTTAGATGAATGAATTGGATATGATGATTCAGGATGAAAAGGCCTTAAATACAGTTTATAATACTGCTTTTGGAGAGGGTAATACATTAAATGATTTAAAAGAATATTTATCTGAGTTTGATGCTAAGATTACTGATGTTGAAATTATATATGGAGTAAATAGAGCGGGTGATATACCGCATTCATTAGCCAGTATAGAAAAAGCAAAAAACATATTGGGATATAATCTGAAATTCTCTTTGCAACAAGGATTAAAAGAAGCAGTAAGGTGGTATTGGAATAAATTAAAATAAAATATAGAAAATAAAAAAGTAAATGGAAGTTACAAAAATTTGCTGCATTGGTGCCGGATATGTAGGAGGGCCTACAATGGCTGTAATTGCACAAAAATGTCCACATATTCAAGTTACAGTTGTTGATTTGAACGAACAAAGAATTAAAGATTGGAATGATCCAAATACAGATAATATTCCAATTTATGAACCAGGACTTTCGGCAATTGTTGCCGAAGCCAGAGGGAGAAATCTTTTCTTCTCAACAGAAGTTGAAAAAGCAATTGATGAAGCTCAGGTTATTTTTATATCTGTAAATACGCCAACTAAAACCTATGGTAAAGGTAAAGGAATGGCGGCAGATTTAAAATATATTGAATTATGCGCCAGACAAATTGCAAAAGTGGCTAAACAAAATAAAATAGTTGTAGAAAAGTCTACTTTGCCAGTTCGAACAGCTGAGGCAATAAAAAGTATTTTAGATAATACAGGAAATGGGGTTCAGTTTCAAATATTGTCAAATCCTGAATTTTTAGCTGAAGGGACTGCTGTAACAGATTTGTTAAATCCGGATCGAATTTTAATCGGAGGAGATACGACTGCAGAAGGTCAAGCGGCTATTAATGCCCTTGTAGATGTTTATGCAAATTGGGTAAGTAAAGATAAAATTTTGACAACTAATGTTTGGTCGTCAGAATTATCTAAGTTAACAGCAAATGCATTTTTGGCACAACGTATTTCATCAATAAATGCAATGTCTGAATTATGTGAGAAAACAGGTGCAGATGTTAATGAAGTTGCAAGGGCAATTGGTATGGACAGCCGAATTGGATCAAAATTTCTTAAAGCATCAGTTGGTTTTGGAGGTTCTTGTTTTCAAAAAGATATTTTGAACTTAGTGTATATTGCAAAGTCATATGGCTTAAATGAGGTGGCAGATTATTGGGAGCAGGTAATTATTATGAATGATCATCAAAAAAGAAGATTTTCAAATAAAATTGTTCAAACACTATACAATACAGTTGCAGATAAGAGAATTGCATTTTTAGGCTGGGCATTTAAGAAAGATACTAATGATACTCGTGAATCTGCGGCTATTTATGTGGCAGATGACTTAATTAATGAACAAGCCAAAATTTCAGTTTTTGATCCAAAAGTTTCACAAAGTAAAATGTTGAGCGATTTAAATTATCTAGAAACAAGAACTGCAGAAGAAAATAATACTGCTTTAGCTGTATTTGACGATGCTTACGACGCTTGTAATGGAGCACATGCCATTGCGGTTTTAACCGAATGGGATGAATTTACAGTTTGCAATTGGCAGAGAATTTATGATTCTATGCATAAGCCTGCTTTTGTTTTTGATGGTAGGAATATACTAAACGCAAAAGAATTAGAAGCAATCGGATTTATTTATAAAGGAATTGGTTCTTAATTGAATATTGGAATTGAAGTAAGAATAAAAGAAAATAAATATAAATGTTGGTTTTGAATATTTTGTTTCAGTTTAAAGAAAAAATATGAATTGGTACGTAGTATATACAAAACCTAAGCAGGAAAAAAAGGTAGCAGAAAGGCTCACTCAAATTGGAATTGAGTGTTATTGTCCTATAGTTACTCAAGTGAAACAATGGTCGGACAGAAAGAAAAAGATTGAGGTGCCGCTTTTTAATTCGTATGTTTTTGTGCAATTACAGGAAGGTGATCGCAATTCTGTTTTTCAAATTGCAGGAGTAGTCAGGTATTTGTTTTGGCTGGGTAAACCAGCTATTGTTAGGGATGAGGAAATTAAAAGTATTAAAGATAGTCTTAAGGCTTCTAATATTGCTGAAGTTTCTGTGAGTTCAATTCAAGTTGGAGACCGTATAAAGTTGGAATCTGGGGCTTTTAGTAATCAAAGTGCAATAGTACAAGAAGTATCCAATACCCATTATATTTTGGTTCTTGAATCTTTAGGTTGTGTGTTGAAGATAAAGTATAAGTAAAATAGATTAATTAAGCAATCAAGTACTGAAAAGCGGGAGTTGAAACTTCAAAAATGAAGTTTTATCTTCTGCTTTTTTTGAAATGGAATTTCTTACAGGTTGATTTGTAGGTGTTTGAAAAGTGTCGTGTTTTTTTATTTGTCAGATTTATTAGTATTACGGGAAACCGTATTGAATAAATTGACTTATTATCTTATATTTGCCGAAAATGAAATTAGAGTATCTGTGCCAAAACTATGTGGTTCAGAGTGGCGAAGCCGTGATTTTTGATGAATGAAACTTATAAAAAAGGAGTAGAATTGGAAGAAAACATAAAGATAGCTGTTATCGGGTTAGGTTATGTTGGCTTGCCACTTGCTAGGCTATTTGCTACAAAATACTCAGTTGTTGGGTTTGATATAAACAAATCAAGGGTTGAAAGTTTAAACTCTGGAATTGATTCAATTTTAGAAGTCGATGTTGATACTTTGAAAAAAGTACTGTTAGATTCACCTTCTAATGAAATTGGTCTGTTCTGCACAGACTCACTCAAGGATATTTCAAATTGTAATTATTTCATTGTTACAGTTCCTACTCCAGTCGATAAAAACAATCGTCCAGATTTAACACCATTATATAAATCAAGCGAGTCGATTGGCAAAGTATTAAAAAAGGGAGATATCGTAATCTATGAATCGACAGTTTATCCAAGTGTTACGGAAGAACAATGTGTTCCGGTTTTAGAAAGAGTTTCAGGATTAAAATTTAATGAAGATTTCTTCGCGGGATATTCACCAGAAAGAATTAATCCAGGCGATAAAGAATATACTGTTGAAAAAAAATTAAAAGTAACTTCTGGCTCACCCCCTGAAATTGGTTTAAAAGTCAATGCCCTTTATAAATCTGTAATTATTGCAGGGACTCACTTAGCTCCAACCGTTAAAGTTGCAGAAGCAGCTAAAGTTATCGAAAATTCCCAAAGAGATATAAATATTGCATTTGTTAATGAATTAGCAAAAATATTCAATTTAATGAATATTGATACGCAAGATGTATTGGCTACAGCAGCAACAAAATGGAATTTTTTATCGTTTAAGCCAGGGCTTGTTGGAGGGCACTGTATTGGTGTAGATCCTTATTATTTAGCGCAAAGAGCACAAGAATTTGGATATCATCCTGAAATAATTTTGGCAGGACGACGTTTAAATGACAGTATGGGAGAATATGTTGCTTCACAAATCGTGAAGTTAATGATAAAAAAGAGAATTTCTGTGAATGGAGCAAATCTGTTGATGCTTGGAATTACGTTTAAAGAAAATTGTCCCGATGTTCGGAACACAAAGATTGTTGATGTTGTAAAAGCATTAAAAGAATACGAAATAGTAGTTACAATTTACGATCCTTTAGCAAATGTTGAAGAGGTCGAAAAAGAATATAAATTAGAAACAATAAATTTTGCTCCAGAAGAAAAATTTGATGCAATTGTTTTAGGAGTCGAACATGCTGAATTTTTAAAACTAGAATTTGCAAAATTTCAAAAGGAGAATAGTTTATTATATAATATAAAAGGAGTTTTGGGTACTATAGTTGATAATAGGCTATAGTAGTTGAAATTTTTTTTTATTTAAAGAATAATGAAAACAAATAATTCAATCATACACGTGATTTTGACTGGAGGAGTAGGAAGCAGATTGTGGCCACTTTCTCGTAAAAGTCAACCCAAACAATATTTAGAGATTTTTGAGAATAAATCTTTGTTCGAGATGACAGTTGATCGCAATAGTCATTTGGTAGATAAAGTAATGGTAGTTGGTAACGTAGATAACCATCATTTAAGTAATAAGGTGATGGATAAAACCAATACCTCATATGTTAATATAGTTGAAGCTACACCTCGCAATACTGCCGCAGCTATTGCCTTTGCAGCATTTGCATCTAATCCAGATGAGATATTGATTGTAACTCCTTCTGATCATATTATTGATAAGATGGATGACTATAATAAAGCTATATGCGAAGCAATTGAAAAAGCTAAAGAAGGTTTTATTGTAACTTTTGGAATAATTCCAACCAAACCTGAAACTGGGTATGGCTATATTGAATCAAATGGTGATAAGGTAATTTCTTTTCGGGAGAAACCTAACGAAACCACTGCAAAGGATTTTATCGCTAGAGGGAATTTTTTATGGAATAGCGGAATGTTTTGTTTTAAAGCAGGTGTTTTACTTGAAGAATTAAAACAATTTCAATCAGATGTTTATGATAAATCTAAAGCAGTTTGGGAAGCTAGTAAAGATGGTTTTCTAAATTTAGAGTTATCATTACAGATTCCATCAATCAGTATTGATTATGCTGTAATGGAACGTAGTAAAAAAATTAAAGTTGTACCGGCTTCTTTTTCTTGGTCTGATTTAGGGTCATTCGAGTCAGTTTATGATTATTTGATTTCAAAAGGGCATCCAGTTGATGGAAATGGAAACCTTGTTATTGGTTGCGATAAACATACTATTTTTTTAGGATTAAAGAATGTTATTTTTGTTCATACAAATACAGCCAATTTAATTTTACAAAAAGAGAATTCACAAGATGTAAAGGATATATACAGTGAATTAGAAAAACAAAAATCAGAATTATTAAATTAATTGAAATAAAGATGAAAAAAATTCTTATAACAGGAGGTGCTGGTTTTATTGGATCACATGTAGTAAGACGTTTTGTTAATAAATATCCAGATTATCAAATTTTTAATTTAGATGCATTAACTTATGCTGGAAATCTTGAAAATATAAAAGATATTGAAAAAAAAGCCAATTATACTTTTGTAAAGGGTGATATTGTTGATGAAGTTTTTATAAATGAACTTTTTTCGTTATATGATTTTGATGGCGTTTTGCATTTAGCAGCAGAATCTCATGTTGATCGTTCAATCGAAGATCCTTTAGTATTTGTGAAGACAAATGTAATTGGAACAATGAATTTATTAAATGCAGCTAAGAATCAATGGAAAAATAATTTTGAAGGTAAAAGATTTTATCATATTAGCACCGATGAAGTTTACGGTTCATTAGGAGCTGAAGGTCTTTTTACTGAGACAACTTCTTATGATCCTAATTCACCATATTCTGCTTCAAAAGCAAGTTCAGATCATTTTGTTAGAGCTTACGGAGAAACATATAGCTTACCTTATGTTTTGACAAACTGTTCCAATAACTATGGATCATATCATTTTCCTGAAAAATTAATTCCGCTTTTTATAAATAACATTATAAATAATAAGTCTTTGCCAGTTTATGGTGATGGAAACTATACCCGCGATTGGCTTTTTGTTGAAGATCATGCTATTGCTATAGATTTGGTTTTTCATGAAGGAAAAAATCATGAAACTTATAACATAGGAGGTTTTAATGAATGGAAAAATATTGATCTGGTTAAGTTATTATGCCAGATTATGGATAAAAAATTAGGAAGAGAAGAAGGTAATTCTCAAGAATTGATTACTTATGTAAAAGATCGTCCGGGTCATGATTTACGTTATGCAATTGATGCTTCTAAAATTAATAAAGAATTAGGATGGAAACCGTCTGTAACTTTTGAAGAAGGTTTAGAAAAAACAATTGATTGGTATTTGAATAATGAAGAATGGCTCAAAAATATCACTTCAGGATTGTACAAGGATTATTATCAAAAACAATACTCATAAATAAAAAAATTTGGCGTAAGGCCTAATTTTAAGGTTAAAATTATAGGTAATATGAAAAAAATAACAAACGTTCTTATTCTATTTTTTATTTTATTAATGTCTTTGAATATAAATGCTCAGGACATTTTAAAATCTAAGGATTTAAGTACAATAAAAGTAGATTATTTGTCAGATGATGACATGGCTAATATTAGTGCTCAACTAAAAAGTAACAATGCTACAATTGATCAAGTAGAATCAATGGTATTGTCTAAGGGTATGAGTCAGTCTGAGTTTAATAAACTTAGAATTAAACTTAATGAGTTTGAAAAGAAAAGTGTCACTGCAAACGGTAAAGATAAGGGTAAAAAGTCAAATTCGACGGATAAAAATGCTGAAGGAGGAAGAAAACAAGAAACAATTAAAAATGATAAAGTAAAAGACACTGTTAATACATTGATTTTTGGTTCGGAGTTATTTGATAATCCAAGTTTAACTTTTGAACCAGACTTAAAGCTGGCGACGCCTATGAACTATGTTTTAGGGCCTGGAGATGAGTTACAAGTAAGTGTGTATGGAGTTCAAGAGTACAGTTCTAATCTTGAAGTTAGCGTTGAAGGTAGAATAGTAATTGATAATATAGGACAAATCTCTGTTTCAGGTATGTCAATTGAAGCGGCTACTCAGAAAATTAGAGCAGCAATTGCTAAGGTATATAGTACGGTTCGATCTGGACAATCTAAGGTTAGTGTCAGTTTAAGTCAAATACGAACTATGAAAATTACTATTGTTGGCGGAAAACAACCTGGAAATTATTCAATTTCATCATTAGCGACGGTTTACAATGCATTGCATTTAGCAGGTGGTCCTGGAAAAAACGGTAGTTATAGAAATATAGAATTAATACGTAACAATAAGGTTTATCGAAATATTGATATTTATAGATTTTTGGTAAAAGGAGATCAATCTGATAATGTTGGTTTGAAAGATAATGACGTGATCAGAATTCCGGCTTATAATCAAAGAGTTGTAGTTGAAGGAGAAGTAAAGAGACCTGGTATTTTTGAGATGAAAAATAGAGAGAAGTTTTCTGACTTATTAAATTTCGCCTCTGGATTTAATGAATTTGCTTATACAGCATCTGTAAAGGTCTTACAAAAAACAGGAAAAGAATTTAAGGTTCACGATGTAAACGAAAGTGATTTTGGTACCTATGTACCACAATCTGGAGATGTTTTTAAAATTACTAGAATTTTAAACCGCTTCGAAAACCGTATTAAAGTTGAAGGAGCAGTTTTTAGACCAGATTATTATTCTTTTACTGAAGGAATGAGGGTTTCAGATCTGATTACCCGATCTGAAGGACTTAAAGAAGATGCTTATATTAAACGAGCAAGAATTATTCGCTTAAAGAATGATTTAACTACTGAAATTGTTAATGTGAATTTAGCAAGTGCTTTAGCTGGAGATTTAAATGCTGATATTGAGCTAAGAAGAGAAGATATAGTAACAGTTTATTCTATTTTAGATTTCAGAGAAGAATACAAGGTGACTATTGATGGTGAAGTAAAAAATCCTGGTGAGTATGAATATTTTGAAAATTTGACACTAAATGATTTAGTAGTTCAGGTTGGTGGTTTAACAGGTTCTGCATCTAAAAGAGTTGAGGTCGCTAGGATGATGAAGTCAGATGAAATTGACGACGCTGATCCAAAACGTATTGAATTAGTTGAACTCGAAATTACAGCAGATAACAATGAACAAGTCAAAAATTTTATTTTAAAACCTTTTGATGTTATTAATATTCGTAAAATGGCAGTTTACGAAAAACCTGAAATGGTCAAAGTAAGCGGTGCAGTAAGTTATCCAGGGAAATATGTTTTGGCTAATAAAAAGGAAACCGTTTATAATGTTGTTATGAGAGCAGGAGGATTAACATCTATTGCTAATTTAGACGGAATGAAAATTAAAAGACCAATTAAACAAGAACAAATTGATAAAATAAAAAGTATCGATTTGAATTTGTCTAAAAATGATACTTTAAAAGAAAAATTGACTAAAAAGCTTAGAGAAGATTTAAAATATGCCACAATTCCTGTGGATTGGGAAAAAATTGTAAAAGATAAAAATCATTATTCGAATGTTACTTTATTCCCGGGTGATGAAATTGAAATTGCAGTTTATAATGAAGGAGTAAAAGTTACCGGAAATGTGTTGCTTACTTCTGAAATTCCATATAGAAAAGGAAAAGGATTTAAATATTATTTAAACTCGGTTGGAGGTGTTGATAATAAAGGCTGGAAGAAAAAAGCATATATTATTTATCCTAACGGCAAAGCAGCAGTTACTACTTCGTTCTTGTTTTTTAAATCATATCCTAGCGTTGAGCCAGACTCACAAATTGTAGTTCCAGAAAAACCCGAATCTAAAAAAATGTCTGCAGGCGAGTGGGTTGGTATAGGAGGTGTAGTATCTAGTTTAGCCTTACTTATTGTTACAGCTTTTAAATAAAAAAATAGATGGATAATAATAGAACTAATGAATCGGACGAAATTTCGTTAAAAGAATTATTTCAAAAGGTTAAAGAATGGCGTGTTTATTTGCTTTCAAAATGGAAAATTATTTTACTAGGAGGAATACTTGGAGCCATTTTGGGTTTAACCTATTCATATATAAATAAACCAATATATACTGCTACACTTTCTTTTGCGTTGGAAGACGACAAATCTGGTGGAGGAGGATTGGGAGGAGCATTAGGCTTAGCAAGTTCTTTTGGTTTGGATTTAGGAGCTAGTGGGGGTGGTGTGTTTACAGGTTCTAATTTAACAGAGTTATTTAAGTCTCGCAATATGGTGGAGAAAACCTTATTAACTTCTGTAATGATGAATGAAAAAAAAGTTTCCTTAGCTGAAATGTACATACAAAATAATAATTTGAGAGAAAACTGGAACCAACAGCCAGAACTCAAAAACATATATTTTTTGCCAGATACAAATCGCAAAGGATTTACGAGAGTGCATGATAGTATTTTAGGGATAATTTATAAGAATATATCAACAGGTAATTTGAGTGTTGCACAAAAAGACAAAAAAATTAACATTATTAATATTGATGTATCTTCTACAGATGAGATCTTTTCAGAACTTTTTTGTGAAGCTTTAGCCAGACAAGTTGGAGATTTTTATGTTGAAACTAAAAGTAAGAAGGCCAGGTTAAATATGGCCATTTTAGAACATCAGGTTGATTCAATACGTGGTGAATTAAATGGGGCTATTACTGGAGTAGCTGTTGCAAATGATAACACATTTAATTTGAATCCGGCTTTGAATGTTCGTCGTGCGCCTTCTGCTAGAAGACAAGTAGATGTTCAGGCGAATACAGCTATATTGACAGAATTAGTAAAACAAGCTGAACTAGCAAAAGTTACCTTAAGAAGAGAGACACCATTAATTCAAGTGATTGACAAACCAATATTACCTTTGCCAAAAGAGCGTTTTAGTAAGGCTAAGGGATTGATCTTAGGTGGTTTTTTTGGTGGATTCCTGATAATGTTGGGATTGACTATAAGAAAATTGCTTCGCGAGTTGATGTAGAATTTTTTTTTAATACACAGTAAATAGATAAGTAGAGTTGGAGTAAATTTCAGCAAAAAAGGATTATCTGTAATGTACTGTAAAAGCTAATAAAATAATAATTAAGATTTAAAATATAAGGATCTATGCCAAAATTATTCAATTCATTTATAAAAAAAGAAAAAATTATTTCTGTTACGGGGTTAGGTTATGTAGGCTTGCCACTTGCTTTAGAATTTGCTAAACATTTTAAAGTTATTGGGTTTGATATCAATGTAGCTCGTGTGGAATTGATGAAAAGAGGAATTGATCCTTCAAAAGAATTAGATTCTAATGCTTTTGAAGATTGTGATATTACTTTTACTTCTGATGTAGAAGATTTAAAAAGAGCTCATTTTCATATAATTGGTGTCCCAACAGATATTGATGAGAATAAAGTGCCAAATTTAAATCCATTGTTAGGGGCTTCACGAAGTGTTGGCTCAGCTTTAAAAAAAGGAGATTATGTTGTTTATGAGTCAACAGTTTATCCTGGTTGTACAGAAGAAGATTGTGTACCAATACTTGAAAATATTTCGGGATTAAAAGCGGGCAATGATTTCAAATTTGGTTATAGCCCTGAACGAATTGTACCGGGCGATAAAGTAAAGACATTAACGAATATTTTAAAAATAGTTTCAGGTAATGATGAAGAGGCTTTAGAAGTTATCTCAGAGATATATGGAAAAATAATTAAAGCTGGATTACACAAAGCGGAATCAATAAAAGTAGCTGAAGCGGCAAAAGTCATTGAAAATACACAGCGCGATATCAATATTTCCTTGATGAATGAATTGGCTATTATTTTTGACAAAATGGGCATTGATACAAAAGCAGTAATTGAGGCAGCTGGTACAAAATGGAATTTTCATAAGTATCAACCTGGATTAGTTGGAGGACATTGTATTAGTGTTGACCCTTTTTATTTAATGCATAAAGCGAAGCAATTAGGTATTGATCCGCAGGTTATTGCGGCGGGAAGACGTGTAAATGATTTTATACCTAGTTTTATTGCGAAGAGAATTGTACAGGCGTTAATAGAACAAGATAAAAATCCTGGAAAATCTAAGGTCTTAGTAATGGGGATTACATTCAAAGAGGATGTATCCGATATCCGAAATTCAAAAGTCGTAGATCTAGTTAAAGAATTAATGGATTATTCGATTCATGTTCATGTTATAGATCCACACGGATGTCCAAATGAACTGGCTCATGAGTATGGAGTTACATTGATTGAAAAGCCGGTCGGATTATATGATATTATTGTACTGGCTGTAGGACATAATGAATACATTCAGATGACAGTAGAAGATTTTCAGAAGTTATCTAAAGATGAAATTTTTATGTTTGATATAAAAGGGATAAAAAATCCAAAGGAATTTAAAAATTATTGGAGGTTGTAAGTGACCTATAATTTTAAAAAAAAATATTCTTGTTTTAGTAGGAGCCAGCAAAAGAATAAAACATAACCGATAAATGTATGTAATTACTATATCTATATGTAGTTTAATTAGATTAGAAATATTGGGATAACCATTTTAAAGTATGTTAAAATTATTATATATAAAAATTATTAACCCTCTACTTAAGTTCTTTTTTTCATTTTTCTTTGATAAGAATCTATTAAAAGGAAAGTATTTTGATAGTTCACATATTGGCTGGAAATGGGTTATAAGATCTTTTATTACTCAACGTATTTTTGGTATTAATAAAAACGTTAGGTGGCCTGTAAGTTCAAATATAGCAATTGATAACCCGGCAGGAATTCATTTTCATCCAGATGACTTAAATAACTTTCAACATTTTGGGTGTTATTTTTCTAATTGTAATAATGGTAATATATTTATAGGTAAAGGTACTTGGATCGCACCTAATGTTGGTATTATAACAACTAATCACAACGTTAATAATTTGAATACACATGATGCTCCGAAAGATGTTATATTAGGAGAGTCTTGTTGGATAGGAATGAACGCCATTATTCTTCCTGGAGTTACATTAGGTAATAATACAATAGTTGGCGCAGGAAGCGTTGTAACAAAATCATTTCCAGATGGGAATTGTGTAGTAGTTGGAAATCCGGCAAAACAAATTAAAAAACAAACCGAAAATTGAAGGAATTAATTAAAAACAGTACGTTCTCACTATTAAGTAATATTTTTCAATTAATAGTATCTTTAGGTTCGGGAATGATCATTGCAAGATTTTTAGGACCAAGCGGAAAGGGAGAGGTTTTTCTAATAACTCAAATTTTTGGATTTATTCAGGTTATTTTTTCTTTTGGCTTTGGACCGGCAATTATTTACTTCCTTAAAAAAAATGAAGTTAGTCTAGAAAAAGTAAATTTATTTATTTGGGCTCATTGTTTATTACTAGCTATTCTTTTTACAATTGGTGTACTTTTTTTTAGTAGCACAGTAAATACATTGATTGGCGGTAACTTAAGTTTACAATTACTAGCCCTTACTTTTTTAATTGGACTGATAAATATCTTATCTGCACTTATTGGTTATAAAATTCAAATGAATGATGATGGAATTAAGTATCAATCTGTTGCAGGATTAGTTAGCAATGGTTTTTATGTTTTATTTCTAGTACTGACACTAATAATATTAAATATAGGAGTTATTGGTGTTGCCTATTCTTTAGTAGGTAGTGCCTTGATTAAATTGATTATGCTTTTTTTAAAGAAAGACTCCAATTTAATTAGTTTTGAAAAAGTAAGTGCCTCTGACTTAAATAAATTATTAAAGTATGGGGCGCATATTTTTTTAACCAATTTTTTCTTGACCAGTGTCTTTAGAATAGATACTTTTTTTCTGAACAAAATGGTTAGTACTGCTGATCTTGGTCTTTATTCTGTTTCTGTTAATATTAGCGAATTACTTTTATTAATTCCCAGTGCTATAGGAATTGCATTATTTCCGCATTTGTCAGGGCTTAATAGAGATGAACAATTATCAACAATGTGTTTGGTTGGAAGAGTCAGTTTTATAATTGGTTTAGTTGGTATAATAGGTTTATCTATTATTGGTTATCCATTTATTTGGGTGGTTTTTGGTGAAAGTTTTTTACCTGCTTACGTCCCGTTTATATTTTTACTACCTGGTTTAATGGCTATGACAGTTAATTATTCCTATAGTAATTATTTTAGTTCAATTGGACGTCCGTTGATTGGAGCTTATGTTTTTATTGCTGGACTTATTATAAATGTTATTTTAAATTTAGTTCTAATACCTCAATTAGGTATTTCTGGAGCGGCAATAAGTTCATCAATAACCTATATTTTTATAACAATTGCTTTTGTAATGCAAATTAAGAGAATAGATAATTTGTCAATTTGGGAAATCATGATTCCAAAAGTTTCGGATTATTTATATATTAAAGAAAAAGTAACGAATTTTTTAAGAAAGAAATAGTATGTGCGGAATTACCGGTTTTTGGAATATTAAATATACGGATTGTGATAGTCAGACAATTTTAAAAAAAATGGCTAATACTATTTCACATCGTGGACCTGATGATGAAGGATATTATTTTGATGAAAAGGGGATTGCATTAGCACATAAACGGTTAAGTATAATTGATCTGTCAATGGCAGGGCACCAACCTATGCATAGTGATGACGGCAGATACGTTATGGTTTATAACGGAGAAATTTATAATTATTTAGAGATTTCAGATAATCTTAAAAAAGAAGGGATAAGATTTAGAGGAAATTCAGATTCTGAAGTTTTGCTAGAAGCTTTTAAATTTTACGGAGAAGATTGTGTAAAGCATTTTAACGGAATGTTTGCTTTCGTAATTTGGGATAAAGTAGAAGCAACTATTTTTGCAGCTCGTGATAGAATTGGTATTAAACCATTATATTATTATTTAACACAAAACCTTTTTGTATTTGGTTCTGAGATAAAAGCGGTAAAAGCACATCCTGCAATTCAGAATGTTGCAAATGATGAAGCTATATTCAATTATTTAAATTTTTCGCATCAACTAGATAATCAAACGTGGATTAATAATATTTTTCAACTTGATCCCGGTCATACACTATCTATATCTAGAAATGGATCAATCAAAAAATGCTACTGGAAACCTACGGTAGCAATTGATTATTCAAGATCTTATGAGAGTTTTAAAGAGGAATTAGCGTGGAGGATCGAAGAAGCAATAAGCTTGCATCAACGAAGCGATGTTCCAATTGGTGCCCATCTAAGTGGAGGTATAGATTCAAGTGCTATCGTTTCAATAGCAAGTAAATTGCATAGTGGTGAATTTCATACCTTTTCATCAGCGTTTGCAGGCATGGGAATTCAATATGATGAAAATAAGGAAATCAATGAGGTAAAAAATAGATTTAATACAATTCATCATCAGGTTAGTGCAAATCCGCAGAAAGTGCAGGATGTTTTACCACAATTAATTGGTATGCTTGATGAACCTGTTGCTGGACCTGCGATATTACCCATGTATTTTGTTAATGAATTAATCAATCAAAATAATATTAGGGTTGTTAATGGTGGACAAGGTGTTGATGAATTATTTGGCGGTTATAGACCATTTAATACTTTAGCCGCACACAACCTGATAAGTCTTGTGAAACAAGGAATTCATGTACCTTTTTCTGAGCTAGCTATGATTCCTGCTTATTTTTATAGAGGAGGTAGTTTTAATAGATTGTTCAATAAGACAGTACCTTCTAAATTGTCAATATTCAATGATCCATCAGTTTCTCAAAATGCACATTTAAGATATCAAAATGCTGAATTAGCGTTAGGTAGCGGTCTGTTAAAGTTCGAACAAAGTATGTTAATGAATCTAAAGCATTATTTACCAGCATTATTACATCAAGAAGATAGAATGAGTATGAATTGGTCCATAGAATCTCGTGTGCCTTTTTTAGATCATCGATTGGTAGAACTAAGTTTAACTATTCCTAGTTTTTATAAAGTCAAACAAGGTTCGTTAAAATCTGTTTTTAGAGAAACATTGCGTGGTAAAGTACCTAATTTAATTTTAGATAATAAAGTCAAACGAGGTTACCCTACTCCTATTAGTGCGTGGTCAAGGAATGAAATGTCTGGTTTTTTTACTAAAACATTAGCAAAAGATAATTCTCCAATTAATAATTTTATAAACATGGATAATGTACAATTAATGCTAAAAGATCATATTAGTGGTAAAATAGATTATACTTCAGCTTTGTGGTCGGTATTATGTACTAAAATTTGGTTTAATAATAATTTTTAATTGTGAAAAAAGTATTATTTATACTTGGCGATTTTTGGCCTACACATTCTGGAGGCACTATAAGAATAGCTAAGTTAATCAAATATCTTCCTGAATATAATTGGGAAGGAGTTGTATTATCAAGAAAGCTTGATGATATGAAAGATTTTGAAATAATCAATGGCACTACAATATATAGAACAAATGCTTTTGATCTACCAAAATATTATCAAAAATTAAAGAAAAATAGAAAAACTACGGTTAAGAAAATTACTGTTGAAGTCGGACAAACGATAGAAAGCACCAATAACCGTTTGGCGGATAATTTTTTTGTTCCTGATGTAAATATATTTTGGGCAATAGGCGCTTTTTTTCGATTAAGAAAAATAATTAAAAAAGAGAATATTAATGTATTGTATTCAAGTTCTCCATTAGCAAGCAGTCACATTGTTGTATTGTTATATAGAAAGTTTTTTTCTAAATCAGTTAAATGGATTGTAGAGTTTAGAGATCCTTGGACGTTTAATCCGTTTATAAGTAAAAAACCATATCTATTGAATAAATTAGATCATTTCCTTGAAAAAATGGTGATTAAAAGTTCTGATTCAATAATTGTAACTTCTGAAGAATATAAAGAAGAATTTTTAAAAAAATATAGCTTTTTAGATACTAATAAAATACGTTATATACCTAATGGTTTTGATGCAGAAGATTTTGAAGGATTACATAAAAGTAGTAATAACGAAAAAATAACAATTGTTCACACAGGAAATTTCTATGGTAAAAGATCTCTGAAACCATTTTTAGAAGCTTTGACAATTATAAAGGAGGAATATCCCCAATATAAAAAGAGCTTGAAATTTGTACAATATGGAACTATCGATCCAGAAGGTGCATTATATAACTTAAATTTTCCGAATTCTTTTGTAGAAATTATTGATAATATTCCACATCGTGAGAGTCTACAACAAACGATAAATGCAGATTGGCTTTTACTGGTTCCAGGTCCGGGTAATGGTACAATGCCCGGTAAGCTTTATGAGTATTTGGCAACTGGAAATCCAATAATAGCATTGGCTGATGAAGGACCGGCAAAAAAAATAATTAATGATTTGAATATTGGATATGTCACTAACACATTTGATATTACAAAAATTAAAAATATTTTGGTGGAAATAATATTAGCTAAATCCAATTTCAAGACAGAAAGTTTGATTAATGCAAAAATTAGTAAGTTTGAAAGAAAAAACATTGCAAATCAAGTAAGTGAGGTATTAAATTCTAATTTATCATAAAAGTGCATAGATATTTTTTTTTATTTTTCTATTTAACAATATTTAGATATTTACCGGCGTCAAGTGCTCCTTATATCGGACCGTTTTTTAGATGGTTGAGATATTTATGTTGTAAACCTATTTTTAAATCATGCGGTAAGAATGTGAATATTGAAAGAATGGCTTTTTTTGGTAGTGGATTAAATTTGGTCATTGATGATAATTCAGGGTTAGGCATTAACTGCGTAGTTCCTTCAGATATAATAATTGGCAAGAATGTAATGATGGGGCCAAACGTTCATATCTTTTCGACAAATCATCAGTTTGATAATATTGATATTCCTATGATAGAGCAGGGTAATACCTCTAAAAAACAATGTATCATTGAAGATGATGTTTGGATTGGAAGGCAAGTTATCTTTACGCCTGGTAGGCATGTAAAAAAAGGTTCTATAATCGGAGCAGGAACTGTTTTGTGTAGAAATTTTGATGAGTATAGTATTATTGGTGGAAATCCTTCCGTTTTAATACGATCTAGAAAAAAATAATTCGTTCAAATTTGTAAATTATAACGAGTTTATCTGTAATAAATGAATATTAGCCGAGTACTTTATTTCTGCATTTCCCTCTTATTGTTTTCATCAATACTGCTGGTAAAATTCCAATTTGGCAGTTACAGTTTTTTCCATCTTTGGATGTTGTTAATTTTAGCTTTAGTATTGGTTTTTCCAAACAAAAAAATTTTAAAAGAATTTCTAAGAATTGACACTATTTTTTTGAGTCTTTCATTTTTTGTTTTCATTGTAATTATTTCGTATATAATAAATATACCAAATGCTACATTGGTGTCGAAAACATTTTCTTCTAATTCTGGAGAATCCCCTTCCTTCCTATATTTGAAGATTATGCTTAATGGAGTAATATTTTGTATCAGTGCAATTCTTGCCTATTTGTTGGGCAGAACAATAAGTTTGTCGAAAGTAAACTTTTTTAAATTGTATCAATTATTATTTGGATTTTGTTTGTTAAATGGTTTTGTTAATGTTGTAGCATGGATTATAACAACAGGAGGATCTATCGGGCGCTATAATTTTGAACCACCTATAACATTTTCACCAGGAATCAGTATTTTGTACAGTTCTATTGGTTTTTTAATAGGGCTTTCAATTTTAGCGAGAATCGAAAAGGCATTTAAACGAAAGCTATTTATCGTTGCCTTAAGCATTCTTTTATTAAGTGTTTTAATTATACAAACACGCCAAAGTCAATTGAGCTTTGTGATTATGTGTATGTTATATTTTTTTAAAACTCATAAATTTTCAGTAAAAACGTTTTTTTGGCTTGTTCCTTCTTTTATTATTTTTTCAATTTTAATTTTAATAATTTTTAAAAGTTCAAGTGCCCTCGAAAGCTATGGTGATATTGATTCAACGGATAGTGTGGATGTTGCAATTAGATTATTGATGTTGAATTCTGCCTACGAAATTTTTCTAGCACATCCAGTATTTGGTATTGGTTATGGAATGTTTGTTGGTCACAATACAATACCTATC
The DNA here is from genome assembly GCF_004119505.1 of Flavobacterium sp. YO64. Classification (NCBI taxonomy): domain Bacteria; kingdom Pseudomonadati; phylum Bacteroidota; class Flavobacteriia; order Flavobacteriales; family Flavobacteriaceae; genus Flavobacterium; species Flavobacterium sp. YO64. Next base: position 56,502 of record NZ_NRQV01000012.1, on the reverse strand, counting down.
ATAATAACAGGAGTGCCCGTATATTTAGCAAGTCCACACAATGGAATAGCTGCTATACTGTGCGAATTAGGCTTAGCAGGCATTATTACTCTCTTTGTAATTACCTTTTTTATAATAAAAAAGTTGAATAAGGCTTTAAAATTAGTGAAAGATCCGATTTTAAAAAAATATTGCATTTCTGTTTATGTTATTCAGGTGGTTCTTTTAATATCAGTTTTTCTTAGTAATTCGTCTATATTTGGACCTCCTGCAGAAATTTCCTACCTGTATATTTCTTTTCTTTCATTTTTTATGATTGGTTCTGTAATTGGAATTTCTAGAAACGAATCACAAATTGTAACATTTAATTAATGGTTTTTCGTAAAGTTAAATCCGCTTTTATAAATTTATTTTCAACAAATGAGTGACTTTTTAATTTTCAAGTACAACAATATTAATGATAAATATAAGTTTTTAAGAGCAGTTAAATTTTATTCTATTTATAGGTTTTTGCTTAAGTTAATTGCAATTACTTTTGTTCCTATTTGGTTTAAAATTTCAAATCTATTCAAAATATACAAATTAAGCCCTTCAACTGAAGAGAAGAAGGTTATAGTTTCCTTAACAACATTTCCTAAAAGAATCAGTATTATTTGGATTGTTATTGAATGTATGTTACGTCAAAGTGTATTACCTGATAAAATTATTCTGTGGCTTTCTAAAGATCAATTTTCAGGATTGAATGATTTGCCAAAATCTTTGTTAAAACTACAAAAGAGAGGATTGGAAGTTAAATTTTGTGAAGGAGACTTGAAATCTCACAAAAAGTATTATTATGCACTTAAAAATTACACAGATGATATTATAATAACAATCGATGATGATCTGTTTTATCCTTCATATTTAGTAAGTGATTTATTAGAGTTACATAATAATTTTCCTGATTCTATTTGCTGTCATAGAGCTTCAAAATATAAGACGTTTGATGGTAAATTATTGTCGTATAAGGAGTGGGATGAAAGAATTTTGATTTCTGAACCTACACTTGATATATTTTTCACCACTGGCGGAGGTACATTGTTTCCTCCAAATTGTTTTTCTGGAGATGTTCTTAAGGCCGAAGTTTTTATGGAAATTTGTAAGTATGCTGATGATGTTTGGCTAAATCTATTGGCTCAATTTAATAAAACCAGAATCGTAAAGATTCAAAGAGAGGATGAGAATATAATGCCAATATTAATTATAGACAATATAGAATTACATTCTGTAAATGTTACAAATGATTACAATGATATTCAATTTCAAAATGTAGTAAAATATTTAAAAGGCATTAAAGAATTAAGTTGGGGAGTTTTTAATTTTTAAAATTATTTAATTAGAGATAATTAGTAATTCTTTTTTAATATAACCGGGATAAATTAGATTGAGATTTTTTTTGGAAAATTGGTTTAGATTATGAAAGGGTATTATTTTATCCTTTTTATTTGGAAGGAAACTGTTTTTTTTTGACCATATAGTGGGAAACTCTAACTTTAAAACGTAATTAACATATCAAATTCATATAGAACAATAAAAAATGAAAAAAATACTTTTGATTTTTGGAACTCGACCAGAAGCAATAAAAATGGCACCTTTGGTTAAAGAGTTTCTTAAATTTCCTGCAAAATTTGATACTAAAGTTTGTGTAACTGCACAACACCGTGAAATGTTGGATCAAGTTTTGAGTTTCTTTGAGATTATTCCAGATTTTGATTTAAATCTCATGAGACCTAATCAAAATTTATATACATTAACATCTGATATTTTATTAGGTCTTAAGCCTGTTATGGAATCTTTTAAACCTGATTTTGTATTTGTGCATGGAGATACTACAACAACAATGGCGGCTAGTATAGCTTCGTTTTATGCAGGTGCAAAAGTTTGTCATGTTGAAGCAGGTTTAAGAACATTTGACAAATGGTCCCCTTTTCCTGAAGAAATGAACAGACAAATAACAGGAAGACTAACCGATTTTCATTTTGCTCCAACTGCAACATCAAAAGAAAATTTATTAAAAGAGAATATACCTGTAGAAAAAATAATAGTTACCGGAAATTCCGTTATCGACGCTTTATTACAAAGTGTAAATAAAGTTGATCAATTACTAGATATTGAAATTGAATGGTTGAAAAAAATTGTTGACCCTTCTAAAAAGATTATTCTAGTAACTGGTCATAGAAGAGAAAATCATGGTGATGGCTTTATACGAATTTGCGAAGCTCTAAAGCAAATTAGTAAAAATAATCAAAATATTCAAATTGTTTATCCAGTACATTTGAATCCAAATGTTAAAAATATTGTTCATGAAATGCTTGAAGGTATTGATAACATCCATCTGATTGCTCCATTAGCTTATCCTGCATTTGTATGGTTAATGAACAAATCGTATTTAATACTAACAGATAGTGGTGGTGTACAAGAAGAAGCTCCAAGTTTAGGTAAACCTGTTTTGGTTATGAGGGATACTACAGAGAGACCTGAAGCTGTTGAAGCTGGGACCGTTATTTTAGTTGGTACACAATTAGAGAAAATTGTTAAAGAGTGCGAAGTGTTGTTAAATAAAAAAGAGCATTACGACCAAATGAGTTTACTACATAATCCTTACGGTGATGGAAAAACTTGTGAACGAATTGTAAATTTTTTAGTTTCATTATAAAAATAGAATAGATGAGTCAAGAAAAAGTAGTAATGATTGGTTTAGGATATATAGGTTTGCCTACCGCTGCATTAATAGCTAACAATAATATCCATGTTCATGGAGTTGATATAAATCCAAGTGTTGTTGATACAATTAATGCTGGAAAAATTCATATAGTAGAACCAAGTTTAGATGAAGCTGTTGCAAACGCAGTTAAAACAGGGTATTTAAAAGCTGATATAGCTCCAGTTGTTGGAGATGCGTACTTAGTTGTAGTTCCTACTCCATTTAAAGAAAAAAATGAACCAGATATTTCCTTCGTATTAGCAGCAACAAAAGCTATTATTCCATTGTTAAAGGAGGGTGATTTATATATTATTGAATCAACATCTCCAATTGGAACAACCGAAAAGATGATGGATGTAATTATTTCTCTAAGACCAGAGTTAAGAGATAAAATTTATATAGCGTATTGTCCAGAAAGAGTCTTGCCTGGTAATGTAATGTATGAATTGGTAAACAATGATCGTGTTATTGGTGGTGTAAATGAAGCTTCAACGAAAAAAGCTGTTCACTTTTACAGTAGATTTGTTAAGGGAGAGCTACATGAAACTAATGCAAGAACTGCAGAAATGTGTAAACTTACAGAGAACTCTTCTAGAGATGTGCAAATTGCGTTCGCTAATGAGTTGTCTTTAATATGTGCAAAAGCTGATATTAACGTATGGGATCTGATAAGATTAGCAAATAAACATCCGAGAGTAAATATATTGCAGCCTGGTTGTGGTGTAGGTGGACACTGTATTGCTGTAGATCCTTATTTTATAGTGGCAGACTATCCGATGGAATCGCAGATTATTGGTAAAGCAAGAGAGATTAATAATTATAAATCTTTCTGGTGTGCTGAACAGGTTAAAACTGCAAAATTAGAGTTTCAACTTAAGAATGGTCAAAAAGCAAAAATTGCCATTATGGGATTGGCTTTTAAACCAAATATAGATGATTTAAGAGAGTCACCTGCTAAGTATATTGCGCAAAAAGTATTACAAGATGCAAATGACGATATGTTTTATATTGTAGAGCCTAATATCGATACTCATAATGTGTTTAAATTGACACCATATCAAGAGGCGATTGAAAAAGCTGATATTATAGTATTTTTGGTAGCTCATGATGAATTTAAAAATTTAAAAATTGAATCCTCAAAAAAAATAATTGATTTCTGTGGTGTTACAAATGCCAAATAATCCATTTTATGAAAGATAATATTTGTTGTATATTCAATCTTGCACCGCATTATAATGAGCCTATTTATAAATTAATGGATAGTGAATTGCAATGTGACTTTTATATAGGAGATCGAGTATCATATCCGATTAAATTAATGAATTATTTTAATCTGACTGGATATAAAAAAACATTAAAATATACTCCTATTATAAAAAAATTTTATTGGCAAAAGGGAGCTTTTTCTCTCGCTTTTAAAAATTATAAGCATTATATTATCACTGGAGAGCCGCATTGCTTATCAACTTGGTTAGTTTTATTAATGAATAGATTGACCGGAAGAAAAACATATTTATGGACTCACGGTTGGTATGGAAATGAAAGCAGTTTAAAAAAAATTATAAAAAAAGTTTTTTTTGGATTAAGTAATAAAGTATTGCTTTATGGGGATTATTCGAGAAACCTTATGATTAATGAAGGTTTTAATCCTGAAAAATTGGTCTCGGTATATAATTCAATGGATGTTGATAATCAATTAAATATTCGTAAGGAATTAATTTCTAGTGCGATATACAAGAACCATTTTCTAAATGATTATCCCGTTTTGTTATACGTTGGACGTATTCAGAATAGAAAGAAAATCGAATTGTTAATTGAAGCATTGCACGAATTAGAAAAAAGTAATTGTCATTATAATTTAATACTTATTGGTAATCAAATTGAAGGAATAGGTCTGGAAGAGCTTGTGAATTTGTATAAATTAGAAAAAAAGGTTTGGTTTTTCGGTCCTTGTTACGATGAAAATATCTTAGGAGAACTAATTTTTAATGCTGATTTATGTGTTGTTCCTGGTGATATTGGATTAACAGTTATGCATAGTTTTGTTTATGGCACTCCTGTTGTCACACATAATAATTTTCCTAAACATGGACCAGAATTTGAGGCGATTCGGCCCAATATTACTGGAGATTTTTTTGCAGAAGGATCCGTTAATGATCTGTGCTCCAAAATAAAGCAATGGACTATTTTTAGAAAAGAAGATAGAGAAACTGTTAGAGCAAAGTGTTATAAAGTTGTTGATGAAAAATACAATTCAAATCATCAAATAAATATTTTAAAAGAAATTTTTAAGTTAAAAGAAACGAAATATGTCTAGATATATTGATTTACAAACATTTACTGATGTTAGAGGGAATTTAACAGTAGTTGAAAAGGTTTTACCATTTGAAATAAAGAGGGTTTTCTATATTTATGGAGTTGATGATTCAGAACGTGGGCATCACAGACATAAAAAAACGGTACAAGCTGCAATCGCAATTCAAGGAAGCTGTAGAATAATTTGTCAATCAGGCAAAGGATTTCCAGTTGAAGAATTCATTTTGGATATACCTTCAAAATGTTTAGTAATAGAGCCGGAAGATTACCACTGGATGGATAAGTTCTCAAAAGATTGTATTTTAATGGTTTTTGCTTCTGAGTTTTATGAAAAAGAAGACTATATTTTTGAGCCTTACCAAAACGTTTAATTATAAAATTTAAGTAAAATGATTCCATTTTTATCTTTTGATTATCAAGATAACCTTTATAGAAAACAAATTATAGATGCCATGACAAAAGTCTTAGATTCCAAATGGTATATAATGGGTAATGAATTAGTTGAATTCGAAAATGCTTATGCAAAATTGCATGATATTAATTATTCAATAGGAGTAGCAAATGGCCTGGATGCCTTAATAATTTCATTACTTGCATTAGGAGTTGGTGCTGGAGATGAGGTGATTGTTCCGTCTAATACCTATATTGCTAGTTGGTTAGCTGTCTCAGCAGTAGGGGCAAAGCCGATTCCGGTTGAACCAGATGAAGAGAGTTACAATATTAATGCAGAATTAATAGAAAAAGCAATTACGTCTCGTACTAAAGCAATTCTTCCTGTGCATTTATATGGGCAACCATGTGATATGACGAGAATAATGGAGATTGCTGTAAAACACAATCTGTATGTAGTTGAAGATAATGCACAAGCACATTTGGCAAGATGGGATCAAAAGTATACAGGTACATTCGGACATATCAATGCAACCAGTTTTTATCCAGGAAAGAATTTAGGAGCACTCGGTGATGGTGGAGGTATTACAACAAATGATGAAATTCTTTTCAAAAAAGCAAAAGTATTAAGGAATTATGGATCTAATAAAAAATATTATAACGAAGTAAAAGGGCTAAATTCTCGTCTTGATGAGATGCAAGCAGCTATTTTGAATGTAAAACTTCCTTATTTAGATCAACTCACAGAAGAAAGAAAAAATATTGCAAAGCGATATGAAGAATTATTAATTGATTGTAAAGAAATAAAAATTCCTACAATTAAGTATAAAGCTGATCATGTCTATCATCTGTATGTTATTCAATGTGTAAACAGAGACGATTTACAGTCTTATCTGAAAGAGAAAAATATTGACACACTTATACATTATCCTGTTCCCCCACATTTGCAAGATGCATATGCGGATGAGAAATACAAAAAAGGAGATTTCCCTATTGCAGAGAAAATGGCAGAACAATGTCTCAGCATTCCACTTTACCCAGGAATGAAGCAAGATGATATTGATTATGTAGCAAAAAGTATCAAGGATTTCTTTCTAAAGTAAGAACCTACTTTTGGATCATTAAAACAACTTTTAATTTTAAAATATTTTGATTATGAAAATGAAGCATTACAGCGTATTTAGAGTTCATTCAAGCAAAATAATTAACTGGAATGATCTGAGAGATGAGGAATTGGAATTGCCATATTGGATGCCAGCAAGTAAAGACAAATATTTAACTAAGGTAAATGCTGAGAAAGTTAGTGAATCAGTTTTGGCAATGATTGAGCAAATTCAAAAAATGGGATACACTAAAGTACTTTCTTTAGGCTCAGGAATTGCTCAAACTGAATACCATATTAAACAAAATTCAAATCTAGAAGTTGTTGTTTCCGATAACACAAATTCAATAGAAAGATTAAAGGAATATCAGATATTTCATGACGCTTTATTAATAGATATAGTGAAAGATGATTTTCCAGCAAATGAAAAAACTATAGTTTTATTACATAGGATTGATACAGAGTTTGATAATGAAGATTTTAAATTGATATTTGATAAATGTAAAAAGTTAAATGTAAAACATATATGTGTTGTTCCAACTAACCCTTTAGCTTATAGCATAGTTTTAAATGAATTTAAAACTTTTATCTTGTCTATTATGAAATTTAAAAAAAGAACGTTTTGTGGTTATGCAAGATCGAAATCGAGTCTTATTAAATTATGGTTTAGGTACTATAAAATAGTTTTTGAATACAATAAAGAAAAACCTTTTTATATCATTGAGGCACAAAATTAATAGTAATGCCGAATTAACAATATTAAAAATATGAAATATAATTTTTGTACTCTTTTTGATTCTTATTATTTATCAAGAGGAATTAATTTGTACAACTCTTTAGAAGAACTATGCGATGATTTTCATCTCTATATCTTTGCATTTGATGATAATTCATTTGATGTATTGGTTAAAATGAATTTAAAAAATGCAACAATTATTCCATTAGTGGAGTTCGAAAATGAGGATTTATTGAGGATTAAAGGACAAAGAACAATAGCAGAATATTGTTGGACTTGTACTGCATCAACAATTTTCTATTCAATTGAAAAATATAATTTGGATCATTGTACATATTTGGATGCAGATATGATGTTTTTTTCGTCTCCGGAACCAATTTTTAAAGAGATCGGAAATTCATCAGTAGCAATTACTCCTCATAATTTTTCGGATGATTTAAAAACTGAAGAGATTTATGGTAAGTATTGTGTACAATTTGTTTATTTCAAAAATGATAAAGATGGACTTCAAGCTTTAAATTGGTGGAAACAAAGTTGTATAGATTGGTGCTATGCTATTTTAGAAACGAATAGGTATGGGGATCAAAAGTATTTGAATTTTTTTAATGAAAAATTTTCTAATGTAGTTGATATTAGGAATATAGGAGTTGGTGTTGCACCATGGAATATTAATAAGTTTGACGTAACAAAAGAGGGTGGAAAATTTATTATTAATGGCAAAAAACAAAAAGCATCTGCTGTTCCTCTAATATTTTATCACTATCAAGGATTAAAATTTACGGATTTAGAAGATCATATAAGATCACAGCCTTCTGAAGTTTTTATAGATAAAGTAATTTTAGAGTTGATTTATACCCCTTATATTCAAAATATTGTATCAATAAATAAAAAATTAAAAGGAGAGAAATACGAGCCTAAAAATATTATATATGAGAGGGCGAAGATTAAAAATATTTCAAGATTTATTAAAAAAACGGTTAAAAAATCAAGTTTTTTAATAAAGTTGTTTTATTTTTTTCAAACATCAAGATATGAACGACATAAAAACATCGGATAGTCTGAGTTGTTAATTGAAATTTTCTACAAAATAAAATATTAAATGAAAAACATTTTAATTGTTAATTGTGTTTTTGATCCAGAACCGGTAGTGTCTGCACAAATTGGCAAATCATTAGCAGAAACATTATATGAGAATGGAGAGAATGTTACGGTTATAGCACCATATCCATCAAGACCTTTAGGGTTCGTTTTTGAGAAGAAAATTGTTTCATCTAAAAAAACGCATATTATTTGTAGTAAAGAAAGATTGCACTTTTTTAATATTCCTTCTTTTGTATATTCCAGGTCTGGCGTTTTAGGAAGAATGAGGGAGTCAATTTCGTTTGGAAGATCATGTTACCGTTTTATTATAGAAAGTGAAGTTAGTTACGACAAAGTTTACATGAATACTTGGCCAATTTTTGGTCAATTTGGAGTAGCGCTAGCTTGTAAGAAAAAACGAATTCCTTATACAATACACATACAAGATATTTATCCAGAATCAATTTCAAAAAGGTTACCATCTCCAATCAAACAAGTTGTAGATTTTACATTGTTTCCAATCGAGAAGTTTGTTTTGAGAAACGCAACAAAAATTATTGCAATTTCAAATAAAATGAAAACATATTTGCAAGAAAGTCGTAAGTTGAATTCTGAAAAGATTGCGGTGGTCTATAATTGGCAAGATGAAAATGATTTTAATTTGACTTCGGATAAAAATTTAAATAAAAAAAAAGTTTTCATGTATCTTGGGAACATTGGTCCGGTAGCGGGAATTCCTTTTCTGATCGAGTGTTTTTCGGGTTTGAATGCAAAATTAATAATTGCTGGATCCGGTTCGTATAAGGCATATTGCCAAGATGTTGCGGTTAAATATCCAGATGCTGATGTTGAGTTTATGGATGTTCCAGCAGGAAAAGTGGCAGAAGTTCAATCATTAGCTGATGTAATGTTATTGCCAATATTAAAAGGTTCGGCAAATACTTCTATACCTTCTAAACTACCAGCTTATATGTTTTCAAAAAAGCCTGTTTTAGTTATGGCAGATTTTGATAGTGATTCTGTAATTACAGTTTTAAATGCAAAATGCGGTTGGGCAGGTGAATATGGTGATGCAATTTGGTTAGTAAATAGTGTTAATCAAATATTAGGTACAGAAGATCATGAATTGCAAAAAATGGGATTAGCTGGTTTTAATTATGCTAAAGAAAATTTTAGTAAATCGAAAAATTTAAGTAAATTAAAATTTGAACTATTAAATTAATGATTACAGTTAAACTTTTAAAAGTAGAAGAAACTAAAAATATTGCTCTCTTACATCAAAGGGCATTTAATAATTTCTTTTTAACATCATTAGGAATTAAGTTTTTGAAGAAATTTTATGCCTCTATAATAAAGAGTGAAAAAGGAGTTGCTCTAGGAGCCTATGATGGAAATAATGAATTAGTTGGCTTTGCAATAGGAGCAACTGAAAAAAAAGGTTTTTATAAAAATATTTTAAAAAATAATTTTATTTCGCTTTCATTAGCGGCAAGTGCAAGTTTATTAGGAAAACCAAATAATATTAGTAGAATAATAAAAGCATTTCTTACTACTGAGACATCAAATAACGAATATCTAAATTATGCGACCTTGTTGTCAATATGTGTTAATCCTGAAAAAAAAGGACAAAAAAATAGGTAAACATTTATTACAGGCATTTGAGTCAGAAATTGAAAAATATAGTGAAGGCATAACATTAACAACAGATAGATTGAGTAATGATTATGTAAATAATTTTTACATTTCGAATAACTATATTTTGACAGATCATTTCAATCAAGGTAATCGAGAAATGAACTTTTATACAAAAAAAATAAAATAAAATGAATATACCTTTTTCCCCACCCTTCATTGATGATGCTATTATTAATGAGGTTGTCGATTCGTTAAAATCTGGTTGGATAACAACTGGTCCAAAAGTAAAAGCATTAGAAGAAGAGATTAAAGAGTTTTCTAAAGCTAAAGAAGTATTATGTGTTAATTCTTGGACATCAGGTGCAATAATGATGTTAAAATGGCTTGGAGTAAAAGAAGGGGACGAAGTAATCGTGCCGGCTTATACTTATAGCGCAACTGCTCTGGCAGTTATTCATGCTGGTGCTAAGCCGGTTATGGTTGATGTTTGTGAAGATTTTAATATTTCGGTTGAGGCTATAAAAAACGCAATAACTAGTAAAACAAAAGCAATAATACCTGTAGATATAGCTGGTTTTCCTTGTGATTACGAAGAAATAATGCAGTTAGTAACAAGTGATACCGTAAAAGCTTTATTTGTTCCAACATCAGAAATTCAAAAGAAGGCAGGGCGTATTTTAGTTATAAATGATGCGGCACATTCTCTTGGAGCATATTATAAGGAAGGTATTCCTACTGGAAGTGAAACAGATATTGCTATATTTTCATTACATGCAGTGAAAAATGTTACAACTGCAGAAGGTGGTGCAATTTGTTTAAATCTACCTTTACCTTTTGATAATAAAGAGTTGTATGCATTTTTACGTCAAATGAGTTTAAATTGCCAAACAAAAGATGCTTTCTCAAAAAGTAAAGCAGGCGGGTGGCGATATGACATCACTGGATTAGGGATGAAAATTAATATGGCTGACGTTAATGCAGCAATTGGTTTAGCACAGATACGTCAATATTCTTCGCTATTACTAGATAGAAAAAGAATTTTTAATACTTATGACGTTGCATTTAGACAACTATCTTGGGCTAATGTTCCACCATCATTACAGAATGGAAAAGAAACTTCATACCATTTATATGCTTTACGAATCAATAATATTACAGAAAACCAACGTGATTCTATAATAGATGAAATTGCTAAAAAAGGGGTTTCTGTTAATGTCCACTTTATTCCAATGCCAATGTTGACCTTTTTTAAAGATCAGGGATATGATATTAAGGATTATCCGCAAGCTTATAAAAATTATTCTTGCGAAATTTCATTGCCAATATATCCACAACTTAAGGAACAAGAGGTTCAATTTGTAATTGATACTGTAAAAGGAGCATACGGAACAGTAATTAATTTATAATGACAAGATTTTTTGATATAGTTTTTTCTTTTTTCGGTATTTTATTGCTTTCACCTATTTTCTTAATAATTTACTTTTTAATTATTATTGAAAGTAAAGGAGGAGGTTTTTATAGGCAAAATAGAGTTGGAATTCTTGGAAAGGATTTTGAACTTTATAAATTTAGATCTATGGCAAAAGGTTCTGATAAAAAAGGACTCATCACAATAGGAGGAAATGATTCTCGTATAACAAAAATGGGCCTTTTTATTAGAAAATATAAACTAGACGAACTTCCACAACTGTTTAATGTGTTTGTTGGAGATATGAGTCTGGTTGGTCCGCGACCAGAAGTTAGAAAATATGTTGACTTGTACAATAAAGAGCAATTAGAGGTTTTGATGGTTAGGCCAGGAATAACAGATTATGCTTCAATTGAATTTGTAAATGAAAATGAAATTCTTGGGACTGTTTTAGATCCTGAAAAGGTTTACATTGAGGAAATTATGCCTGCAAAGATCCAGTTGAATATGAAGTATATTAAAAAGAAAGATTTGGGGGAATATTTTAAAATTATATTTTTGACTTTTTCGAAAATAATTAAATAAAATATCAGACGTTTAAACAATTTATTAACAATTGTATTATTGTTTTAAAACAAACTATAAAAATGAAAATAGCACTTATAACAGGAATCACGGGACAAGATGGTTCGTACTTGGCAGAATTATTATTAGAGAAAGGATATATGGTTCATGGTGTTAAAAGAAGGGCTTCGTCTTTTAATACACAACGTATTGATCATATCTACCAAGATCAACATGAAGCTCATGTGAATTTTAAGTTGCATTATGGAGATTTAACAGACTCTACTAATATTATTCGAATTATTCAAGAGGTACAACCCGATGAAATTTACAATCTAGGTGCTATGAGTCATGTAAAGGTCTCTTTTGATTCACCAGAGTATGTTGCAAATGTAGATGGTATTGGTACATTAAGAATTTTAGAAGCAGTACGTATTTTAGGTTTGGAAAAAAAGACACGTATTTATCAAGCATCAACATCTGAATTGTATGGTGGTTTGGCTGAAAATAAAAACGAAAAAGGATTTTATGATGAACATTCGCCTTTTTATCCCCGTTCTCCTTATGGAGCAGCTAAAATTTATGGTTTTTGGATTACTAAAAATTATCGAGAGGCATATAATATGTTTGCCTGTAATGGAATTTTGTTTAATCATGAATCTCCTCGTCGAGGAGAAACCTTTGTGACCCGTAAAATAACGATGGCAACCGCTGCTATTGCTTTAGGAGAACAAGAATGTCTATATTTAGGAAATTTAGATGCTCAACGTGATTGGGGACATGCTAAAGATTATGTAGAAGCAATGTGGCGTATTTTACAACAAGATGTTGCAGAAGATTATGTTATAGCCATGGGAGAAACTACTTATGTACGTGATTTTGTTAAAATGTCATTTGCTGAAGTAGGTATAGACATCGAATTTAGAGGAGAAGGTGTTGAAGAAAAAGGATATGTTGCTTCTTGCAGTAATCCCGCTTATCAAATTGAGTTAGGTAAACAGGTTATTGCTGTTGATCCACAATATTTTCGACCAACAGAAGTAGACTTGCTTATTGGAGATCCTACTAAATCGAAAACTCAATTAGGTTGGGTTCCTCAATATGATTTAGCTGGATTAGTAAAAGAAATGATGGCATCGGATATTATTTATGTTAAAAAAGAAAAGATGTTAAAAGGAGTTAGATCAGCTATTAAATATTAATTAGAAAATCAGAGTAATTTTATTCTTGAATTAGAAATTAGCATTATGAATTTAGAAGATAAAATATATATAGCTGGACATCGAGGAATGGTAGGTTCAGCAATTTTACGTCAATTAAAAGCTGAAGGATACACGAATTTTGTTTTAAAAACTTCTTCTGAGCTAGATTTGAGAGATCAACAAGCAGTTACAGACTTTTTTAAGAAAGAAAAACCGGATTATGTATTTTTAGCAGCAGCGAAAGTTGGTGGTATTATAGCCAATAATACATTTAGGGGAGATTTTATATATGAAAATTTGATGATACAAAGTAATGTGATTCATCAATCATATGAAAACAATGTAAAAAAATTGATGTTCTTAGGATCGTCATGTATTTATCCAAAGATGGCTCCACAGCCATTAAAGGAAGAATATATGCTTACAGGTGAATTAGAACCAACAAATGAGCCTTATGCAATTGCAAAGATAGCTGGAATAAAAATGTGTGATGCTTATAGAGATCAATTTGGATGTAATTTTATCTCGGTAATGCCAACAAATTTGTATGGTCCAAATGATAATTATGATTTAAAAAACTCTCATGTGTTGCCTGCCATGCTAAGAAAGTTTATTACAGCTAAACGTAATTTAGATTCGTCCGTAACTATTTGGGGGACAGGAAGTCCTAGAAGAGAGTTTTTGCACGCTAATGACTTGGCAGAAGCGTGTTTGTTTTTAATGAAAAATTACGATAGTTCTGGTTTAGTTAATATTGGGATTGGTGAAGATATTTCAATACTAGATTTGGCAATTTTAGTTAAAAAAATTGTTGGATTTCAAGGGGATATTTTAACAGATACAAGTAAACCAGATGGAACTCCGCGAAAATTGATGGATGTCTCAAAATTAAATAATTTGGGATGGAAAGCAAAAATATCTTTAGAAGAAGGTATTGAGAAGGTTTTTGAAGAGATAAAAGACACAAACTGGCAATAATTAGTTTGAATAAAAAAGTTTAATTTAAGAAATATTATTTTCTACTTTACTTTTGAAAAATGTTAAGGGAAATGATGTTCGCTTTTTCTTAGATTGCTGAAATGTAGATGAATAATAAAAGAATTTATTTGTCATTATCACAGTCAAGTGGTTTTGAACAAGAATTTATTCAGAAAGCTTTAGATACAAATTGGATAACTTCTGGGGGGCCAAATGTTGATGATTTTGAGCGTAAACTTGAGGATTATTTTACAGAAGGGTCATATGTAACAGCATTAAATTCTGGAACATCGGCGATTCATTTATCACTAATTTTATTAGGAGTAAAAGCTGGTGATGAGGTAATCTGTCAAAGTATGACATTTTCGGCATCTGCAAATCCTATTTTATACCAAGGCGCAATTCCTGTGTTTATTGATAGTGAACCTGAAACCTGGAATATTTGTCCGATTACTCTGGACACAGCAATAAAGGATAGAATAGAAAAAGGAAAAAAACCTAAAGCAATTATTGCTGTGCATTTATATGGTACGCCATATAAGGTTGATGAAGTTCATGCTGTTGCAGATAGATACGGAATACCAGTCATTGAGGATAGTGCAGAAGCTTTAGGGAGTAAGTATAAAGGTAAAAAATGTGGTAGTTTTGGTAGTTTTGGAGTCCTTTCATTTAATGGGAATAAAATTATTACTACTTCAAGTGGAGGAGCATTAGTTACAACTTCTAAAAAAATAAAAGAAAGAGCAATTTTTTATTCCAATCAATCAAAAGATATTGCAGCTCATTATCAGCATAGCGAAATTGGTTATAATTATAGAATGAGTAATATTTGTGCCAGTATTGGTTTAGGGCAAATAAAGATACTTGATAAGAATGTTGAAGCTCGAAGAAATAATCATTTTTTTTACAAAGAGATCTTTAATAAAATTGATGATGTAGTACTTTCTGAAGTAATAGGAGAAAGTTTTTTTTCTAATTTTTGGTTAAACACTATTTTGGTTAAACCCAATAAAAACAAAGGCAAAGAGGGTTTAAGATTAGCTCTTGAAAATGCAAATATTGAATGCCGTACTCTGTGGAAGCCAATGCATTTACAGCCAATTTTTGAAAAATACCCATTTTATGGTAATAAAATAGCAGAACAAATATTTGACAAAGGATTGTGTTTGCCTTCTGGTTCAACACTTACAAATGAAGATAAAAGTAAAATTAAAGAAGTAATAGTCAATTTCTTTAAATAGTAATGTAACATGAAAATTGAAGAAACGTTCATAAAAGATTTAGTAATTATCGATCCAATAGTTTTTGGAGACGAAAGAGGTTACTTTTTTGAATCCTATAGCAAAACTAAATTTGAAGATTTAGGTATTAATATTGAATTTATTCAAGATAACCATTCATTTTCTAAAAAAGGAACTTTAAGAGGGCTGCATTATCAAAACCCTCCCTTTGCCCAGACAAAATTAATACGCGTTTTAGATGGGGAGATCATCGATGTTGTTGTTGACCTAAGAAAAAATTCATCCAGTTATGGAAAATCATTTAGTGTAAAATTATCTGCTGAAAATAAAAAGCAATTATTAGTTCCGAAAGGATTTGCTCATGGATTTTCAGTTATTAGTGAAACAGCTTCAGTAATGTATAAATGTGACCAAATTTATAATAAATCTTCTGAAGGTGGAATCAGATTTGACGACCCATCTTTAAGTATAGATTGGGGAATTAATTTAAGCGATGCTATAGTTTCTGAAAAAGATCAGATTCTTCCCTTTATTGAAGAATGTAATAGTTTATTTTAATGAAAAAAATTCTTGTAACAGGTGCAAATGGACAATTAGGTTCTGAGCTAGCTGTTTTATCTTCAAAATATACTAACTACGAATGGATTTTTGCAGATAGAACTCAAATTACATTAGATAATTTAGAGATTCTAAAAATGCAATTAAACGAAATTCAACCAGATATAATTCTTAATTGTGGTGCATATACAGCAGTTGATAAAGCGGAAACTGAAAAAGAATTAGCTTTTAAAATAAATCATTTAGCTGTAGAACTAATAGCAAAATATGTGGCAGTAAATAATGTGAAATTGATCCATATATCTACAGATTATGTTTTTGATGGATGTTCTTCTATTGCTTTAAGTGAAGAAGCAGAAACCAATCCGATAAATGTCTATGGGGCAAGTAAAAGAGCGGGAGAAATAGTATGTTTAAAAGAAAATCCAAATTCAATAATTATCAGAACCTCTTGGGTTTATAGTAAATTTGGAAATAATTTTGTAAAAACTATGCAATGCTTGATGCAAGAAAGAGATGCTATTAGTGTTGTAAATGATCAAATGGGATCACCAACTTATGCCGCTGATCTTGCTCAGGTAATGTTAGATATTTTAGAATCTCCGAAATGGATTTCTGGAATTTATAATTATTCGAATGAAGGAGAAATAAGCTGGTACGAATTTGCGTTGGCTATAAAAGAACTTGGAGGATATAATTGTAATGTTGAGGAAATATCTTCAGCTTCATATCCAACTCCTGCGAAACGTCCCAAATTTTCATTGTTAGATAAGAAAAAAATAAAAGAAATTTATAATTTAGATATTCTTAATTATAAAGAGAGTTTAAAGAAAGTATTTATTTAAAGATCTTAGATTAAAAATTAAAATATATGAAAGGAATTATTTTAGCAGGAGGTTCTGGCACACGTTTACATCCTTTAACTCTTGCGATGAGTAAACAAATGATGCCTGTTTATGATAAGCCGATGATTTATTATCCTTTATCGACTTTAATGATGTCGGGAATAAGTGAAATATTAATTATCTCCACTCCACATGACCTGCCAAATTTTAAAAAGTTATTAGGTGACGGTTCTAGTTTAGGTTGTAAATTTAGTTATGCAGAGCAAGCTATTCCTAACGGATTAGCACAGGCTTTTGTAATTGGAGAAGAATTTATTGGTCATGATGATGTTGCGTTAATACTAGGAGATAATATATTCTTTGGTGCAAATATGCAAGAATTATTGCGTTCTAATACAAAACCAGATGGAGGAGTAGTTTTTGCATATCATGTTTCAGATCCGGAACGCTATGGAGTTGTAGAGTTTGACGAAAATTTTAAAGCCGTTTCTATTGAAGAAAAGCCAATAGAGCCAAAATCTAATTATGCAGTTCCAGGGTTATACTTTTATGACAATTCAGTTGTCGAAATTGCTAAAAATATTAAACCTAGCGCTCGTGGCGAATACGAAATTACTGATGTAAATAAAGTTTATCTTGAAAAAGGAAAGCTAAAAGTTGGAATATTAAGTAGAGGTACAGCTTGGTTAGATACAGGGACTTTTAATAGTCTAATGCAAGCGGGACAATTTGTCCAAGTGCTTGAAGAAAGACAAGGTTTAAAGGTTGGTTGTATTGAGGAAATTGCTTGGCGACAAGGATTTATTGATGATGCTCAACTTGAGGAACTAGCATTACCTTTGGTGAAATCAGGATACGGAGCCTATTTAATAGAATTTTTAAAACAAAAGAAAAAAGGAGTTAAAGTTTAATTTATTGTAGAAATAGATTTTTAAACCCTTTAATTTGTATTTTTGTAAGACATACAAAGTTTACAGAACGAAATCAGACCAAATTGGAGACAGATCAACCAACCAAAATAGCCTCTATATTGTACAATTCTTTTTCACCAAGGAATTTAAGAGCAAATATTAATAGCCTTAGTTATTTGCCTCGCTGGATTATTATTGCCATTGATATAATGGTACTGATTTTCTCCTTTACTTTTACCTATATGCTTTTTGAAGGAACGGGATTAGGGTATATTATTACATCACATCAATCATATTTTGTTGCTAGTTTATTAGTAGTAAATGTATTTTTCTTTTGGTTGTTCAGGACCTATTCGGGTATTATTAGACATTCCTCTTTTATTGATGCTATAAAACTGTTGTTTTCTCAAATGTCAGTTTTAGTATTCTTTTTATTTTTCAATTTAGTTTTTGAATTGTATACTGGTCACAAGGCCTTTTTGAATACTGCCCTTTTTATTAATTTGGTTTTATCATTTTGCAGTTTGTTTTTGTACCGAGTAGTCGTAAAACAAACTTTTGAAATGTACTTTTCAGAAAAGACAAATTCTAAGTTAATTCGAACGGTAATTTACGGTACCGATGCAAATGCAATTTCGGTTGCCAATGCTTTGAAGTTTGAAACTCCTTCTAGATTTAAAATTGTTGGTTTCGTTGATAAAAACAATCAGAATGCATCTAAACGAATGTTAGATCTTCCGATTTTAATATTACGTAAAAAATTACCTGCTTTAATGCGTTCTGTAGCTGCAGAAGGTGTAATTATAGCTGATAAAAGTTTATCTAAAGAAGAACAGTTAATTATTGTTGATCAATGTTTGGAGTTTAATTATAGAGTATATACCGTTCCATTGATTTCCGATTGGGAAAATCAAAAGGAGATTTCGCAAAAGGTAAAAAATATTCAGATTGAGGATTTGCTGGAACGAAAACCAATTGTTCTAGACAGTAAATCAATTTCTAAGCAATTAAAAGACAAAACAATTCTTATTACTGGAGCCGCTGGTTCAATAGGAAGTGAGATTGTGAGACAAGTTCTTGGTTTTAATCCAAAAGCTGTGATCGTTTTGGACCATGCTGAAACTCCGCTTCATAACTTATGTTTGGAGACATTGGCAATGAATTCGGACACAAAAATAATTGCCGTAATTGCTGATGTAAAAAGTAAAAAAGCATTAGAGAAGGTATTTAAAAACCATAATCCGCATGTTGTTTTTCATGCTGCTGCATATAAACATGTGCCATTAATGGAGGATAATCCTTCGCAAGCTATTTTAACTAACATAAAAGGGACTAAGAATCTTGCTGATTTATCCTGTAAATATCATGTCAAAAAGTTTGTCATGGTATCAACAGACAAGGCAGTTAATCCTAGTAACGTTATGGGAGCAAGTAAGCGTATTGCAGAGAAATATGTGCAGTCTTTATTCTTAAAAAATCAAAGTGAAAATATTCCAGGGGTAACAAAGTTTATTACTACTCGTTTTGGAAATGTTTTAGGTTCTAATGGATCTGTAGTCCCTTTATTTACCAAACAAATTGCTGAAGGCGGCCCAGTTACAATTACACATCAAGACATTATTAGATATTTCATGACCATTCCAGAAGCTTGTCAGTTAGTATTAGAAGCAGGAGCAATGGGTAATGGTGGAGAAATTTATATTTTTGATATGGGAAAACCAGTCAAAATTATTGATTTAGCTAGAAAAATGATCAAGCTTGCGGGTTTTATCCCTGATAAAGAAATTAAAATTAAAATAGTTGGTTTAAGACCAGGCGAAAAATTATACGAAGAGTTATTGAATGATACTTCTAAAACGCTGCCAACTTATCATAATAAAATTATGATTGCGCAAGAAATACAAGATGAATACGAAAACTTGCATATTGATATTGATGAGTTAATTGGAATTGCTGATTTTTATGACAATGACGATATTGTCGCTAAGATGAAAAAGATTGTTCCTGAATTTAAGAGTATGAATTCAACTTTTGAAGTTTTGGATAAATAATATGGATAAACTATAGGATGTTATCTACAAACATAATTTGTAAGAAAAAAGGTGCTTTTTTAGCGCCTTTTTCCATTGTTAAATATTTCTGATAATGGACAGTGAAAATGAGCAAGAGGATTGGTTATTTGTTATAAAACCAAGGCACAAATTTCTATCACTAAATCTTAGAGAAGTTTGGCAATATAGAGATCTATTATTTCTTTTTGTAAAAAGAGATATAATAACGGTTTATAAACAAACGGTTTTGGGGCCATTATGGTATTTGATACAACCATTATTTACGTCGCTTACTTTTACCATTATTTTTAATAACGTAGCCGGAATTAATACGGGTTCTGTACCGCCTTTTTTATTTAATTTGACAGGAATTACGGTTTGGAATTATTTTACAGCTTGCTTGAATGGAACTTCTGATACTTTTAAAGTGAATGCAAGTGTTTTTGGAAAAGTTTATTTTCCAAGAATTATTACTCCATTATCAATTGTGATTTCTAACTTAATTAAATTCGGAATCCAATTTTTAATTTTTATTGCATTTTGTATATTTTATTATTTAAAAGGTGCGAATTTAATTTTAAATGGATTTGCAGTGTTTTTTCCTTTTTTAATTATCATCATGGGGATTTTAGGGCTTGGATTAGGAATGCTTATTTCTTCAATGATTACTAAATATCGAGATGTTAGTTATTTGGTAAGTTTCGGAACCCAATTATTAATGTATTTGTCAGCTGTAATGTATCCAATGGAATTGGTGAAAAATAAGCTGCCAAAATACGGATGGATTGTTGAATACAATCCGCTGGCATATATAATAGAGACTTCAAGATACATTCTTTTAAATGTGGGGGAAGTTTCTGTTTTAGGATTAGTTTATAGCGTTTCTGTTACGATCATTATTTTTTTTATTGGTCTTTTAACTTTTAATAGAACCGAGAAAAGTTTTATAGATACAGTTTAAAAAGAGTTCGATATTTATTAAATCTAGTTTATTCAAAAATTGAAAGACATTATTTTAAAAGTCGAAAATATTTCTAAACAATATCGTTTAGGGCAAGTTGGTACAGGAACCATAAGCCATGATTTAAATCGCTGGTGGTACAAGATAAGAGGAAAGGAGGATCCTTATTTAAAAATAGGAGAGACAAATGATCGTTCTATTAAAGGAACTTCAGATTATGTGTGGGCCTTACAAAATATAAATTTTAAAGTTAAGCGCGGTGAAGTTTTAGCCATTATTGGTAAAAATGGCGCAGGAAAATCTACACTTCTTAAAATATTATCGAAAGTTACTGCCCCAACTACAGGCAGAATAAAGTCTCGAGGACGTATTGCTTCATTACTAGAAGTTGGTACCGGATTTAATGGAGAATTGACAGGAAGAGAAAACATTTTTTTGAATGGAGCAATCCTTGGAATGACCAAAAAAGAGATCATTTCAAAACTTGACGAAATTATTGAGTTCTCAGGCTGCGAACGTTATATTGATTCTCCCGTAAAAAGATATAGTTCAGGAATGAATGTTCGTTTGGCATTTGCTGTAGCAGCCTTTTTAGAGCCTGAAATTTTGGTTGTTGATGAGGTATTGGCAGTTGGTGATGCAGAATTTCAGAAGAAAGCAATCGGCAAGATGCAAGATATTACAAAAGGCGAAGGCAGAACTGTTTTATTTGTAAGCCATAATATGGCAGCAATAAAGAGCCTATGCACAAGAGGAATTGTTTTGGAACACGGAAAGGTTATTTTTGAAGGTGAAATTAGCGAAAGCATAGATTTTTATTCAAAAATAACAACAGAAGAACTTTTGTCAGAGTGTATTCATATATCTCGTTTAAATAGAATAGAATTTAATTATTTTAAAGTCACAAATCATAATACTCCAATTTTACAAGGTCAGATTATTGAATTGGGAGATAAATTAGAATTTGAAATTAACTTTAAGGTTTTAGATCGTGTTACAGATTTATCTATTGCGATGGATGTTTTAAATACAAATCAAGAGTTAGTTGCCCATATAACAAACGAAGATGATGGTTTGCTGTTTGAGAAATTAGAAAAAGGAAAGGAAATTACAATTCACGTTAAGACAGATCACTTGTTATTTATTCCTGGTTTTTATACTATTAATCTTTGGATTGGAAGTGGTCAGGTTGACACTTTTTATACCATTAAAAACTTAGTGGGATTTTATTTAGAACAAAGCAGTTTCACAAAAAGGACAAAACCGTTGCCTAAACATTCGAAAATGTATTTACCCACAAAGTGGAACTCAAAAGTTACAGAGAATGATTAGTGTAAGTTATTTGGTATCTTATGATTATGATCTATTGCTTACTTCTATTAAACAATTGTATGATGATGTCGATAAAATTGTTTTAGCAATTGATAATGAAAGTAAAACATGGAGCGGAAATATATTTAAAATACCCGATTCTTTTTTTGAGGAAGTTAAACTTTTTGATAAGAAGGATAAAATTCAATTCTATTTTGATCAATTTTACTTGCCAGATTTGACTCCGACGGAATGCGAATCAAGAGAACGAAATATGGTACTGAAGAAATTAGGGAAAGGTTGGAAAATTCAGTTGGATGTTGATGAATACATTTATGATTTTAAAAAGATCGCGAAGTATTTAAACAAGTATTGGTATCTAAATTTATTTCCTAAACTTACACCAATCTGTTTTCACGGAAAGCTGATTACTTTGTTTCGAGAATTGCCAGATGGTTATTTGTATATTGATAATGAAGAGAAGTTTCCGTTTATTACAAATCAGACAATAAATACGCATACAAGAGGAAATAATAAAATCAAAAATCATTTTTCGAATATTAAAGTAATTCATCAATCTTGGGCTAGAAGCGAAGAACAAATTCATTTAAAGATTAAAAATTGGGGACATAGAGATGATTTTGATACAGAAATATATTTTCAGTTTTGGAAAGGCTTAAATAGTTCTAATTACAAAGAGTTTAAAGATATTCACCCCATAATACCAGAAGTATGGAATGTGTTAGAATTTATGCCGTCAAATTCTATTGATGATTTTATAGTAAAATATGAAATTAATAATGGTCAAGTTACACGATTGTTATCAAATAAAATGGTTTTTAAAGCCAGCATAAAAAGATTAATAAGGCTTAAGTAAATGTTGGCTATTATAATTCCTTTTTACAAATTAGCTTATTTTGAAGAAACAATTCAATCACTAGCTAATCAATTGGATAAAAGATTTAAGGTTTATATTGGAGACGATGCGAGTCCTGAGTGTCCGAAAAAAATAATAGAAAAATATCGGGATAAGTTTGATGTTAACTATTATCGTTTTAATGAAAATTTAGGAAGTAAGTCATTAACAAAACAGTGGCAGCGCTGTATTGATTTTTCAAGAAATGAAGAATGGATCATGATTTTGGGCGATGACGATGTTTTGGGTAATAATGCTATTGCGGAGTTCTATAAAAGTCTGTCCCAAATCGATGAAGAGATTAATGTTATAAGGTACTCGACACAATTAATCAATGAGCGAAATGAAACCATTTCGGATGTACATACACATCCAGAAATAGAAAAATCAACCGATTTCCTGATTAGAAAAATAACAAATAAAACTCGCAGTTCATTAAGTGAGTATATTTTAAAGAAAGAAAAGGCTTTAGAGATTGGTTTTAGAGATTATCCATTAGCGTGGTATAGCGACGATATGGCCGTTTTGGAGTTTTCTGAATTTAAAAATGTCTATAGCATTAATAACGCAGTAATTTTTGTGAGATTTTCATCTCTGAGTATTTCTGGAGATGTAACAAAAGAAAGAATCAAGAACAAAGCAAAATTTATATTTTATTATTTTCTTTTGACGAGAAGAACGAATTCTTTTTCAAAAAAGCAAAAACAAATTCTAGTTTCCAAAATCTCAAATTGTTATATAAATGAAAAAAAGCAAATAGTTTATTTCTTAAAAATAACTTGGCTCTATTTCAATTATAATTCTTTTATAAATTATTTGAAATTTATAAAATCGGTTGCATACCACTCTACAAAAAGATTGGTAAGAAGTACATGAAAATTATAAAATGCGCTCTTTTTATTTTTTGATCAAATGCCCAATAAATTAGTTTCTATAATCATTCCAACCTTTAATCGAGCAGATTTAATAGTAGAAACGTTAAACAGTATAGTAAACCAAACTTATACAAACTGGGAATGCCTTATTATTGATGATGGAAGTACTGATGAAACAGCTAGTTTGATTGCTGGCTACATATATAAAGATAAACGTTTTCAATATCATCAAAGACCAATAGATCGAATAAAAGGTGCAAATGCCTGTAGGAACTTTGGTTTCGAGTTATCTAAGGGGGCATACATAAAATGGTTTGACAGCGATGATATTATGAGTTCTGATTTTCTCGAAAAACAAGTTGGTGTTTTAAATAAAAATAAGGAATTAGGGTTTTGTGCAGCGTTTTCGAAAATATTCACAAAATCAATTCATGATGCTAATGAGGATTTTATCCCTCAAATGATTTACGATAGAAATGCCTTATTTCATTTTATAATAGGTGAGCTTTATTTTTTAACACCATCTTCACTTTGGAGAAGAGAAGTACTAAATAATAAAGAACTCTTTGATGAGACTTTGTCAAATGCTCAGGAAACTGATTTTAACTTTAGAAGATTGACCGAAAATGTGAGGTTTTGCTATATTGAAGACGTATTGTTTTTTGTGCGAAGAGGACATAAAAGTATCGACTCCGAAGTATCAACTAATCCAATCAGTTTACAATCACAATTTGATTATTTTCAAAAAGTTTATAAAGTTTTAAATTCCAATGAATGTAATATAGAAGAAGATAAAATCAAAAAGCTTAAGAAATATATAATATACAGGAAATTGCATTTTTTCTACGAGATAAGATTGCTGTTAAAATGTAATAATAGCATAAGAAATTTTAAATCCATTTTAGAAAACTTAAAGGATGTAAATCTTAACTATTATGATGCAGTAAGACTTTATGTTGGAATTACGACAATTATTTTAACCAAAAAAGGTTTTCGTTTAATACATCTGAAAAGATTTGATATTAGAATTAAAGACTAAATAATTATATAATGTAGTGCAAAAATGTTGAAAAGATTAATGAGAAAAGTTTAATGGCAAAAGTGATTTTACTTTCGCAAGTTCCGCTGCCTTTTTCAAAGATTGGAAGTTGGACAACCCTATATAATAATTACTTAGAGAAAAATAATGAAATAGATTATATAGTTTGCCCTAAGTCAGAAGATTTGTTTAAGGGAGTAAAATATAGTTTTATACAAGCAACACTTTGGAGCAGCATTCAGAACAAAGTTTTCAAGAAAAAAAACATAGAATATTTAAAAGCGTTAAACAAGATAATAGTTCCAAAAGAAAACTATATAATTCAAATTGTTGATAATTACGGAATGGTTAAACCACTTAAAGAGTATCTTGTTTCAAAAGGAGTTTCAAAGAATTGTTACATTCAGTTCTTTTATCATGGTTTCTCCCCGTATGCTCAGCTAAATTCAAAATTAAATTTTTATGAATTGATTAATGAATTGATAGTATTAACAAATGATAGTTATAAACTGCATAAAGAAACAATTACTACTCTTCCCAGCCATTTTTCTATACTTTATAATGGCATCGATACTAATAAATTTAAAAAAGTTTCGATTTTAAAAAAGCAAGAACTAAAACAAAAATATGGGTTTGATGATAAAAAAGCCTTTGTATGGTGTTCTCAAGATAGACCAAAAAAAGGATTGCACATTGTTTTAGAAGCATGGAAAAAGATATATAAGGCAGAAAAAAATATAATATTAATAGTCATTGGATGTGAATCGCGAGAAGACATAGATGGAGTGAAATTCTTGGGTAAAATTCCAAATCATGATCTTCCAGAATATTACCAAGCGTCAGATTGTTATCTTTTTCCAACGTTATGCCAAGAGGGTTTTGGACTAAGTTTAATTGAGGCTTTGCACTGCGGTAATTATTGCATTGCCTCTGCAATGGGGGGAGTCCCAGAAGTTTTGCAATATGGAAAGCTGGGAAAACTGATCCAAAATCCAGATTTTATTTCAGAATGGGTTGATGCCATAAATGATTTTTTAAATGGAGAGTTTGAGTTTCCTGAATTTTCTTCAGAATTGTATTCTTCAGAAAAATGGAATATTAGAATGAATGAACTTATAACCAAAGCTAAAAACAGTATGCCTTAGAGTGAAAACAATTGCCATAATTCCAGCACGAGGAGGTTCTAAAAGACTGTATCAAAAAAACAGAAAACTAATTGGCGGTATTCCTTTACTGGTGCATAGTATTTTGTATGCACAAGCCAATAGTGAAATAATTGATGAAATTTATGTTTCGACTAATGATGCAGAAACAAAAAAGATTGCATTACAATTTGGAGCAAAAGTTATAGACAGACCAGAATCGCTATCAGGAGATTTAGAACCAACCGTAACTGCATTGAAGCATGTTTTAGAGACAATAAATGTTGATATTGAAAATGTTATTTTACTGCAGCCTACAAATCCATTAAGACCAGAAAATTTATTGAAAGATGCTTTTAGAGCATATGAAAGAGAGCGGTATGATAGTTTATTTACGGTTACTGGGAATGATAAAAAGTTTGGAAAAATAGTCGATAATAAATTTATTCCGTTTACTTATAAAATCGGACAAAGGAGCCAAGATTTGGAGCCTCTTTTTTTTGAAAATGGATTACTGTATATCACGAAAGCAAAATTAATTTTTGAAGATATAATTATTTCAAAAGATGCATTACCATACGAAGTAAACCATACGTTCGCGAATGTTGATATTGATACCCAAGAGGATTTTGATTACGCTGCATTTTTATTTAAAAATATGTATTGATTTACATCTCAATGAGTCTGTATATAGAAATATTACCAAATTATTTCTTAGTTGTCTGCAGAAATCGGATATTTGTCCGCTCAATCATCAAAAACAATTTAGAGATATTTAAATATGTTTCGTTATTAATTTCCACTTTTAAGCACTTATGTTTTTCAACTCCATAGCTTTTGCTGTTTTTTTACCAATAGTATTTTTATTGTATTGGTTCGTTTTTAATAAAAACAAAAGCACCCAAAATTTTGTATTAATTATTGCTAGTTATTATTTCTATTCCTGCTGGGATTGGAGGTTTTTATTCTTATTAGTTTTTTCAACCTTCTTAGATTATTATACAGGAATTCAAATTGAGAAAGGGAAATCGGAAAAAAGCAGGAAATTTTGGTTTTGGTTAAGTATTATTGTTAATCTTGGATTTTTGGGAATCTTTAAATACTATAATTTTTTCGCAGCCTCTTTTGCAGATTTGTTAAGTGCAGCAGGATTTAAAGCAAGTCCAATTTTGTTAAATGTGATTCTTCCGGTAGGGATTTCGTTTTACACTTTTCATGGTCTGTCTTATGTAATAGATATTTATTATAAACGAATTAAAGCCGAATACAACTTTGTAGATTATTCCTTGTTTGTAAGTTACTTTCCTTTGCTGGTTGCCGGTCCAATTGAGAGAGCTACACATTTGCTTCCGCAAGTAAAAGTAAAACGCGAATTTAATTTTCAAACTGCAAAAGATGGAGTTTGTCAAATTATTTGGGGATTAGTCAAAAAAGTAGTTATTGCCGATACTTGCGCAACTTATGCTAATGCCATTTTCGATAATTATTCAACGATGAACTCTTTTTCATTGATATTGGGAGCCGTCTATTTTGCATTTCAAATTTACGGAGATTTCTCAGGTTACTCAGATATTGCTTTAGGGGTTTCAAAATTGTTTGGAATCGATTTGTTGCGAAACTTCAATTACCCTTATTTTTCTAGAGATATTGCTGAGTTCTGGAGAAGATGGCACATATCGCTTTCGTCATGGTTTCGAGATTATTTATATATCCCGTTAGGAGGAAGTAAAGGCGGACTTTGGATGAAAATTAGAAATACGTTTATAATTTTTATTGTCAGCGGATTTTGGCATGGAGCAAATTGGACTTATATAGCTTGGGGATTCATAAATGCTGTTTATTTTTTACCGCTGCTTCTGGCAAAAAGTAACAGAAATAACATTGATACAATAGTTTTAAAAAGAGATTTAGACTCTGTAAAAGTAATCCTTAGTATTTTATCAACGTTTATAATTACATGTATCGCTTGGGTGTTTTTTAGAGCAAGAACGATATCAGATGCTTTGTTGTATCTGAAAAGATTAGTTTTAAATCAAGATTTTAGTTTTCAATATTTAGATAATGAAAGATATAATTATGAATTAATACTCTTAGTAGTATTGTTTGTTGCAGTAGAGTGGAATAGCCGTGCTAAGATCGAACCGCTTTCAGGACGAAATAGTATGCTTAAAATTGCATTGGCTATTACAGCAATACTTGCGTTTGGAACTTTCTCTGATTATAAAGAATTTATATATTTTCAATTTTAATGAAACGTTTTTTAACTTATAGCGCTAAAATTATTCTAATAACAACTCTAATAGCAGTTGTTTTGGATGGACTTTATACAGCGGTTTTTTTTCAATCAAAAAATCGCGGAAAAATTGAAACAGTTGTCAATTCTAAACCTCAAAACTATGATGTAGTTATTCTAGGTTCCTCGAGAGCAAACAATCATTTTGTTTCGCAAATGTTTGAAGACAAAGGGCTGAAAACTTTTAATTATGGTATGAGCGGCGGACATTTATTTGAAGCTTCATTGATGCTGAAATTAATGATTGAAAGAAAATACAAAATTAAAAATGTTGTTCTTGAAGCCGATTTAAATTTGTCAAACGACAAAGAATCTGATGGCGTTTCGGCAAAGTTTTTACCTTACATTCATAATTCGGAAGTAATAAAAAATCAGTTTAAATCTCAAGAAAATTTTAATGAACTCTATTATATTCCATTTTATAGATTCATAAAGTTTGATAGCAAAATTGGTTTTAGAGAAGTTTGTAAAATCATTAAAAATGAAAAAACAAATGCATTAGATAACCTAGGATATTATCCATTAGAAAAACATAAAAATGGCAATATGAAAAATAATATTGTCAATTTAAATCCGCTTCCTCATAATAAATATTACGAAGAAATTAAAAATATCTGCAAAGCAAACAACATTAATTTTATTGCAGTAATGACGCCAATGTGCGAAAACGTTGTGGGAATGAATTATTTTGAGAAAGTTAAAAAAGCTTATCCCGAGATTCATAATTACGAGAACATAGTGATCGAAAATAAGTACTTCTCGTCTTGCGGACATATGACAGATGAAGGTGCTAAAATTTTTACGGCTAGAATTTTGAAAGACTTTTTTAATAAGTAGGTTTTTTAATGAAGAGGAATAAAATTTTACTATTCTTTCCTGATGGAGTTGGAATTAGAAATTACCTTTATTCAGACACATTTATTAATACAAACGAAGAATTGATTCTGTTTCATAATTTTGATCCAGAGACCATAATAGCAATTAAGCAGCATGTAGCAATAGAAAGTGAAATTGTAATTCCTGATTATAAAGAATCTGTAAAGGAAAAATTTCTGAGGGAATTAATTTGTTTATCAAGATTGTATTACAATCAGAAACAGGTGAAGAATCCAACTTTGTTAAGTAACTGGAATTGGAATCAAAAGACATTTTCTAAAAAGATTTTCTACAAAGTAATTGAGTGTATTGCTCCTTTTTTTAAAAAGTATTCCAGCATTTTAAAATTAGAACAAAGATATCAGAATGCCCTTCGTCAAAATCCTCTTTACGATGAGGTAAAAAAAAATCTAAAAAAAGAGCGGCCTAGTGCTGTTTTCTGTTCCCATCAAAGAGCTTTAAAAGCAGCAGCAATATTTGCTGCGGCATCAGATTTAGGAATTTCGACAACAACCGTGATTTATTCTTGGGATAATCTGCCCAAAGCCCGTTTAGCTTTAAGAGCCGATAATTATTTAGTTTGGTCAGATTATATGAAAAATGAGCTGAATACATATTATCCTGAAATTTCTGCGGATAAAATTTCTGTCACAGGAACACCTCAATTTGAGTTTTATAAAAAAGCGGAGAATATAATTGAAAAAGAAATTTTTTATAAAAGATATAATTTAGATCCAAATAAGAAAATAATATGTTTTTCAGGAGATGATCTAAAAACATCTCCTGATGATCCGAGTTACTTAAAAGATCTTGCTCAAGAAATTATTAGAGCAAATTTACAGCACCAGTATCAAATACTATTTAGAAGATGTCCAGTTGACTTTTCAAGAAGATTTGATGAAGTTATAAATGAATTTAAAGATCTAATAAAAGAAGCTTCGCCATTGTGGTATTTTAGTAAATCAAAGGAATGGAATGCTGTCTATCCATCTCTCGAAGATGTAAAACTGCTTGTCAGCACCGTTTTTTATTCTGATATAGTTATAAATGTCGGTTCAACAATGGCATTTGATTTTTGGATGTTTAATAAACCTTGCATCTTCATTAATTACGATCAGCAAAATAAAAAAGAAGAAAATTGGTCCGTAAAGACAATCTATCAGTTGCAGCATTTTAAGAGTATGCCAAATAAAAAAGCGGTTATTTGGCTGAACAGCAAAGAAGAAATTTCAAAAAAAATAGTTTTAGAGACAAGTCAAAATGCTGCTATGGAAGAATGGAAAGTGAAAATACTTGGAGATTATAAAAATGCATCAAACAACATAAGGCAAAAACTCATTGCTGTTTAAGATGCATATTTGTTTTATAACAAACGAATTTCCGAAACAAGGTTTCCCACATGGAGGAATAGGAAGTTTTGTTAGAACATTGGCACCAGCACTAGTCAAACAAGGAATGAAAGTGTCAGTTGTTGGGATAAATTACATTGCAAAAGACGAAACTGAAATTGTTGAGGGTGTAGAAATTTATAGATTAAAGAAAAATACAGTAAAAGGCTTTACGTGGTATTTAAACTCTAAATTGATTAATAATAAAATCAAAGAAATACATCAAAGTAATTCAATACAAATTGTTGAATCATCTGAGCTTAGTCTCTCTTTTATAAATAAGCTACCAGATGTAAAATATGTGATACGTCTGCATGGAGGCCATCATTTTTTTGCAGAAAGTGAAAAAAGAAAAATTGACAAATGGAAAGGGTTTCAGGAAAAAAGATCTTTCAAAAAAAGTGATGCATTTATAGCAGTTTCTCATTATGTAAAAAATCATACCGAAAAGTATTTGAGTTACAATAACAAACCACTAGTATATTTAAGTAACCCTATTGATACGGATTTTTTTAAACCTGTAAATGAAAATGAATCTCAGAACAAAATTGTTTTTGTTGGGACGGTTTGCGAGAAAAAAGGAATCCGGCAGTTGATTCAGGCTTTTCCGCTAGTAAATAAAAAGTTTCCTAATGTTTCATTAGAAATTTATGGAAGAGATTGGTTTTTTCCAGATAGAAGCTCTTACATACAGATGCTTAAAGAAAAGGAATTATCTCAATTAGGACAATTAGCAAGACATATTCATTTTCACGGAGCGATTCCTTTTGAAGATATTCCAAAAGCATATTCAAAAGCTGCTGTTTGCGTTTTTCCATCTCATATAGAAACTCAAGGTCTTGTTGCACTTGAAGCAATGGCAATGGGAAAAGCGGTAGTTTTTACAAAATACGGTTCAGGTCCTGAAACTATTGAAGATTATAAATCAGGTTTGTTGTGTGATTCATACAATCCAGCAGATATTGCTGAAAAAATTATATGGTTTCTTTCTAACAAACAAAAAGTAAATGAAATAGGAAAAAGTGCAAGAGAGCTTGTGCTTCAAAAGTATAAAGTTGATGATATAGTAACTCGTACTATTACTTTTTTTAAAGAGTTACAGAATTAACTATGTAAGGCTTCTTGTTTTTATGTACGAGTTATAAAATGAATTCTCCGAAAATAAGGATGAAAGCAGATATAAAATGAAGTTTTTAATAATTACAAATGTTAATCATATTCAAAAAAGAAATGAGTATTTAGGTTATACGCCGTATGTGACTGAAATGAATAGTTGGTTGAAATATGTTGATGAGGTTATTATTTTGGCTCCATTAAAAAAAAACAGGATAACAAAAATTGACAGCGCTTATCAACATAGCAAGATTGATTTTAGGAGCGTTTCCAACTTTAGCTTTACTAGTTTTAAAAACAGTTTTTTATCGATTTTCAAAATTCCATTTATCCTTTGGCAGCTCTTTTGGGCTATGAAAGATGCTGATCATATACATTTGCGATGTCCAGGAAATATTGGATTATTGGGCTGTTTTGTTCAAATACTTTTCCCAAATAAAATAAAATCGGCGAAGTATGCAGGGAATTGGGACCCTCAAAGTAAACAGCCTTGGACATACCGTTTACAAAAGTATATTTTAACTAATACTTTTTTGAGCAGAAATATACAGGTTTTGGTTTACGGAGACTGGGAAAATCAATCAAAAAATATAAGACCGTTTTTTACCGCAACTTATTCAGAGTCTGAAAAAGAATTGATCACAAAAAAGAGTTTAGATCAAACAATTGAGTTCGTATTTGCAGGCAGTTTAGTTGAAGGTAAAAATCCGATATATGCTGTTAAGTTAATCGAACAACTTGTGAAAAAAGGAAATAAAGCGGTTTTAAATTTATATGGAGAAGGAAATGAAAGGGATTCTTTAGAAAATTATATTGCAGCAAATCAACTCCAAAACATTGTTTTTTTGCATGGTAATCAAGATAAAGAAACATTAAAAAAAGCCTACCAAAAAAGCCATTTTGTTATTTTACCTTCAAAGAGTGAAGGATGGCCAAAAGCTATTGCCGAGGGAATGTTTTGGGGTTGTATACCTATTGCGACAAAAGTTTCGTGTGTTCCATTTATGCTAGATTATGGAAAAAGAGGAATAATATTGAACATGAATTTAGAGAAAGATCGGGATCAAATAATTGATTTTTTAGATGAAAAACTTTTTCTAAAAATTAGTAAGAGAGCTGCTGATTGGTCACAGTATTATACAATTGAAATCTTCGAAACAGAACTTAAAAAGGTACTTGAGAAATGAGAGTGGTGCAAATTGTAGATTCATTGCAAATGGGAGGTGCCGAAAGAATGGCGGTGAATTATGCCAATGCTTTATCAAAAGAAGTGACTTTTTCAGGGTTGATTGTAACTCGAAAAGAGGGACAATTGTTTGATCAGATAAATGAAAATGTTTCGTATTTGTTTTTAAACAAAAAGGGTAAAGTTGATTTTAAAGCTGTTTTAAAGTTAAGAAGGTATATATTAAATAATAGAATCGAAATTATCCATGCGCACAGTACTTCTTTTTTTACAGCAGTTTTAGTAAAATTGACATTGCCCAGAACTAAGATTTTCTGGCACGATCATTTTGGAAATAGAGCTGTTGAATCGAAGAGTAAGAATAAAATGTTGATTTTTTGTTCTTTCTTTTTTGCTTCGATTTTTGCAGCAAATCTGCAATTAGAAGATTGGAGCAAAAAAAGTATGTTTTGTAAAAATGTTTTTTTTATTCCAAATTTCATTTTAGATACAAAAGATAATTTACAAACAACAAAATTAAAAGGAATTCTAGGCAGGCGAATAGTTTTTCTAGCAAATTTAAAAGAACCCAAAAATCACATTCTAATGCTTAAAGCTTTTCAAGATTTAAGATTGCAGGAATCAGGATGGACTTTACATTTAATCGGAAAAGATTATTTCGACTCTTATTCAGCCTATTTAAAAAAGTTTGTAAAGTTTAATTCATTAGAAAGCTATATACATTTGTATGGAGAAAGGAACGATATCAAATATATATTATCGCAATCTTCAATTGGAGTTTTGGTTTCGACAAACGAGGGATTCCCTATAACTTTATTAGAGTATGCATCAGAAAAATTGGCAGTTCTTTCTTCTAATGTTGGTTATTGTTCGCAAATTATTGAAAATGGTTTTAACGGATTGTTATTTGACCCGTTAAACTTCTTAGAAGTGAAGGATCAGTTGAAATTACTAACTAACGATGAAGTATTGAGAACTACTTTAGCAGAAAATTTTTCAAAATCAGCAGCAAAGGAATATTCAAAAGAGGCTGTAATCAAAAAAGTAATACAGCTTTATAAGAATTAAATTAATGAAAAGAATCTCATTTTCTTATCTTATTTTAGTCCATGTTATAATTGCATTGATGGTTTTTGTGTTACCTTTTTTGTCAATGCTTTATGCTTTTTTAATTCCAGTTGTTGGCCTCTTTGTTGTTTTTCGAAGCAAGAATAAGAATAACGAAGTTCTTTACGTAAGTGCTTACTTAATATGCGTTGAAGTTTTTTTGCGAATGACAGGAGGTAATTTCAGTAATGAATATGTAAAAATGCTGGTTGTCTTTTTTATGTTAACAGGCATGTTTTATAGTACTGTTTCAACTAAATCGTTCGTTTATTTCTTTTATTTATTGTTGTTAATACCTGGGATTTTTGTTTCTGTAAGTACAGCTGATCTCAATATAGATATTAAAAAAGCTTTAGTATTTAATTTATCAGGTCCAGTGTGTTTAGCAGTTTCTTCAATCTATATGTTTAAAAGAAAAATTCTATTTAAAGATCTTCAAAATATTATTTTAGTAATGGGACTTCCTATTATTTCAACAGTAGTTTATCTTTTCTTGTATAATCCAAGCGTAAAAGATGTTGTTACGGGTACACAGTCTAATTTTGAAACTTCAGGCGGATTTGGTCCTAATCAAGTTTCTACTATTTTAGGATTAGGAATGTTTGTCTTTTTCTCTCAATTGCTTTTGTTTTCAAAATCAAAAAAGAAGATTATTTTAAATGGAATTCTTCTGACCTTGGTAAGCTATCGTGCAATTGTTACCTTTTCGAGAGGTGGTGTTATTGCTGGAATTGCCATGATTATCTGTCTTATGGTTGTAATTTATTACTTCTCGAATTCTCTTGGAAAAGCTAAGGTCGGTTTAGTTGTAATTTTGTCGTGCCTTTTAGGAATTGGTATTTGGGGATATACTATTTCGGAAACCAGCGGATTAATCGAAAAAAGATATGCTAATCAAGATGCTAAAGGAAGACAGAAAACAGATCGATTGGGCGGGAGAGAAGCAGTTATAGAGGCAGATCTTAAAATGTTTTTTGACAACCCCATTACTGGAGTAGGAGCAGGAATGGGAAAAGAATTGCGAAAAGATTCATTAGGACAAGAAGTTGCTTCTCATAACGAAATAACAAGAATGCTAAGCGAACATGGTGTATTGGGCATATTTGGACTTTTGATATTACTTATTACTCCGTTTATATTATATATCAACAATCGACAGCATTTGTATTTTTTGTCTTTTTTCATTTTTTGGTTTCTTACGATAAATCATGCGGCTATGCGAACAGCAGCTCCTGCATTTATATATGCTTTGACACTTTTATTTGTGCAAATAAAACTTCCAGAAAAAACAACATAATTGTAGGATAAAGTTTATGTTTTTTACTGTATATTTGCTTTGAAGTAAAGCTTTTAAATCTGCAAAAAAGTAAATGTCCTCAAATAAAAAAATGCACTTTGAAATTTCAGAACGAAAAGTATTACTTTTTGTTTTTGATATCTTTTTTGTTTTGACAGCTCTATATTTATTAAACAGCATTTTTGATTATAATTATCTTGCTTTTGAAAAAAAGACCTTCTATCGCCCTTTGATCCTTGTTGCATATCTATCTGTTTTTGGAGCTATTTTTGAGGTATATAATTTGCAGGCGGCCAGTAATCAATTTCAAATACTTAAAAATGTTATTCTAGCGGTTTCAACTACAGTTTTAATTTATCTTTTTACACCGGTATTATCGCCTGAACTTCCAAGTCAGAGATTGGCTATCTTTATCTTTTATTTCACAATATTAATTACCGTGCTACTTTGGCGGTTTTTTTATGCCTTCTTTTTGGCGTCTCATCGTTTTTCACAAAATGTTGTATTGATATGCGGCCAAAATCAGGTTGAAGAACTGGTTTTAGGACTCGAAAATGTCGATCCGCATTATAAAATTGTAGGTTTCGTTAATTCTGATTCTGTTTCTGAGGAGAATAATGATTTTTATTACGTAAAAGAAATTAAGAAAAATGAACTCGAAGATTTCGTCGCGAATCAAAGTATCTCTGAAATTGTTATTGCATCTCAAAAGACAGATGGAATCAATGCCGATTTGTATCAACAGTTACTCCATTTACTAGAATCTGGAAATAGTATTAGAGAGTATACACAGGTTTATGAAAGTAAAACACAGCGAATACCAGTCCATTATATTGCAAGAGACTTCTATCGGTTTTTTCCGTTTAGCCGCAGCAATAGCAATAAATTGTATTTGGCTTTAATCCGCCTTTTAGAATTTGTTTTTTCATTTGCCGGTTTAATAATCTGTATTGTTTTTATACCCTTTATTTCTTTCGCTAATTTTTTTGCTAATAGAGGAAGTTTGTTTTATACGCAAGAACGAGTAGGTAAAAATGGATCAGTTTTTAAAATTTACAAATTTAGAACTATGGTTGAGGCTCAAGAAACGCAAAGCGCAGTTTTTGCAGTTTCAAATGATAAGCGAATAACTCCATTTGGTAAATTTATGCGTAAATCAAGGATTGATGAACTGCCGCAGTTTATCAATATTATAAAAGGAGATATGGCAATAATTGGCCCAAGACCAGAAAGACCTTTTTTTGTTAAGAAAATCGCGCAAATAATGCCCTTTTATGAAACCCGTCATGTTATAAAACCTGGTCTTACGGGATGGGCACAAGTTAATTACTCTTATGGAGAGTCTATAGACGAGAGTTTGATAAAACTGCAATATGATTTATACTATATTAAACACCGAAGTATTTTTCTAGATTTAAGCATCTCTTTCAAAACTATAACTACCGTTTTGTTTTATCGCGGACAGTAATTAGATTATTATCGGGATGCGTTTTTTGTTTCTTATTGCAACTCGAACCAGCACAAAACCACTTGTGATTATCATTGGTAAAACAATTAAAAAATGTGCTTTATTGATTAGGAAAATAGCATAAACAATTAAGAAGATCAAATGTAAAACCGCAAATCGGTAAGTCCATCTTTTGTTTTTTGCAATTGAAAAAAGAATTAACATCAATAATAGCGGACTAAATAGTAAAACATTGTAATTCATTGCCAGTTCTTGGTGAAATGAATAAAATCCCATTATCACAAAAAATACTCCTATTAAAGACAAAATGAACAGGTAGATTTTATCGATAATTTTATTATGCGCTAAAACGACAAAACCTAAAATAATTAAATAAGTATAAATGTTATTCCACCATGAGGATGGTGTTTCTTTTTCAAAACTCAAAAGTGTTTGGTTCTCTTTTGCTAAAGGATGATTTTGAAAAGTAGTTTTCGCTAAACTATTTTTTAACTCAAAAGGCAGGAAAATTTTGGTTCCCAATTGATCAACTTTAGTTCCAAAAATAATACTAGTTCCTAATTGATCATAAAAATGCCCATTAAAATAAGGGAATAAAATAGAACGGTATGTTTTATCAGTGTCCTCTTTCTTAACAATAACATTTCCATTTAAAGTTGAGTTGATAATATCAACCACCATCGAAGTACAATTTTTATCAATGAACTTGTAGGTATAATATCTTTCTTCAGATAATAGAACAGAATTTAGTTTATCAAAAAGTTTTTGTTTTAAATCTTGAGAAATAAGAAGCTCTTGCTCAAAAACACTTCGTTTATCCTCATTATATTCGTTTAGAAATTCTAAAAAAGAATGTGTAATTACAAAATACTGTAAATCACCTTTCGCAAATTTTGCTACAAAGTTTGGAGTTCTAAAATCAAAAGCACCAAAATTGTAAACAACGTCAATATTGTTGGCAGGATCAGCTATTCGAATCGCAGTATGTCCAAAATAAGAATAGGTTTCATTACCTAAACCACAAGTAATCACACTTGCTTTAGCCTCTTTCGATAAAGGAATATTTTGGCTGTAACCAATAAAACTTAGTAATAATAGTAAACTAAAAAGTGTTTTTTTGAAAAGGACATTTTTCATGATTTAAAATTTTAAAAAGTTGAACGGTTTGAAAAAATTATCTAAAGATACCTAAATCTACTTTTAGTGAAAAAATATTTGAGTATAAAGCTGCGCTTTGATTTCCTAAATCAGTTAAGGCATAATCTACTTGGATACCTTTGTATTTGAAACCCAGCCCAATATTAGGCTGGAAATTTATTTTTTCAGTATTGTCTAATTGCATTACATTTTGAAAGTTTCCAGCACCGGCTCTCAGAAAAACCAAATCAGTATATCCAAATTCAAAACCAACAGCGGGATCAATACTAACAATTTTTGATGAAATAATATCATTTGTCTGCTCAAAGCGCATATTTAAATTGGCTGCTGCCATAAGACTGTAATCATTATGGAATTCAAATTTTTTAGAAACTCCTAATTGCGCTTTTGGCAAAGTAATTTCTGTACTTTCTGGCAGTTCATTGTTTTCGCCTGGAATTGCATTTGCGATTTTGGCATATTCATCTTCGTCAATATTCCAGACATTATAAGTAGTAGTAATATCACGAAGCATTAAACCAAATTTCCAATTATTGCGTTCGAATTGCAATCCCACATCAAAACCAAAACCCCAAGAATTTGCAAATTTCCCAATGATTCGTCTAATTATTTTTGCGTTAACACCATATTGAAATCCGTCAACAGGCAGTTTTCTAGCATAAGAAAAAGTAAAACCATAATCAGCCGTAGAAAATAAACGAATTCGATTATAATCAATATTTCCCTGATTATCGATTAACTGTGTTGTGTCAAGAATATCATCGACACCAAAACGAATCATCGAAATTCCCCAAGCACTTTGATCATCAATTGGGCTTGCATAACCTATAAAATCATATTGAGCAATATTAGCAAAATAACTGGCATGCATTAATGAAATCTGATGATCTTCTAGATGCGTTAAACCAGCAGGATTCCAATAAACTGCATTAACATCATTTGTAGACGCAGTAACAGCACTCGACATTCCTAACGCCGCCGCATCGACACCAATATTCATAAACTCATTCGAGTATTTTCGAACTGTTTGTGCATACTGAGAAGTAAAACTCCAAAATAGTAAAAACGTTAAAAGTTTCTTCAACTGATATTTTTTTGCAGACGAGAGCCTGTTTTTATTTTTTTCAAAAATATAATAATTTATGCATCTAATTTCTTCGTTTCGAGAAATATTGATAAAGCTTTAATTTGTATTAAAAAACAATTGTAAAAACACGTTTTTCATGGACATATTATGCTAAATTTGTTGACCAAGATTATCAAAATTTATAAAACATGAATATTAAAAAGCACATTCCAAATTTAATTACATTAATTAATCTTTTTTGTGGTTGTATAGCTGTTGTCTTTATTTCTAAAGTTAATTATGAAATGGCTTTTTATATGGTTTGTTTAGGAATCTTTTTTGACTTTTTTGATGGTTTTTTTGCCAGATTATTTAAAGTTTCAAGTCCGCTTGGACTTCAATTAGATTCACTTGCAGATATGGTGACCAGCGGTGTTGCTCCAGGATATGTAATGTATTCTTTATTTGTAAAAAGTGCACATCCGCATGATATAATTGGATCTGAGTTTATTCCTTTTTTAGGATTTATTGTAACATTAGGATCTTGTTATCGTTTAGCAAATTTTAATATTGATACACGACAAACCGA
This sequence comes from Flavobacterium sp. YO64, assembly GCF_004119505.1. Classification (NCBI taxonomy): domain Bacteria; kingdom Pseudomonadati; phylum Bacteroidota; class Flavobacteriia; order Flavobacteriales; family Flavobacteriaceae; genus Flavobacterium; species Flavobacterium sp. YO64. The sequence continues at coordinate 16,978 of NZ_NRQV01000012.1, read as the reverse complement.
TTCATTTATTGGGCTGCCGACACCTGCAAATGCTCTTTTTATTTTAAGTCTGCCTTTGGTTTTGAAATTTTCAGATTCTTTAATGCTGTTAGAAATTCTGAGTAATCAATGGGTTTTGCTTGCAATTACTTTATGCAGTGCCTATATTTTGAATGCCGAAATTCCGTTGTTTTCTTTAAAATTTAAGAAATTCAATCTTAAAGATAATGCGTTGCAAGTTGGATTTTTAGTTATTTCTTTAGTATTACTTTTATTGTTTCAATTTGGAGCCGTTCCCTTAATCATTATTTTTTATGTGCTATTATCGATCATAAATAATATGTTTTTGAAAAAGTAGTTTTATTCGAATGGCAAGAAAAACGACACGACGAACTTCTTACACACGAAAAACGAAACCTGCCAAATCTGTTTTTAGTAAATTATTCCGTTTCATTATATTTAGTTTTTTAGGATTAATTTTCATTGGAACGATTTATCATTATCGTTCAGGATTGGCTTATTATTTAGGTTTTAAGTCAGATAAAGTTTTAGAAGAAGATGAGGTAGACAAACACCTTTCAGACGTTAGAAATATTCAAGTTCTTGAAAATCATAAAGGAAAAGTAATTGGAATTGATGTTTCTGAATTTCAAGGAACTGTCGATTGGGATGAGGTTGAGATTCTAGAAGAAAAATATCCTGTGCAATTTGTTTTTATTCGTGCAACAGCAGGAAATGATAGAGTTGACAGGCAGTTTAAATACAATTGGGAAGAAGCAAAAAAAAATAAAATCATACGAGGCGCTTATCACTATTATCGTCCGAATGAAAATTCTATCGAGCAAGCAGATCTTTTTATAAAAACAGTAAAGTTGAAAAAAGGTGATTTACCGCCGGTTCTTGATATAGAAAAACTTCCAAAAAATCAATCTATAGATAGTTTAAAAAAAGGATTAAAGCGCTGGCTTAACAAAGTAGAAGCACATTATCAAGTTCGCCCTATAATTTACTCAGGAGAACGTTATTACTCAGATTTTTTAAAAGAAGAATTTGGAGAATATTTATTTTGGATTGCCAATTACAACTTTTATAGAGAAAAAATTGATGAAGAATGGCTGTTTTGGCAGTTTACAGAAAAAGCTTCTCTGCCTGGAATAAAACATCGTGTAGATGTGAATATTTATAATGGTGATTTAGAACAGCTGCAGTTTATTACAGTTGATTGACAGTGATCAGTGGTTAGTTCTTTAGTATTCAGTCTTTTTCGAAAAAAAACAGTTTTTTAGTTCCAGCTCAAAACTGAATACTAAAAAACTGATCACTGATTTTTTTAAGAACTGATCACTAAAGACCTGAACACTGAATACTATAAATTAGAATTCCAATTTCTTTTTACGAAGTTCGAAGTTTTGTCCAAGATATACACGGCGAACCATTTCGTCTTCAACAAGTTCTTCTGGAATTCCTGCTTTAAGGATTCCTCCTTCAAACATTAGATATGTTTTATCGGTAATGGCTAAAGTTTCCTGAACGTTGTGGTCAGTAATTAAGATTCCGATGTTTTTGTTCTTTAATTGTGCCACAATTCTTTGAATATCTTCAACCGCAACAGGGTCAACTCCAGCGAAAGGTTCATCAAGCAAAATAAATTTTGGATCTGTTGCCAATGCGCGAGCAATTTCAGTACGACGACGTTCACCTCCAGAAAGTAAATCACCTCTATTCGTGCGAATATGTTCTAAACTGAATTCTTCAATTAAGCTCTCCATCTTAGCATATTGTTCTTCCTTAGAAAGTTTTGTCAGCTGCAAAACACTCAAGATATTGTCTTCAATACTTAATTTTCTAAAAACAGATGCTTCTTGTGCCAAATAGCCAATTCCTTGCTGAGCACGTTTGTACATCGGGTAATCAGTAATATTCAAATCGTCAAGATAAATGTTTCCTGAGTTTGGTTTTACCAATCCTACGATCATATAAAAAGAAGTTGTTTTTCCAGCACCATTTGGTCCTAGAAGTCCAACGATTTCTCCTTGATTTACTTCAACAGAGATTCCTTTTACAACACTACGGCCTTTATACGTTTTGATTAAATTATCGGCTCTTAATTTCATTTTTTTAGTTTAATCGTTTAAACGTTCAAATCGTTTATTCGTCACAAATTAACGAATAAACGATTCAACAAATAAACCTATTAACAATTATTTAGTTTCAGCTTCTTCAAGAGCTTCCCAAAATTCGTAAGCTCTTCTTAAATGCGGGATTACAATTGTTCCACCAACAAGGGTTGCAATTCCCATCGCTTCCATCATTTCTTCCTTTGTAACGCCTTCTTTATGACTTGTTTCAAGATGATATTTTACGCAATCGTCACAGCGTAAAACAGCAGATGCGACTAATCCTAAAAGTTCTTTGGTTTTTACATCAAGAGCTCCTGGAGCATAAGCATTAGTGTCAAGATTAAAAATTCGCTTTACAATTTTATTGTTATCAGCAAGCAGTTTTTCGTTCATTTTAGAACGGTAGTCGTTGAATTCTTGAATAATATCAGACATTTTCTTTCAATTTATTTTTATAAACAATTCTAGATATTAGAATACTTACTTCGTAGATAATTAACATTGGTATTGCTACAATAGTTTGACTCACTACATCTGGCGGAGTTACAATTGCGGCAACAATTAAGATGATAACAACTGCATATTTCCAATATTTTCTTAAAAAATCAGGAGTTACTAAACCTAACTTAGTTAAGAAATAAATGATAATTGGCAGTTCAAAAAACAATCCGCTCGCCAGAATACTCGTTTTTACCATTCCCATATAAGATTCTATTGTAAATTGATTTACAACCATTTTACTTATAGAGAAAGTAGCGACGAAATTCACCGACATTGGTATTACAACATAATAACCAAATATTACTCCTAAGAAGAAAAGTAACGAAGAGGTAAATATAAATACCTTCGCATTTTTTCTTTCTTTTTCATACAATGCAGGACTGATAAATTTCCAAACTTCCCATAAAATATAAGGAAAACTTAAGATAAAACCAGCCAATAGACACATCCATACAAAAATATTAACCTGTCCTTCCATTTCTGTATTCTGAATAATAAAATTTAATTCAGTAATACAAATACTGTCAGCAAATCCTAATTGATGAGATAAGTCGCAAAACCATTGATAAGTGAAAAAAGTAGGTCTTGTTGGACCTAGAATAATTTCATCAAATAAATAATCACTAATAAAATAAGTAACAAATGCCATAATACATATAGCAAAAGTACTTCTAACTAATAACCATCTTAGTTCTTCAAGATGATCTAAAAATGACATTTCGCCAAGATTTTTCTTTGCCATTATACGATTCCTTCTTTTAAAATGTCATGTAAATGCAGTACTCCTTTGTATTCGCCGTTGTCTGCAACGATAAGCTGTGTTATAGAAAAATCTTCTAGAATATTTAAGGCATCAACAGCCATAGTTTCTGAAGATACTAATTTTGGGTTTTTAGACATAATGTCTTTAGCAGTCAAATCTGCAATAGAATCTCTGTCGTTCAGCATTCTTCTTATGTCTCCATCAGTAATAATGCCTACGATTTTATCATTTTCGATAACTGCCGTAACACCAAGTCTTTTTTCAGAGATTTCAAAAATTACCTTTTTAACAGACGTTTCAGGAGTTACCATAGGTTTTAATGAATGCTCAATCATATCTTTTACGCGAAGCAGTAATTTTTTGCCCAAAGCACCTCCCGGATGATAAACTGCAAAATCTTCAGGTTTAAAATCACGCATTTCCATAAGACATACAGCAAGCGCGTCTCCCATTACAAGTTGTGCAGTTGTGCTGTTTGTTGGAGCCAGATTAATAGGGCAGGCCTCAGTATCTACGGTGGTATTTAAAACATAGTCAGAACCTTTGGCTAAAGCTGAAGTTATATTTCCGGTAATAGCGATTAAAGTATTTCCGAAGCGTTTTAATAACGGTACTAATACTTTAATTTCAGGGCTGTTTCCGCTTTTTGAAATGCAAATAATGATGTCTTCATTTTGTATCATTCCTAAATCGCCATGAATTGCCTCTGAAGCATGCAGGAACATAGAAGGAGTTCCCGTAGAGTTGAAAGTAGCAACCATTTTTTGAGCAATAATTGCGCTTTTTCCTATGCCGGTAACGATTAAACGACCTTTAGTTTCATATATGCACTGGGTTGCTTCGAAGAAATTTTCATCAAGAAAATCGATTAACTTTGTAATTGCTTCACTTTCAGAGAGTATGGTTTTTTTGGCAATCGCCAATATATTTTCTTTTGTGATCAAAACAGAATATTTAAAATTTGTATGTATAAAAGAAAGTTGTATCTTTATGTGTTGCAAATTTATACAAAAATATCCATTTAAATAAAGAATGAATTCAAACGAAATTGAAATACATAAGGAATTAAAGAAGTATTTCGGCTTTAGCCAATTTAAAGGCTTGCAAGAGCAAGTCATTACGAGTATTTTAGATAAAAAGAATACTTTTGTAATTATGCCTACTGGCGGAGGAAAGTCTCTTTGTTATCAATTACCCGCTTTAATTCAGGAAGGAACAGCCATTGTTGTGTCTCCTTTAATTGCTTTGATGAAAAATCAGGTAGATGCGATTCGAAGCCTTTCTTCAGAAAACGGAATTGCACATGTACTGAATTCCTCACTTACCAAAACAGAAATTGCACAAGTTAAAAAAGACATTTCGTCTGGATTGACTAAACTCTTGTATGTAGCTCCAGAATCTTTAACGAAAGAAGAATATGTTACTTTCTTGCAAAGTGTGCCCATTTCATTTGTTGCTATAGATGAAGCACATTGTATTTCAGAGTGGGGTCATGATTTTAGACCAGAATACCGGAATCTTAGAAATATAATTAAACAATTAGGTAAAGTGCCAATTATTGGACTTACTGCTACTGCCACACCAAAGGTACAAGAAGATATCTTGAAGAACTTGGATATGGTGGATGCAAATACTTTTAAAGCTTCGTTTAACAGACCTAATTTATATTACGAAGTACGTACAAAAACTAAAAATATTGAGTCGGATATTATTCGATTTATCAAACAACATAAAGGCAAATCAGGAATTATTTACTGTTTGAGCCGAAAAAAAGTAGAATCGATTGCTGAGGTTTTACAAGTAAACGGAATTAGCGCTGTTCCTTATCATGCAGGTTTAGATGCAAAAACGAGAGCAAAACATCAGGATATGTTTTTGATGGAAGATGTTGACGTAGTTGTTGCAACAATTGCTTTCGGAATGGGAATTGATAAACCCGATGTTCGTTTTGTAATTCACCACGATATTCCAAAATCATTAGAAAGTTATTACCAAGAAACAGGCCGCGCAGGTCGTGACGGCGGCGAAGGGCATTGTTTGGCATATTACTCTTATAAAGATGTAGAGAAATTAGAAAAATTTATGTCTGGAAAACCAGTTGCTGAACAAGAAATTGGTTTTGCCCTTTTGCAGGAAGTGGTAGCTTATGCAGAAACCTCAATGTCACGCCGTAAATTTTTACTTCATTACTTTGGTGAAGAGTTTGACAGCGAAACTGGTGAAGGTGCAGATATGGATGACAATGTTCGTAATCCTAAAAATAAAGTTGAAGCCAAAGATCAAGTGGTTAAATTGCTTGAAATTGTTCGCGATACCAAACATATATATAAGTCAAAAGAAATTGTCTTTACTTTAATTGGTCGTGTCAATGCTGTTATAAAAGCGCATAAAACAGATACGCAGTCTTTTTTTGGTTCAGGTTCAGATCATGACGAGAAATATTGGATGGCTTTACTTAGACAAGTTTTAGTAAGCGGCTATTTATCAAAAGATATTGAAACTTATGGCGTAATAAAAATCACGAAACAAGGTTTAGATTTTATCAAAAAACCAGTTTCATTCCTGATGTCAGAAGATCATGAATACAGTGAAGCTGATGATGAAGCTATTGTTGCTTCATCAAAATCATCGGGTACTGCTGATGAAGTTTTAATGGGAATGCTGCGCGAACTGCGTAAAAAAGTCGCCAAAAAATTAGGTGTTCCACCGTTTGTTGTTTTTCAAGATCCTTCGCTTGAAGATATGGCTTTAAAATATCCAATTTCATTAACTGAATTGTACAACATTCACGGAGTTGGAGAAGGAAAAGCTAAAAAATACGGAAGCGAATTTGTTACTTTAATCAGCAGATATGTTGAAGACAATGATATTATTCGTCCAGACGATTTAGTGGTAAAATCTACCGGAGTAAATTCTGCCAATAAATTGTATATCATTCAGAATATTGACAGAAAATTGCCTTTGAGCGATATTGCTTCTGCAAAAGGACTTTCGATGGATGCTTTAATTAAAGAGATGGAGCAAATTGTATATTCGGGAACAAAGCTGAATATCAAATATTGGGTTGATGATATGCTCGATGATGATCAGCAAGAAGAAATTCACGATTATTTCATGGAATCGGAATCAGACAAAATCGAAGATGCCCTAAAAGAATTCGACGGTGATTATGATATTGATGAATTACGTTTGATGCGTATTAAGTTTATCAGTGAAGTAGCCAACTAGTTATAAGTTAAATATAAAATGAAAAATGTGAGATGTTAAATATATTTTGATCATCTCACATTTTTCATTTTTCATTTTACATCTTACTCAGAATAAATCTCTCCTCGATGTGGTTTCAAAGCATCCCTAACTTGAATCATATTTTCATCACTTACCACCATAAAAGCTATGGCGTACATATCGTCTATGATTTTAAATCCCGTAATATTTAAAGGAAGTTTTTCGATTGTAATATATTCTTTTAAATGAATTTCATGATGTTCGGCTGTTTTTGCAGAAGCTGGGCCACGAAAATCCCAGATTAGTTTTATTTTTCTTGACATTTTTTTTAGTGAAAAGGTTCAGAGTGGCAAAGGTACAAAGTCTTTTTTAAAGGTTCTAAGATTCTGAGATGCTAAGGTTCTAAGTTTTTTTGTGTAGAGACGCACTGCAGTGCGTTTACGTAACGTGTGCCCGTAATAGGTTAGACGCACGACAGTATGTCTAACCGTTCTTAAATAAATCTTTTTAATCCCAATAATCTGTGGCTAAAAATAAATAGTAAAGATTTTAGGAAATGGAAAGTTACTGCATAAATTAACTGTAAAGTGCGCTAAGATTTATTTTTTCTTTAAATATGGAAAACATAAAGTTCGCAAAGTTACGTCAACATAAAGCTTTATGAACTTTGTGTTTTATAAAACTGTATCTAAAAAAAACTTAGCACACTTTGCGGTTAATTACATAAAGTCAGTTCAAAGTAGTACTTTTGCATCTTCTTTTCATAGAAAGAAAAGCTAATAGAATAAACATAAAAAAATGCCTAAAGAACTTTTACTTCAAGTAACACCAGAAATTGCTGCAAACGAATTATTGCTGAAAGACCATTTGTCTAAGCAAATTAAAGTTTCTGCTCAAGAAATTCAGCATGTTTCGATTTTAAAACGCTCTATTGATGCACGTCAAAAAGCGATTAAAATAAACTTGAAAGTTCTGGTTTATTTAAAAGGAGAACCTTTTCAGGAAACCAAAATTGAACTACCTATATATAAAGATGTTTCTTCTGCACAAGAAGTCATTGTTGTTGGTGCAGGTCCAGCTGGACTTTTTGCTGCTTTGCAATTAATTGAATTAGGTTTGAAACCAATTGTACTGGAACGCGGAAAAGATGTTCGCGGACGCCGACGTGATTTAAAAGCAATAAATGTAGAACATATCGTAAATGAAGATTCAAATTATTGTTTTGGAGAAGGCGGAGCTGGAACCTACTCTGATGGTAAATTGTATACGCGATCTAAAAAACGCGGTGACGTTACAAGGATTTTAGAACTTCTGGTTGCTTTTGGCGCTTCAGAAGATATTTTGATTGAAGCACATCCACATATCGGGACTAATAAATTGCCGAAAATTATTGAAGATATTCGAAATAAAATCATTGAGTTTGGTGGTCAAGTTTTGTTTGATACTCGAGTAACTGATATTTTACTAAAAAACAATGAAGTCGAGGGAATTGTAACTCAAAATGGAGATAAAATTCTTGCTAATAAATTAATATTAGCAACGGGGCATTCAGCACGAGATATTTTTGAATTATTAGATAAAAAGAAAATTTTAATCGAAGCAAAACCTTTTGCTTTAGGAGTTCGAGCAGAACATTCGCAGGAATTAATCGATAGTATTCAATACAGCTGTGATTACCGAGGGGAACATTTGCCGCCGGCTCCGTATTCGATTGTAAAGCAAGTAAACGGTCGCGGAATGTATTCGTTCTGTATGTGTCCAGGGGGAGTAATTGCACCTTGTGCTACAAGTCCAGGCGAAGTAGTGACAAATGGCTGGTCGCCATCGAAACGAGATCAAGCAACAGCAAATTCAGGAATTGTAATTGAGTTGAAGCTAGAAGATTTTAAACCTTTTGCAAAATTTGGCGCTCTTGCTGGAATGGAATTTCAAAAAAGCATTGAACAAAAAGCATGGCATTTAGCTGGACAAACTCAAAAAGTTCCGGCTCAGAGAATGGTTGATTTCACGCAAAATAAAGTTTCTGTGGATATTCCAAAAACATCATATGTTCCTGGAACAACTTCTGTTGAAATGGGACAGGTTTTTCCAGGTTTCTTATCACAGATTTTACGCGAAGGTTTTAAAGAGTTTGGTAAATCAATGCGAGGTTACTTGACCAATGAAGCCATTTTACACGCACCAGAAAGTAGAACTTCGTCGCCAGTCAGAATTCCACGAGATGCTCAAACTTTAGAGCACTTACAGATAAAAGGATTGTATCCATGTGGAGAAGGAGCAGGTTATGCGGGGGGTATTATTTCTGCGGCAATCGACGGAGAAAAATGTGCTTTGATGATTGCTGAAACATTGAAATAAGAGTTTGTTTTTTGGTACAACGTTTTTATACTTATTTAAAAGCCACATAGTATGATGTATTGGGTATAAAAAACATATTGGTTTGTTATTTTTGTAGTAAATAAATCATAGTTTTGAATACTTAATTTTACTATTATTTCGATTTTTTAAACTCTAATTTCAATGAGCAGTTTTTTTTCTAATTTGTTTAAAAGAAATAATGACCCAAAGTCGATTGTTTCTTTTGATGTTTTATACGAAGTTTATTCTCATTTATACCACGAATCCAGCAGGTCGAATTTCAAAATGAAAGGAATTCATGACACTGTTTCTGTAACCTTATATTCAATTCCAGATTCATTTGATCATGATGAGGGAAAAGCAGAAATCAAAAAAGCGGGTTTTAATAATGCATACGAAATTTTAAATGAGGTATATAAAAAGGTTAATATTGGACCGCTTTCAGATGAAGAGATAAAGGAAGGATTGAATTATTACTACATTCACATCGAATTTTTCTCAAAGCCTGCTCCAGAAATGAAAAAACATTTGAAGCATGTTTTAAATAATTTCATTGTTTTCTTTTGTTGTACAGACAGCATGGAAACAAACGATTTTAAATTACTATATAATAATAGCTATTTTTATGATTATACACGCGGGCTTTTAGAACTTAAAGCAGTCGATATAAAAGAACCAACTAATGAAATTCAGAAAATTGGTTTTAAGGATTTTGAAATTGTTTTGCAGGGTATTTGCGAATATTTAGGAGCCGAAATACCTGCAACAGTTGTAAAACCTTCAACAGAAAGTCTAATAGCTGAAAGTACTTCGGTTGAGCATTTTCAAGAATTTTTGCGATTGATTTCGAGAGGCGAAATGAAAGATGAATTGTTAGAAGATCAAGCAAGGGCTCTTTTTGAAGCGTATGAGGAAGGAGTTGAGGACTATGATTACGATGATGAGTTTGACTTTTTTGAAGGAATAAACAGCTGGCAAAGTGACTGGAAGTTTGATGCAGAAGAAGCTGAAGCCATAGTATCTGATTTGATTGATCAAGATTTTAAATTTGATTATCCTGAAGAAACGTACAGTCATGATTTGTTTCCTTATATACAAAAAGAGTTAGCAAAACAAGAATTAGAGTTAATGAGTTATGATACAAAAGGAGATAGTTATCTGTTTTTTGTAGCGAACAAAAATGACGTCGATAGAATTTTAGAATTATCAGAATTGACTAAAATAGAAATTGATCAATTGTAAAGTATATTTTTCGCCGTGAGTCACGATTTTATTTTAAATAATTCATGAATTTGTGGCTAAAAAAAAATTAAGGAATCAAAATTATTTTTCCTGTACTTTTTCTGCTTTCCAAAAAATCGTGCGCTAGTTTACCTTCTGATAACTTGAAAGAAGTTGGTTCTGAAAGTTTTATTTTTTTATCTAAAATCCAATTAAATAGTTGATTGGCTCTTTTTATTCTTTCTTCCTTAGAATTTAAATAACTCCATAGATCTCCACCAGTTAAAGTTTTAGAACTGTCCATTAACATTCTCGGATTTACAAATTCAGGATCTCCGCCCGCCATTCCGAAGAAAACAACTTGACCACATTCTTTGGTGACTTCAAAGCTTTCCATTAAAGTACTTCCAATACTGTCGTAAACCACATCGACACCTTTTGGGATTATTTTAAAAAGATCTGATTTCCAATCCTCATTATATAGTAAAACATGATCTACTCCGTGTTCAATTGCTATTTTTGCTTTTTCTGCAGATGAGGTTAGACCAATAACATTCGCGCCCAGCAATTTACTGATTTGTGTTAAAAGCTGACCAACACCTCCGGCAGCAGCATGAATTAGAACAGTTTCGCCTTTTGTGGTTTTATGGCTGTCGGTTGCTAAATAATGTGCAGTCAAGCCTTGCAGTAAAACAGAAGCAGCAGTTTCAAAAGAAATATCATCTGGCAAAGGAATAACATGATTTGTATTAACGGAAACTAATTCAGCATTAGCAAAAGGGACATCGGCAAAGGCTACACGATCTCCTATTTTATAATCTAAATTATTAGAATCAACAACAATTCCTGCGCCTTCATAGCCAGCAATAAAAGGCGGGTTTCCTTTTAAATGGTAATTTCCCTTTCGTCTGTAAACATCCGCAAAATTTAATCCGATAGCTTTCATTTCAACTAGAATCTCATCATTTTTTAATTGCGGATTAGGGATTTCGGTATATTCTAAAACATTTGATTCTCCAAAAGTAGAGAAGGTAAGTGCTTTCATTTTAAACTTATTTAAGGATGTAAAGTTCGGAAAAAATAAAAAGAAAAAGTCTCAGAATATTTGAGGCTTTGATTTATTTTCTCTCAGTAGTTCCCAATAGCTATCTGTATAACAAAGATTATTAAGATTTTTTTGAGAATGAATTGTAGTTAGAGCGAATAAGAATAAAAAACACAACGGAATATTTCGTATTAAATAATTGATTGGTAGTGTTTTGAATAAAAATATGTAACTTAGAGATCAGAAAAGTGTGATTTATATTGAAATGGAATTTATTGCTGAAGTACATTTTTCATGCTTAAATTAAATTTTTAAAGATTTAGAATTTTTAGCAATCTGTGCAAACAGGCATGAATATTGAGAAAGTGCTGTTTGTAGAAAGAGTTTAATTTTCAAGAACAAAAAATATTAATCTAAAAAAACATCTTTATGAAAAAACTTACACTTGCAGTCGTTTCAGTTTTAACCTTATTACTTACTTCATGTATGGTATCAAAAGAGAGTAAAAGCACAGCGAATATTTATGATACAACTTGGGAATTAGAATATATTTCGGGTCCTAGAATTGCTTTTGAAGGTTTGTATCCAAACAAAAAGCCACAAATTACTTTTGATCAGAAAGAAACGAAAGTTTTTGGTAATAATGGGTGTAATGGTTACAGTGCACCGTATACTCTAAACGGAAAGTCGCTGACTTTTGGAGAACCGGGGCCAACTACAATGATGTTTTGTGAAGGCGGCGGTGAACAGCAATTTTTAAAGCAAATGAGAAAAATTACAAGTTACTCTGTTGATAAAGATGGAAAATTAAATTTAATTCAAGGCGATGTGCCAATGATGAGATTTAAAAAAGTAGCTAAACAATAGTTTTAAAAGAGCATAAAAAAGGGGAAATTAAAAATCATTTCCCCTTTTTTATGCTCTTTTTTATTTCTTCTTTAGTTTGTCTTTAAAAACTTTTTCAAATTTTTCCAGTTTAGGCTGAATCACCATTTTGCAATAAGGTTGATTCTTGTTGTTTGAATAATAATTTTGATGATAATCTTCAGCTTTATAAAAAGCTTTGAAAGGTTCAACTTTAGTTACAATAGGATTACTGTAAACTTTTGCTTTGTTCAATTCGGAAATAATAGATTCAGCCGCTTTTTTTTGTTCAGTATTTTTGTAAAAAATCACAGATCTATATTGTGTTCCAACATCAGCACCTTGTCTGTTTAGTGTAGTCGGATCGTGGACAGTAAAAAATACTTTGAAGATTTCGTTTATATCGGTTACATTTTTGTCGAATGTAATTTGAACTACTTCTGCATGACCAGTTGTACCTGTGCAGACTTCTTCATAAGTTGGATTTGCATTTTTTCCGCCAGAAAATCCAGAAACAACAGATTTTACGCCATTCAGATTCTCGTAAACAGCTTCAACGCACCAGTAACATCCTCCGCCAAGTGTAATAGTATCTAGATTTGAGGCTTTTTTAGTTTGCGAAAATCCGTTTAAGGCTAGCGCAAAAAGGGAGATTAAAATTGTATTTTTCATTTTTCAGTTTATTTGTTGTCAGGAATAAAATCCAGAGCAATCGAATTCATGCAATAACGTTTTCCAGTAGGAGCGGGGCCATCATCAAATAAATGTCCTAAGTGTCCTCCGCAGCGGCCGCAAAGCGCTTCGATTCTTTCCATTCCAAGAGAATTATCATTTTTGTAAACCACACTTTTTTTATTGTCTTGCTCAAAAAAACTTGGCCAGCCGCAGCTGCTTGCGAATTTTGCACCAGATCTAAAAAGTTTGTTTCCGCATGAAGCGCAGTAATACGTTCCTTTTTCATCAGTATTCCAATATTTTCCGGTAAAAGGCCTTTCAGTGTCAGCTTCGCGCATGACCGCATAAACATCTTCAGGAAGTACTTTTTTCCATGCTGCATTACTCACATTTAATTTAGTTGTGTCAGTATTTGAATAGTATGGATTTCCGGGTTTGCTGATTTTATTTTCCATAGCAGTAACAGTGTTTGCAGTTTGTTTTTTAGTATTTTGCCCGCATGCCTGTAAAATAAAAAGTGGAATTAAAAAGCAAAGACTAAGAATTTGTTTTTTTGTTTTCATTTTTTTTAAAGCTTTAATTCTGTTTCTTTTTCAAAGATACGACTACATTTTTCCTTCAAATGTCGTGTATTTTACAATTCAGATATATTTAAGTATGTTTTAACTTTTTATTATCTACGTAAAACTCAGCAATACAGTTTTTAAATCTTATTTTTAAAGGATTTTAAAAGAAAAGGTAATATATAGTGTGTTGTAAGTCAGTATTTTGTGTAGATTCGAGACAAGTTAAACTTTTCACAATGTCTGCTGAGATTTTTAAGCCATTTCTTTTTTCGTATTTTTGTTTGATTAATGCGCCATATGACAGAAGAAAACGTAATATTAGTTAACCAAAATGATGAGCAGATTGGTTTGATGCCAAAATTAGAAGCTCATGAAAAAGCTGTTTTACATCGTGCTTTTTCAGTTTTTATTTTAAATAATAAAAATGAAATGATGCTGCAGCAGCGTGCACATCATAAATACCATTCTCCATTACTCTGGACTAATACATGCTGCAGTCACCAGCGTGAAGGTGAAACCAATATAGAAGCCGGAAGTCGACGACTGTTTGAAGAAATGGGTTTTAAAGCGGAGCTGAAAGAATTATTTCACTTTATATATAAAGCACCTTTTGATAACGGTTTGACAGAGCACGAGCTTGATCATGTAATGATTGGGTATTATAATGAAGAGCCTTTAATAAATCCAGATGAAGTTGAAGACTGGAAATGGATGAAAATAGAAGATGTTAAAGCTGATATTGAAAAACAGCCTGAACTTTATACCGTGTGGTTTAAGATAATTTTTGATGAATTTGATCATTATCTCGAAGATCACAAATTATAACCAAAGCTAACCAAACCTAAATGAGAGTAACCATATCAAGAAAAGCACATTTTAATGCTGCACATCGATTGCATAGAAAAGATTGGACATTAGAGAAAAACAATGCTGTTTTTGGAAAATGTAATAATCCCAATTTTCATGGTCATAATTATGGTTTAACAGTAAGTGTTACAGGTAAAATTGATCCAGAAACTGGTTTTGTTTTAGATGTGAAAGTATTAGCGGATATTATACTTGAGGAAGTAGAAGTTCCGTTTGATCACAAAAATCTGAATCTGGATGTTCCGGAATTTCAAGATTTGAATCCAACCGCAGAAAATATTGCTGTTGTGATATGGAATAAAATTAGAAAAAGAATTCAGCCTGATTTTGATTTAGAAATCGTGCTTTATGAAACAGATCGCAATTTTGTAACTTATAAAGGAGAATAATAAATGTCATTAAAAATAGGAGATATAGTTCCGAATTTTACTGCAAAAGATAATCACGGGGATATTTTTGAAAGCCAGAGTATTTTAGGCCGAAAGCCTTTAGTGATTTATTTTTATCCAAAAGATAATACACCTGGTTGTACAACTGAAGCCTGTAGTTTTAGAGATCAATATGAAGATTTTGCAGCTTTAGGTGCAGAAGTAATTGGTATTAGCAGTGACAGTGTAAAATCGCATCATAAATTTGCAGATAAACACCAGCTGCCTTTTATCTTACTTTCAGATCAAGATAAAAAATTGCGTCATCTTTTTGGTGTTCGTAACAATTTGTTTGGTCTTCTGCCAGGACGCGTTACCTATATTATTGATCGAAATGGTGTTGTCATTTATATTTTTGATAGTGTAAATGCATCAAAGCACATTCCAAAAGCATTAGAAATAATTAAAGAGTTAGTATTATAAATAAAATAAATGCTTTTAGGTTATTGTTTATTTAAGCTATTAGTCTCAAAATTAAAATATGAAAACAAGTTTATACCCTTTGCAATTTGAGCCAATTTTAAAAGAAAGAATTTGGGGAGGCGAAAAATTAAAAACAATATTAAATAAGCCCATTTCTTCTAAAATTACTGGTGAAAGTTGGGAATTGTCTACAGTAGAAGGCGATGTTAGTATTGTGTCTAACGGAGAATTAAAAGGAAAAACATTAATGGAGCTTATTGCTGAAACTCCAAATGAGCTTTTGGGAACAAAAGTTTATGAGCGTTTCGGTAAACAATTTCCGTTGCTTTTTAAATATTTAGATGCAAGAGAAGATCTTTCGATTCAAGTTCATCCAAATGATAAACTAGCGAAAGAGCGTCATAATTCATTTGGCAAAACCGAAATGTGGTATGTAATGCAGGCTGATGCTGATTCTAGAATCATTGTTGGTTTTAAAGAGAACTCAAGTAAAGAGGAATATTTAAAACATTTAAAAGATAATACTTTAGTTTCTATTCTAGACAATGTAAAAGCAAAAGCTGGTGATGTTTTCTTTTTAGAAACAGGAACTGTTCATGCAATTGGTGCAGGTTTGGTAGTTGCAGAGATTCAACAGACATCAGATATTACCTATCGTTTGTACGATTTTGATCGTGTAGATGCACAAGGAAATAAAAGAGAGCTTCATGTAGATTTAGCACTTGATGCGATTAACTATAATAAAGTAAATACACAGAAAAAATACGATTCAAAAATAAACACTTCAAATGTCGTGGTTGATTGTCCTTATTTTACCACTAATTTTATTCCTTTAGAAAGTAATATTGAAATTTCTAAATCTGGTGAAACATTTACCGTTTATATGTGTATTGATGGAAGTTTTGAAATTGAATATGATGACTTTAAGCATACTTATATAAAAGGAGATACAGTATTAATTCCTGCCGCTGTAAGATCCTTTGTTTTGAATGGAAAAGCTTCAATTTTAGAAATTTACATTTCATAGCGTGTAATATAAAGATTATGTGTATTTTTGCAGACGCAAATTAAAATTATAATAAAAATGGCAAACGTTAAAAATTTAAAGAAAGACATCAATTTTGTATTAGGAGATATTATTGAGGCGGTTTACTTGTTTGAAATGTCTACAACAGGAAATCCTACTCCAGAAACGAATGCTTTAGTTGATGAAGCGATCACAGCTTTTGATACTTTGATCACAAAAGTGAATGCAAAGAACGTTGAAAATAAAAAAGCGCACTTCAAACAAATAAATGTTGAATTGGAAGAAACTGCTAATCAATTGATTGCTAAAATCAACGAATTGTAAGCAAAAAAAAGTATAAAAAAGGGCAAAATTATTTTGGTAAAACGAAAAACCGCTTTATATTTGCACCCGTAATGAGGCCGATGTAGCTCAGCTGGCTAGAGCAGCTGATTTGTAATCAGCAGGTCGTGGGTTCGAGTCCCTCTATCGGCTCAACAAAACCATCACAGAAATGTGGTGGTTTTTTAATAATAAAGAGTGGTGTGAAATTTTTTTTGGAATATTAAAAAACAATTTTATCTTTGCACCCGGAAAATAGGCCGATGTAGCTCAGCTGGCTAGAGCAGCTGATTTGTAATCAGCAGGTCGTGGGTTCGAGTCCCTCTATCGGCTCCAAAAGAAAACCATCACATTTGTGATGGTTTTTTTATTTGTGCCTTCTGGTGATTATGTTTAGAGGGGTGAAGGATGAGGTTTGTTTCTTGTTAGGGGAATTCGAATTGTGACTTTGGGTTTTTAGAATAAAGGCATGTCACTTTTGGAAAGCAATCGCGAAAAGAAGAAGTGTTTTAAGATTGTTGAAGACTACCTTAATAATGAATTTGAAGACAGGTTAAAGAAGTTGTTCAGAAAACAAGGTCAGATTCTTGTG